>CAXBHO010000078.1:0-19322 GCA_963975485.1 uncultured Balneola sp. | reverse complement strand
GTTTTTTCGGAAAAATACCATTTATTCGTGTAATTAATTCATGGACTCTATATAACAAGATTCTATGGTCTGAAATAGATGAAAAGGACTTCACTGGTAAGTTTCGTGGATTATTATTCTTGAAAAGATATAAAGAAAGGGAATTTCTTAAAGACCTTAAAGAAAGCCAAGAACAAACATCATTTTTGATAAACTATATAGATAATAATTATGAATCTGTTCAAAAAAAATAACGAAAGCACAACAATGGCTATAAGTAATTGCTTGTTCTCGCCTACTTTGGAAATTCCTGCGGAATTTCCAACTTGGTGTGTTCCGCCAGCTGGCGGATAAGTGCTAACACACGCAACTAAAGTTACATCTTTGAATCAATATCTGCTACTACAACAGGTCCCAGTTCAAAATTAGCTTGTTTAGCATATTCCAAGAGCTCTCTGGCTTTTTTATTTTCGCCGGCTTCTTTTAGAATTACACCTGCATGATAAGCCGGAACCGGCTCGAAGGTTTTTCCAAGTACTTTTTCATTTAGAATTTGCTGCGCTTGATCAATTTCACCTTTATGAAATAGTACCCAAGCTTGCAGATCATAAGTAACAGGGTTCGGACGATTAGTCAATTCTTTTTGAATCAATGCTTCAGCAACTTCAAAATCTCCAAACTCAGTTGCAGCTAGTTGAATTAGCTCAGCATCATACATTCCGTAATATTTTGGATTGGATGATTCATTATAAAATGTTTTCAAGTATTCATTCTTCTCTTCTTCATTTCCTTCATATCCCGCCATTTCAGCGAACATTAGATATGAATCAGGAGACATACTACGCTCTGAAACGAAAGCCAAAATCTCTCGAGCTAACTCAAGATTTCCATCGTGTGCATAAGCTATGTAAGCAATTCCTTTCAACGAGTGCAAATAAGAAGCACCTGATTTTTCTTGTTCAAGTACTTTAAGAAACATTTCATAAGCCTTCGGAACATTTCCTTCATGGCCTAAGCGATCACCTAAATTACTTTGTGCCCAAGCTGAAAGACTTGAGCTATAAGCTATTCTTTCTACCCCTCTTTATAAAGCTGAAATAGATTCTGATGCATTACCGGAATAGTCTTCAAATTGTGATCTTCTGATCAAATAATTGAATGATGCTTTATTGGTAATCTCATTTTCTAAAATATATTTGGCGTGTTCGAAATCCCCCGTTTCCATACTTGCATCATATATAATCATATGACTGAGCAATTTATCCTCACCAACGGAGAGAGCTTTTTCTGCATACGCAATTGCACCTTGAAAATCGTGCTTAGTAATTGATAATTGAGCCAGTGTTTGCAAAACTCCGGCATTCTTGCCTTTATAAAATTCATTGGTTTCTTGTAACAGTTCTTCAGCTCTAGCCAAATAAGCAACATCTTTTGTGATGCCAAACTTAGCTTGATACGCCGATGCCAGTTTCATTTTGAAAACAGGAGTATCTGTTTTATCCAGTTCTTTTTTCCAAAACTCAATACCGGCTTCCGTTTTTTCAAGACCACTTTTATCAATAAACGATTCCTGATTTAAAAATGGATTGATCTCTTCTTTATTGACAATAGTTTTTGTCTCGGTGGTACAACTAGCTCCTAAACATACTACTAGCAGACCGAAAATTATTCGTTTTAACATAATCAACTCTTTTAATTATTAGATAAAAAAAGAACCCCTGAATTGAGGTTCTTTGATAAGGTATGTTCTGTTTAGAACGGAGCAGCTAAGTACGGAAATGTACTTAAAAATGCCTTGTCATTAGCATCAACATTATCATCTGATAATCCTGGGAATTCAGGATTTGATAGTCCTGTTTCTCCACCGAAAATCAGAATTAATTCTACGGTAATTACATCATCAGTTAAGTTTCTTCCAGTAAGAAGATTAGTACCATCATAGAATGTTGTTGGGCTAGTCAAACTAACATTCAATACATCTGTAGCCAAAAGACCAATAAATGCATTTCTGTTTTGTCCCAGAGCATTCTCGTCTGTTTCCTCAGCATAAGCTGGACTTAAAGCTGCAAGGTTAGTTTCCATTTCAGCGGCAAAAGCTGCGTTCTGTGCAGAGGGCGCTGTTGTATTAAAGCTGTTCTTGCTAGATGAAGATAGAAATACTGTATTTACTGCAGGACGTCCCATTTGGTCAGCCGTTGTAAATTGTGCATTAGAGCTGATTGGAGTTTCTGCTCCATCATCGTTATCGCTACAGCCGGTCATAATCATGCCCGCAACAAGTAAAAGTGAAAATATTTTTGAAAATTTCATGTCTATATTTTTTAAAAATTGGTGTTATAAATTTGTCTTAGTTAGTGCGGTTTCTTGCTTGAACCCAAGTATTGATGGTATCAGAATTACCAAGCATTGATTTTGGTACTTCAACTACAACACTCATCACGTTTTTACCTGCAAATGTATCTGCTCCTGGATCGTTAAAACTACTAGCATTACCTGCAATAATTTCACCGTATTGTGCAAAATCCATGAAAAATGGATCATCACGTGGTCCTGCAAAAAGCTTCATACTTCCACTGGTTCCAACTTGTGCTGTTTGTCCATATTCAGTTATATCAACTGAAACGCTGTTTTCAGCATCAAATTCGATTCCACCAGATAATCCGGTAGTAGATGGTGCAACCGGCCCGTAAGCGTACGCTTTACCGTTAGCAAATATTACTTGAATTACCAGATTCTCTATATTATCAGCATCGTTATCAATGTTGAATTGAATCATCGTGTTTTCACTAAATTCAGCATCTCCGGTAGCAGATGGCTCAATTAATCCCTGAGTATTAGCTACAAATACTAAATTACTGCTTGAGGGGCCTTGAAAAGCGTAAAAGTCGGTTATATCTGCTTTAGTACCGGTTATTGCTGGTGCATCGATATGATCGGCTGCAAATACAATAATTGTTCCTACCAATACTAAACTTAAAATTGAATAGGTTATTTTTTTAAAATTCATAATGTATGTTTGTTATAATTTATGATTGATTTCACTTTACAATACGAAGGCATCTTCCAGATGGATTGTTTTAATTGGAATTAGTTTTCTACTATTTCAGTTAATCCCAATAATTAAATTATCACTCTACTTGCGTATCAATTAAATGCATAGATTTGCTGACTTTGTGATCAATAACCCAATATTGATTACTTTCTTTATTTTTATTTTGGTTGTGTTAGCCATCTTTCCAGCTTCTAAAATCAGCACTGACTTCGATCTTGAAAATTTTTATCCAAAATCTGATCCAACCGTACAATCCTATCGATTGTTGGAAGATGAATTCGGGAGAGATGATAATGTGATAATGGTTGGCTATAAAAGGGATTCTCTTTTCACCGTACATCAATTGAGAGAACTCAAAGCTATTATTGATTCTATAAAAACCATCCCAAATGTTGCTGATGTACAAAGTATTTGGTCAGCTGAGGAAATGATCAATAATAATGGAACCTTAAAGTTTGATTCTTTTCTGGACGTTGATTCACTGGAATCGAATCTTAAAGAAGCGAGAAGCAGAATTACCAGCGACTCATTTACTGAAGGCTTTTTGATCAATAAAGAAGCTAACACTACCGCTTTCTTTCTGGAAATAGATGAAGAGAATAATACTTATGCATCCAGGAATGACATTATTACGGAATTGAATATCATTCTGGCTGATTATCCCAATACAGATTTTAAGATCACCGGTATCCCCTATTTCAGAAATCAATATGTAAACATCCTAAATGAAGAAGTGATTTTCTATATCTCTTTTTCTTCCGTGTTGATCATTTTATTGTTGTGGTATTTATATAGAAGCATATCCGGAATATTTATTCCAATGCTGATTGTTTGGTTTACGGTTCTCTTTACTGTTGCTGCAATTACTCTCACCGGTGGCTATTTGGAAATTATGAGCAGTACTATAGCTCCGATTTTACTTTGTGTTGGAGTTGCCGATTCCATTCATATGATCTCTAAGTTTGATGATGCTGTCCAAAATGGAATGAAGCAGCGCAAGGCTATTCTTGAAATGATGTTGACTCTTGGGAGTGCTACTTTTTTAACAAGCATAACTACTGCTATTGGCTTTGGTACTTTAATAACAAGCTCTGTAGTTCCTATGAAAAGATTTGGAATTTATACAGCTTTAGGCGTTTTGATTGCTTATACCATCACTATTTTGTTTCTGCCTGCCATTCTAAAAATTACAAACATCAAAAAAGTGTTTAAAGAAAACGGAGGCAAACTTTATCCTTGGATTGGCGACAAATTGTTATCTCTTTCCGGGTTTAATAAAAAGCACTATAGAAAAATATCATACATAACTCTTGGGATTAGCCTTTTAATTGCTTTAGGAATTTTTAAGCTTCAAGTAAATGGGCGAGTTTTTGATGATGTCAGCCGAGATTCCGTTTTAATACAAGACAGCAATTTCTTTTCTGAAAATCTGGCTCCTGCTTTTCCGCTAGAATTCGTCATTGACACAAATGAACCCGAAGGAATTACCAATCCTGATTTTATTCAACGAATTGAGGATTTTCAAAAATATTTATTGAGTTTCCCTGAAATTCAACGAGCTACTTCCTTTTCAACTCTTCTCAAAGAATTACACGAAGTTATGTCGCCGGATGAGGCTTCGGTATCTGCACTTCCAAACGATCAAAGCCTTATTGCTCAATATCTTCTTTTATTGGAAATCACTGATAACAGTATCTTAGAAAATGTTACTGATTTTGATTATCAGAAGTTAAGAGTTGCAGCACAAACTGAAGATGCCGGATCAAAGAGAATCAACGAAATAAAAGGTTCCGTCCAATCTTATATAAACGAGAATTTTGAAAATGAAACCGTGACTATCACAGGCTCTACCATATTGAGTGCTAACTTGGTTGGTAAAATGGTTTACTCACTTGCTTCAAGTATCGGTTTAGCATTTATTTGTATTTCTATTTTAATGGCATTTCTGTTCAAAGATTTCAAAATGGTACTTATTTCATTGATACCCAATATTATGCCTTTAGTTGTTGTAGCAGGCATTATGGGCTTTTTAGGTGTCGATATTAAGCCCTCAACTGCTGTGATATTTACCATTGCATTTGGTATAGCTGTAGATGATACCATTCATTATTTAGCGCGATTAAGAATAGAATTAAAACGTGGCTTAAACATTG
Organism: uncultured Balneola sp.; assembly: GCA_963975485.1. Lineage (GTDB taxonomy): Bacteria > Bacteroidota > Rhodothermia > Balneolales > Balneolaceae > Balneola. The sequence continues at coordinate 14,138 of CAXBHO010000078.1, read as the reverse complement.
AAGATGCGCTGGAAATCACCACTCAAAAAACAGGGCGTGCTATCATCATTACCAGTATGATATTGTTAATCGGATTCGGAACGTTGATCACCAGTGAATTTACATCCACAACATTAATGGGGATTCTTATTTCTTCCACTATTTTCGTTGCTGTGATTGCAGATCTGGTTGTGCTGCCCAGCCTTTTCTACTGGCTGAAACCTACACTTAAAGATGTGATTAAAGTGCAAGATTAGATAAGATCACCTTATGAACTTCATCTACACTTTTTGAAGCATCAATAGTTACAAAACGCTTTTCTGATTTAGAAAGCTCATCAAATCCTTTAACCACATTTTTGTAAAACTCTATCCCGGATTGCTCCATACGATCTTTCTGCATGTGTGCTGTTCTTTTAAAAGATTCCTCTAAACTCAATCTTAAATAAAAAGTGATATCCGGTGCAATGCCATGAGACGCTACTCTATTTATTTGATGAACTTGATCAATCGGTAAGCTTCTTCGTCCATACCCTTGATATGCAGTAGTAGAATCATAGAATCGATCTAAAATCACCACAGTATCATTTGCTAAAAGAGGTTTTACTTTCTCAGCAATTAATTGTGATCGGGCTGACGAAAATAAAAGGAGCTCTGTAACAGGATCAATTTCAATTTCAGGATTTAGCAACATCCCTCTAATGAGTTCAGAGATATCTGTGCCACCGGGCTCACGGAGTATTTCGACTTCTTTACCTGATTCAATAATTTTATCTTTAAGAAGAGAAATCTGCGTTGATTTACCACTTCCATCAATTCCTTCAAATGTAATTAGCATAGATTGAATTTAAGAAGAATTTTAATCTCAAGTTACTTTGAATTATCTTAAATAAAGCTAGTGTATTTACAGCCATGAATTGTCGTAGCCCTCTGTCCACCTGAATTAGAAAAGCTGTTTCAAATCTATTGGAATGAGGAATAGATCGATGAACTCAATGCTTGTCTGAAAGTGAAAGATGAAAACATCCTCAAGTCAGACAAGGGGTTGCAACCCCTTGTCTGACTTGAGAAGGTGACGTTATTTTTAGCTTAGGTTAGAAGCTGCCGAGGGCATCACTTTGTGGGAACTCAGGTTTAAAAGGGTAAAATGCCCAAATTGTAATACGAAGCAACCTCTATTCCGAAAACCTCTAACCGAAACGCAGTTTCTTTACGGAGGATGGACCTGCAAAAAGGGTGGTTGTGAAATGGATAAATTCGGGAAGAAGCTTAACCAGATCTATGTTCCCAATAAGCGAAAATCAGCGATCCAAATCAGCGAAATCAGTGATCCCAATCAGCGAAATCAGTGATCCCAATCAGCGAAATCAGCAATCCCAATCAGCGAAATCAGCAATCCCAATCAGCGATCAAAAATCAAAATCATCCATCATTTCGATCGGTTCTTTAGGCATGGCTAATGCAAGGCCAATATAAATCAGTAAGCTTGTTCCCCATCCCATGATAAAAACTGCTCCGAAGATAAAACGAACAACTGTAGGGCTTAAACCGAAATATTTTGCCAAACCACCGCACACTCCGGCAATTTTTTTGTTTGTTCTTGATTTCATCAAGCGCTTTGCATGGCGATATCCGAAATTATCGTAATTATAACTTGAAGAGCTTGATGACTTACTTGAAGAATCTAAGTTGTTATTTAATGTACTTGTAAATTCTTCCGCACCGTGTATATCGTCTGAATAGATATTTTTTTTCTTTTGCTGTCTTCTTTTTCTACGAGATTCTTTCTTGGCTTTTCTCTCTTTCTTTCTGTCTCCTACTAAGAAACCAAAACCAACTAAGGTCACCAAAATTCCACCAATTATGGGCAAAGCGCCAATAGCTTCCTGAGCAAATCCTGAAAGTCCTTGTCCTATTGGGAAACCCACTAATTGAAGAAGAAAAGTGAACGCAATAAAAAGCATTCCTAATCCTGCGAAGGTTGAAAAATTCCACACTCCTTTTCCATCTTCTTTGGGTTCTTCTTTTAAAAAGTCTTGCATTGCGGATTGCAATTCAAAATCTTCAAACTCAAGAGTTGCTGAGCCTGTTTTAGATCCGGTTTTTTGTCGAGTTTGTTCTGCCATTTTTTTAATTCTCCTGTGTGCCACTACGCAACCAATCAGCGATTGTTTCGCCTTAAAATCTTTTTTTCTGTGATTAAAATATCCAATTTCTCATCAAAGTCTTCAACCGGGATTTTTTGAAGAATAAAATCATCAAATAATAACCCAACTTTAATCGCATCGGTTGATTTTAAAAATCGATCATAAAATCCTTTTCCATAACCCAGCCGGTTAAATTTTTTGTCTGCCGCCAGCAAAGGAACTAGTATAATATCAATATCATCAATATCAGAATCTGCATTTAATGGCTCGAGTACTCCCCACTTATTGGGTTCTAGGTCATCAAAAGTTGTGAGTATGGAATGTTGAAGTTCTCCGGTTTTAAAATCAGCAATGGGAACAATCACTTTTATATTTAAACCCAACAGTTCTTTAATCAACTCATGAGTGTTTACTTCTTTTCTGTCATTCATCGACACAAAAGAATGTATAGTCGATGAAGATTGAAACTCTTTGAGAGTTTTTAGATTTTCGATAATCTCAAGAGATCTAAGGTTCCAATCATCATCCGAAATCGAACTCCTTTTCGTCAAAAGCTTAGATCTTAACTCTGTTTTTTTATCAGAAACAGACATTACAATCGTATAAGATGATGTTTATCTAATTGAAGAGGCTCTTTTTCAAGTTCAGCAATAAGCTCATCCCAGATATCAATTCCATATTTATTCATGAAATACATAAACGAAACCATGCGCTCTTGTAAACCATTATCCGGATAAAGTTGTGCTTTTATTTTTCGTATTCGTTGAAGCTGTGTTTGCTCTTGCTGTTTTATGGATCGATAAACTCTGCCTTTAAGCTTATCAAGTTCGGTTTCAAACCCGGAGACCGTCTTCCCTACTAATCCTCCTAAAGAACCGTCGATCTCTTTAATTACTTCCGTTGGCTTTTCAGAAATAGATTCAATTCCTGTTTTCCATTCGTTAAATAAAGCTTCCACATCCGTTGACTCTGATCGCTTTGCATATTCCTTCTCAAGATCTTCAATTCTTTCCCCGTATCTATGAAATTCAAATGGGATCTTATCGAGAATTCGATCAATTCCTGATTCAATTAGTGTAGCACTAAAACGTGGAAATATGACGGGCATCTCAAGATCAAAATGCGGATACAACTCTTTCATTTGTCCGTAATATGCTACTTCACCCGGGCCGGCTACATAACCAAGCGTTGGAAGTAACTGATCCTGAATAACCGGACGAAGAAATACATTTGGTGAAAATTGCTCCGGATTGCTTTCTATCAGTTTAACTAATTCAGTTTTACTCCAAGTTTGATCACCGGCTTTCCAATTATCACCATTAAGTTCAATCTTAATCCTCTTTTTCTTTTCATCGATATAGAAAAGATTGGAATCTCCAAGAACAACCTGCTGATGGAATTCATCGCTAAGTTTCTCAGATTGTTTCTTTAAAGAATTATTGATTTCAGATGCATTCTCGATGGATGATTTAAAACTGTTCGCAACTAAACTTTTTATTGCTTTCGAATTACTCCCCACAATTAATAATCCATATTTGCCAAATAATTCGTCCATCATCTGAGCAAATGCCTTTCCAAAAGTAACCCCTTCTTCGTACCAAGAATCAAATAAAGCCCAAAGATCGTTTGAAAAATCCGTCTCAAACATTTCTTCTTTAATGGATTCTTTAAGTTCTTTAATAGATGAAGTTATTGGAATATCAGATACCATCTCATCCTTTGAATTCTCTTTATACTCAACCTTAGAAAACTCTTCATTACCCGGAATACCAAACCAGGAAACTTCTTCAAAATCATGATCTTCATCAGCTAACCAAAAAACCGGAACAATCGGTCTTGATAACTTCTTTTCCCATTCTTTTGCTAAAAGTATAGCTGAAATGGTTTTGTTAACCGTAAAAAGTGGCCCGCCGTAAACTCCTAATTGTTGTCCTGTTACTATAACTAAAGAATCATCTTTAGCTAATTTATGCAGTTGCTCGTTTTGTGATATTCCTAATTGAGCATGTAAGTCCTCAAGAGCAGGTATATACTCAGAATGTGATTTTATTTTTTTTACTGATGAAGCTTTTCCCTTTATATCGCTCTCATCAAAAGGATTAACTGAATAAAAATCCTTTAGTGTGGAAAATTCATGAACATAAGATTTGAATAACTTCGAGAATGGAAGTGTTTTGAACGAGTAAGTTTCCTTAGTCACTAATTGGCCTTTAATTTTTGAATAGTATCTCGGATCTTAGCCGCTTTTTCATAATCCTCGCCTTCAATTGCTTTCTTCAACTCTTGATTGAGCTCTTCTAATCTTGAAAGTCCTTTTTTAGCCGGCTCTTCCATATCCACACTTAACGCTTCTTCTAAGGTCTTTGAATCAGGCTCAGTAGAAATTCCGGCTTCGATAAGTACACTCTCAGCAACAAAAATATCAGATCCAAACCGAACTGCTAATGCAATTGCATCGCTTGGTCTGGCATCTAATTCTACGAGTTCTCCCTCTCGCTCAAAAACTACTTGTGCATAAAATGTGCCTTCAGAAAGTTCATTAACAAAGATAAACTTTACCTCAGTATTAAAACTAAGAACCAAGTTTTTAAGAAGATCATGGGTCATCGGTCTTGGTGGTTTAATATTCTCCAATTCTAAAGCTATTGCCTGAGCCTCAAAAGAACCGATTATAATGGGTAGCCTACGGTAACCACTCGCCTCGGATAGAATCAACGCATACGCCCCTCCACTACTTGGGCTGGTTGATAATCCTAAAATTTCCATTTTTACTTTCTTCAAGCGATAACCTTTTTATTTGCTATTTTAATGTACGGTTTTTTATGAAAGTCTTAAACTGAATTGAACAGCTTTCGAGGTTATTTTATTTAGAATTAATCTTAATAAAAATTCATCCTCATAAAAAGTAAATTTAAGCCTATATTCACACCCGATTTCATTGACATTGCCAAACATTGAAGCTAACTTTTAGCTCATAAAACGTGACTTAATAAATCTATGCTTGACAGTTATTTTCCTATTCTAATTCTTGTTGGTATCGCTACAGGTTTAGCGCTTCTTTTAATGGTTTTATCAAGAATTCTTGGACCTTACCGCCCAAATAAGCACAAACTCAATCCTTACGAAAGTGGGATGGATCCCGTAGGAGAAGCTCGGGAAAGGCATTCAATAAGTTTCTACTTAGTTGCTATGGAATTTATCGTGTTTGATCTTGAGGTGGTTTTCATCTATCCATGGACGGTTAGATATTTAGATCTCGGACTTGGAACGTTCATTTCGATGATGGTATTTATAACTATACTTCTGATCGGGCTTTTATACACACTTAAGAAAGGTACATTGGATTGGGATCTTAAAACAAACAAAATTTAGAGTTTAATCATGGGAATTGAATCCGCACTTGGTGAAGGTTATTTAACAACCCGCTTAGATAAATTAATTAATTGGGGCCGCGCAAACTCAGCCTGGCCAATGCCAATGGGTTTGGCTTGTTGTGCAATCGAGATGATGGCATTTGCAGGGCCAAAGTATGATGTGTCCCGATTTGGATCAGAAGTTTTCCGCTTCTCTCCTCGCCAAAGCGATGTAATGATTGTTGCAGGATGGACAACCTATAAGATGTCTCACGCAATTCGTAGAATCTGGGATCAAATGCCCGATCCAAAGTGGTGTATCGCAATGGGAGCTTGTGCTTCCACCGGAGGAATGCACAGATGTTACGGAGTGGTTCAGGGAGTGGATAATTTTTTACCTGTTGATGCTTACGTATCCGGCTGCCCTCCAAGACCAGATGCTGTGATTCATGCATTGATGAAAATTCAAGACAAAATTAAAACAGAACATTCCGTTCTTTTAGATACCTAGTCCATGAGTTTAGAACTAAACGAAACTTTACAATCAGTTGTAGATGGTTTAACAGAACTTTTTTCTGATACGCTTATTGAAGTATACCAAAGTAGCGGAGATACCTTTGTAAGAGTTGAAGCTGATTCAATCGTTGAGATCTGTAAATATTTAAAAGAAAAGCAGCATTTCATCTTTTTATGTGATGTGTTTGGCATTGATCGCTATACTACTAATGAACGTTTTGAAGTTGTGTACAATTTGATGAATCTAAGAACACAAACTCGATTATTTGTAAAAGTTAGAGCTCCTGAAGAAAATCCATCCGTTCAATCAGTAACCTCAGTCTGGAAATCTGCCGGGTGGAACGAACGGGAAGTATATGACATGTTCGGAGTGAAATTTGAAAATCATCCAGACTTGAGAAGAATATTTATGCCGGAAGATTTTGAATATTTCCCCCTAAGAAAAGAGTTTCCACTTTTAGGAATTCCGGGATCTCTTGAATTGCCTAACACAACACCAGATACGGAGTAAGGCAGATGAAAGTAACAGACATAAACAGCAGAGTTAATCCCCAGTTTCAGGTAAAGCATCAGCGAAGCATTTACAAAAGTCTTGAAGATAAACACACGACTATTGAAGACGTTGATATCGATGATCCGTTAAATGCCAAAATGATCCTGAATATGGGACCTCAGCATCCTGCAACTCATGGTGTACTTCGATTAGTGCTTCAGTTACGCGGTGAAACCATCGAGAAAACAAAACTCGATATTGGTTATTTGCACAGAGGCGTTGAAAAAATTGCAGAGAATAAAACCTACCAAGAGTTTATGCCGTACACTGATCGTATGGATTATCTCTCCCCTTACAGCAATAATGTTGCTCTTTGTACTGCGGTTGAAAAAATTGCTAACGTTGAAGTTCCGGATCGTGCGCATTATATAAGAATGATCGGATGTGAACTTGCACGTATATCTTCTCACCTTCTATGGTTGGGAACGATGGTAATGGATGCAGGTGCAATTTCATTCTTTATCTGGACTTTCCGAGAGCGTGAAAAAATCTATGATGTTATGGATCAAATTGCCGGACACAGATTTACTGTTTCCCATTCCAGAATTGGTGGCGTTGCCAACGACTTAACAAGCGATGCTTCCGCCATTATTAAAGAGTTTATCACTCAGTTTCCTAAAGAGCTTAAAGACTGGCATGGACTTTTAGACCGTAACAGAATCTTCATCGATAGAAACGAAAATGTCGGTGTTTTAGAAACGGATAAAGCGTTAGACCTTGGAGCTACCGGACCGGTGCTAAGAGCGTCTGGTTTTGCTGTTGATCAACGTATTATTAGCCCTTATGCAAAGTATGATGAAGTAGAATTTGAGGTTCCTACTCGTATGGAAGGTGATAATTTAGCTCGCTATTTTGTTAGAATGGAAGAAATGAAAGAAAGTATTCGGATCATCCAACAGTGTTTAGATAAAATGCCTAAAGGTCCTATTCGTACCAACAATGCGAAACAAGCCTATCCTTCTAAAGATGAAGTGTACTATTCAATGGAAGGTATGATTCACGATTTTATGATGACTGACACCGGAATTTGTCCACCCGCAGGTGCCGAATGTTACCACGCGGTTGAATCACCAAAAGGTGAATTAGGATATTATATTCAAAGTGATGGAACCGGCCATCCTTGGAGAATTAAAATTAACGCTCCCTCTTTCCGTAACTTACAGGTACTCGAAAACATTCTCGATGGAGAAATGATTGCCGATACAGTAGTTATCATTGGTGGGATTGACCCTGTAATGGGAGAAGCAGATAAATAATGGCGAATAACTACGAATTCACCCCAGAAGATTTAAAAGAAATTGAAACGATCAAAGCGAAGTTTCCGGAGGTAATGCCGGCAACGTTGCCTACCCTTTGGGTTGCCCAACGCAGATTTGGTCACGTTGAACCCGATGTTCAGCATTTAGTTGCCGAAACTTTAGGTTTACCGGCTTCTCATGTACATGGTGTAGCAACATTCTATACTCAGTATTATAAAGAGAAAATGGGCAAGTATGTTTTGGATGTTTGCACTACAACAAGCTGCCAACTTTGTGGTGGATATGATATGCTTCACTATTTAGAAAAAAAGCTTGGTATTAAAGCTGGTGAAACAACTAAAGACGGGATGTTCAGCATTCAATCTGTAGAATGTCTAGGCGCATGTGGTTACGCACCAATGATGCAGATCACCAATGACGTTTATGTAAATAACCTCACGGAAGAAAAATTAGACGATGTGATAGAGAGCCTGAAAGCTGATAAAATACCTGAATTTGAATCGGTTGGTATGCCGCAACACACGGAAAGGAGTTAAGAAATGTCGTTCGATTGGAAATCATATACTCCTGTAATCATTCCTGATATACCAAATCTTCATGAGATTGATGTTTACACCAAAAACGGTGGCTATGAGTCGTTGAAGAAAGTTTTATCTAATGATTGGGACCCGGAAAAAGTAGTTAATGAAGTAAAAGCCGCTAATATTCGTGGTCGTGGTGGGGCGGGATTTAATGCCGGACTTAAATGGTCGTTCATGCCAAAACCTGATGGCGGTCCTAGATATCTCGCTTGTAATGGTGATGAATCTGAGCCTGGTACTTTTAAAGACCGCAAAATTTTTGAATATAATCCACACCTGTTTATCGAAGGCGCTTTAATTGCAGCATACGCTATGCAGTGTACTGCTATTTATGTATACATTCGTGGTGAATATCGCTCTTGGATCGTAATGATGGAGAAAGCACTGAAAGACGCTTATGACAAAGGCTTTATCGGTAAGAACATTTTGGGTTCCGGTTTTGATGTTGAATTTCATATTACAGACGGCGCAGGTGCTTACATTTGTGGAGAAGAAACTTCTATGTTGGAATCTCTGGAAGGTAAGCGTGGATATCCTCGTGTAAAACCTCCCTTCCCTGCTCAAAAAGGATTATGGGGACGCCCAACTACCATCAACAATATTGAAACACTTTCATGTGTGCCGCTAGTAATTAAAAATGGCGCTGATTGGTTTACCGGAATTGGAGCTGAAACTCATCCAGGACCTGTCCTATATGGAATTTCCGGACATGTGAATCGCCCGGGAGTGTACGAACTCCCAACAGGAATACCTGTTATGACTTTGATTAACGAAGTTGCCGGCGGAATGAGAAACGGCAAGAAACTCAAAGGGTTAATTCCGGGTGGTTCTTCCACTCCTATTCTTCGTGCTGATGCGCTTGAAGGTGTGAATATGGATGCGGATTCGTTGCGTGAAGCCGGTTCCATGATGGGAACAGCTGGAATGATCGTTATGGATGAAGATACGGACATGGTTGAAATGCTTTGGAGGATTTCTCACTTCTATCATCATGAATCTTGTGGACAATGTACTCCATGCCGTGAAGGAACAGGCTGGTTAGAAAAGATTTTATTGAAGATCAGAAATGGAGAAGGCGAAATCAGAGATTTGGAATTATTAATAGATATCTGCTCACAGATGGAAGGTCGCACAATTTGCGCTCTTGCAGATGCAGCAGCTTGGCCTGTACGCAATACTATTAATAGATTTAGAGACGAATTTGAAGCAAAATGCAAAAAAAGTGTGTATGCACTTGCTTAATAAATAACCACAAAGAACACAGAGGAAAGATACTTTGTGACCTCTGTGGTTAAAATCAACAATCATAAGATGCCAGAAATATTTATAGACGGTGAACGATACGAATTTGAGGGCAAACCGAAATTGCTCCAATTCATTTTAGATAATGGTAAAGAAGTTCCTTTCTTCTGCTATCATCCTGAAATGAGTGTACCCGCCAATTGTCGCCAGTGTTTTGTTAAAGTTGGAACCCCTGTTAAAGACAGAGAAACAGGTGAATATGAGTTAGACGAGAATGGCGAAAGAGAAATTCGTTGGTTTCCAAAAATGCAGACTTCTTGTAGCACGGAAATGACAGACGGAATGGTTGTTCATACGCAAGAAACCAGTGAAGAAGTAGCACGTGCTCAAAAAGACACCATGGAGTTGATTCTGATCAACCATCCATTGGATTGCCCGATTTGTGATCAGGCCGGTGAATGCCCGCTTCAAATTCAAACGTATAAGTACGGACCTGAAGGATCACGCTTTGAAGTTAAGAAAGTTCATAAACCGAAAAGAGTAGAACTCGGCCCACGAGTTACTCTAGATGCTGAGCGCTGTATCAACTGTACACGTTGTGTTAGATTTACGGAAGAAATATCAGGAACACACCAGCTTACCATCACTTCTCGTGGCGACAAGAATTACCCGATTACGGCTCCGGGAACGGAATTTGATGATGCATATTCTATAAACACGGTAGATATTTGTCCGGTTGGAGCGCTTACTTCTACCGACTTTAGATTCAAAGCCCGAGTTTGGGAAATGAACCAAACACCAAGTTTAGATATAACCGGTGGCAAAGGAACAAATGTAGATCTTTGGACACGAGATAATATCGTGTTAAGAATCACTCCAAGATATAATAAAGATGTTAATACACATTGGATGCCGGATGCCGCTCGTGGAGCGTACAGAAAATTCAACGAAAACCGAGTTTCAAGACCTTCTATTAAAGCTGATGCTGACAATCAGATAAAAACTTCCTGGAATAATGCGATTGAAACTTTTGCAGAAACTCTTGAAGGTGTTAAACCAAAAGATGTATTAGTAATCGGTTCTGCTCATGCATCAGTTGAAGAGAATTATGCATTAATGAAGACATTCAGCACCTGGGGAGTTAATAATTTTTACTTCTCCCCTGATGTTAAGAAAGGTTTTGGAGATGATTTCTTATTAACAGACGATCAGGCTCCGAATACAAACGGAGTTAAAGCTCTTGGGTTTTCAGAAACTTCGAATAAAGATTTAAAAGCAGTCATCAAATCAGCTAAAGTTGTAGTATTGCTAAATGATGAGTTGATAGAGCGGGGAGTTTTAAAAGCTAAAGATTTCGAAAAACCATTTGTTATCAATCTTGCAACCAATAACACGGAAACATCAAAAGCTACAGACTTGGTGATTCCGATTACTTGTATTGCTGAACATGCAGCAAGTTATGTGAATGTGGAAGGCAGAATTCAACGTTCTTTACCTGCTAAAGAAACAAAATATACACACCGTAAATTAGATCTTGAGATGTCTGAAGGACGCTTAGATCGCTACGGAACAAACTTTGATAATTGGGTAAACGAAGACAATAAAATAGATTGTACTACAGTTTGGGAGCTAATGAACAATTTGAGCAAACGACTTGGATTGAATGTTGAATTTGGTACTTCCAGAGAAATTATGAACGAAATTGCTGCTTCAGTTTCAACCTTTGAAGAAGTTGATTTTGAACGAATGGACGATGAAAACGGAATCCAACTAATGGGAATGACTAAAGAAGAGGTATCAGCATAATGAATCCAGCTATACTTGAAATCGGACCTCTGGCTATCCCCGTTTGGGCTATTGTTCTTGGTGTTGGAATGATCAGTTATTTAAACTCTGCAGCAATTTTGGTGTATGCAGAACGTAGAATTGCTGCTTTCATTCAAAACCGTGTGGGACCAAATCGTGTTGGGCCCTTTGGGCTGATGCAACCTATGGCAGATGTCTTAAAACTACTTCTTAAAGAAGATGTTACTCCAACTCACGGATATAAAAAACTGCACGCCATTGCTCCAATGATTCCGGTTATCACTGCGCTGTTATCTGTGGCTGTAATTCCATTTGGAACGGGTTTATACGTTACTGATATCAATATCGCTGTTTTATATATACTAGCAGTGGCTTCACTTGGAGTGTATGGAGTTACCGTGGCAGGTTGGGCATCAAACAGTAAATATTCCTTATTAGGTGGATTAAGAGCTGCTGCACAAATGATCAGTTATGAGCTTCCTATGGGAATGGCTGTAGCTTCTGTAATATTAATGACCGGTTCTCTGAGTTTAATCGATGTTGCAGAATCACAATCAATGTGGTGGAATTTCTTTGTTAACCCTCTTGGAGCAATCATCTTTATTATCTGTGCCTTTGCGGAATCTAACCGTACTCCTTTTGACCTTGTGGAAGCAGAGCAAGAACTAGTTGGTGGTTTCCATACCGAGTACAGCTCTATGAAGTTCGGAATGTTTTTCCTAGCTGAATACATGCACGTATTTATTGGAAGTATTCTAATTACCACTTTTTTCTTTGGAAGCTATCACCTACCGTTTGCAGATGCTTGGCTACCTGAAATGAATTACATCTTAAAAGGAATTCTGGATGTGGGTGTATTCTCAGTGAAAGTTGTTTTCTGGTGCTTTGTATTTATTTGGGTTCGATGGACAATCCCTCGATTCAAATATAATCAGGTTATGAAATTGGGTTGGGCACGGCTACTCCCACTTAGCATCATCAACTTTATGGTAATTGCTGCTATTATGTACTTCACACAATGATATTTTAAAAACATTTTAGCTCTTCACTGCTCTGGTTCTTAACTGAGTCAGATTTTTTTTGACCGCTGATTTTGATCACTAATTCTGATCACTGATTTCGCTGATTTTGATCGCTGGTTTTTATTCTCACTCCTCACTTCTCACTTCTCATTCCTAAAATATCGCATCAATTGCCTAGCCCAAACATGTGATAGACTTCTTATTTCCTGTTCTATATATTCGTTCAGGCTTTAAAAAGAAGCCATAAAATTAACGGAGATCATCATGAAAAAATCAAAATCTACTCTAATTGTGTTCCTTAGCATATTGCTATTTCAGGCTTGTTCAATTGCAAACGAAGGTCCCAGAGGCCCAAGGGGTGCCGATGGAGCTGATGGCGTTCAAATCTATTCCAGCACAAGTACCATCTTTGCAGATGATTTTGATGTGGTTGATGAGTTTGTATCGATCAATGAGTTTGAATGGGATATTCTGGACGAAAGCACTGTTGATGAAGGATTGGTTCAGGGATACTTGCAATTTGAAGGAACAACGTCTTGGCATGCACTTCCATTTAGTACCCCTTTTGAGAATGATTTAGTAAATCTTCGTTATGTATTCGATATCAATAGTTTTGATCTTTTGCTGGAAGGTGAGGTTGCTGATAACAACGAAGTAAATGAAGATCTTTTTGATGGAGATATATTGCGAGTAATTGCTATCCCTCCGTCACTAATCGTAAGAGGCAAAAGTTTAGACTATAGAAATTATAATCAAGTAGCTGAAATCTACGGTTTAGAAAAATAATATAGCTTAGCATTGTTGACTTGGAGATCCTGTTTTCACAAGATCTCTTTCTTTTTGCAATAAATAGTTGGAACATTTGCGTAATTTATAAGTAATTATTAAGATTACATACTTATAATTAATCATGGACATACAATGAAAACAACTACTAAAATAACTTTCATCATCTTTATATGTGTAGCATTAACTACAGCTACATTTGCACAAACAACACCTGATGAAGGATCAATTGGAATCCGGTCATCAATTGGTTCTCAAGTTGCTATTGAGATTCCTTACCAGTTAAATGAAAACCTTTCTATTGCACCTGCACTTACAATAAATACTGTAGATGGTGGTACAAATACTATTGGTTTTGCAGTTATTCCGAGATATTACACATCTACTATTGAATCACTAAGTACTTATGTAACAGGCAATCTAGGTTTCAGGAACCAGTCTTTTGATACAGGTGGAAGCGCCACAGACTTTACTTTTGGAATAGGCTATGGAGCTGAATACTTTCTAGGTTCCAATTTTAGTTTAAGTACAGATGCAAATCTAGGTATAAGAGCCGGAGATTCAGCGAATAATTTCTTCACTTCTGCCAGAGTTTCTGCATCCGTTTATTTCTAAATCTTAATTGATATAATTTAAATTTAAGGCTGTGCTTTTGCATAGCCTTTTTTATTTTAACCGGAAACAACTTTGAAGCATATTCTACTAAATAGTTTTAATGAAATATTCGATTCGCATTCAGAGAAAATTTTCATTGTACTGGTTTTAGGTTTTATCAGCTCAATATTAGCGTCCTTTCTTATTTGGTTTCCACTTAGTAGAGAGCTACCAATCATCTCTGTGAGTGGTGGTCTAGGTTCATAGGACAGCGTTTTTGTTTTTCTTAGTTTGATTCATT
>CAXBHO010000077.1:0-19513 GCA_963975485.1 uncultured Balneola sp. | reverse complement strand
CAACTACATGCGCCATATACAAGCACTATTTATACTTTTGCGGAAGTTGAGCTAATTGTATAGAAAACCTCATAAAACCTAAGATTTAAGAGTTTTTAAACACGGTAAGAGGAAGAGTCCTTTACCATGGTAGAAGAAATTACTTTTTGTATTCGATAAAAAAAATCAGAATCTGCTATGAAATTGGATAGGCGCTTCAAAATGCCTGTTTTTCATTCTCAAAAGACCGTTTTCTAAGAAGCTATTAAATTCCCTCGCCTGTTAGTAGTTTAAGCAAAGCAGTATTGAGGTAATAATTATCCCTGCCTTGTTTAAGCTTAACTAAAAACCCTCCACTAGCTAATTCATCCAGATACTTTGTAGCTGTTGGTCTGCTAACTTTAAGATCGGTTCTCAGATATTCAATTTTGCTATAAGGATGTTTGAAAAGATGATTAATTAAGTCCTGACTGTAAAAATTGTATTCACTTCTTATCCGGTGTTTGTAATCCAGCATAAGTTCTCGTATTCCGGTAACTACTGAAATAGTTTGTTTAGAGGTTTCAGCTACTCCTTCAAGCATGTATAAAACCCATGAGTGCCAATCTCCTTCAGTTCGTACATTTTGCAAGAGCCTATAATAATCTGGTTTGTTTTGAACTATAAATCGGCTTAAATAAAGTACAGGAATGTCGAGTAAGCCTTTCAATACAAGATATAGTATGTTTATAATTCTGCCAGTTCTACCGTTTCCATCATAAAAAGGGTGAATACTTTCAAATTGAACATGAACCACAGCCATTTTAATTAAGGGGTGTATAGGCGATAAATCATCATCATTGATATATTTTTCTAGGTTATCAAGAGCTTTATCAATTACATCTTTGCTTTGAGGAGGAATAAATATTATTTCTCCTGTTGCTGGATTAGTTAGTTTAGTTCCGGGTAATTTTCTTACTCCTGCGTCATTATCTTCCAGTACTTGCTGTATGGCTATGATGTGCCGAATGGTAAGTATTTCGTACTCTTTTATTAATTGAAACCCAATAGAAAGAGCTTTTGCGTATCGCTGTACTTCTTTTGTTACCTGATCGATTTTATCATTAGTCTCTAAGTCTGCTTTGTATAAAGCATCATGAGTAGTTACAATATTTTCGATTTCGGAAGAGTCTTTAGCTTCCTGAAGAGGAAGTGTATTAAGGATAATACCCTGATTAGGTATGGTTTGTGAAATTCCCTTCAACTCAGATAAAAAACGTTGAGCATTTAAAGCAGCTTTTAGTATTTCAGGGGTTTCCAGATCTACATTGGGGGGAAGTGGCTTCCATGTCCACTCTTGCGGTTCGGGTTTCATTACATGTAAACTAAATTCTAATTTGTTGTTGCATTGAATTAATATGCAAAAAAAAACCCATTTTCTTTACATGTTTTCTGAATATGTAAAGTATTTTCTAAATTTTTATCAGTTAAAGAAGAGAATAAGGTTTGCACGCTCAAAAATCGCATATCTAAGAGCATTTAATTTGGCTATGCAATCTATTCTGTTACCCAAATGTTACCCAAATCCAAAAACGGGCTTTTATAAAGTGCATAAAAAAATAAGCCCCTGAAGCGATAACCATTTACGCAACAAGGACTTATAATTTGTACACCCGACAGGAGTCGAACCTGTAACCGCCTGATTCGTAGTCAGGTACTCTATCCAATTGAGCTACGGGTGCATGTCAATAAATTATTGAGAGCCTTAAAGGTAAGGACTTCTTAAGCGCTTCACAATCCCTTTTTTGTTAAATTGAAGGTCAACGGTACAGAATAGCAACTATCTAATTAACGGGCATTTATAAATCAATCCCTCCTCCATTCTGTTTGGTCAAGACAGCGGATTTATTCAAAAGAATAACCTTCAAATACCAAACTTTTACTAGCATTCCTTTCTACTGAGTTTTGCTTTCCCTATAATCCTTTGAAAATAAAAGGAGAAGATGATCAACTTTCAGACAAAGACGGTTCGGCAGGGTATTAATAAAGCATATCTTAAAGTGGCTATTAAGCGTGCTGATTTAGATGCTTTTAAAGAAGAGGCTACGATATATCTTAAGAACCTTGAGCAGGCTGAAGGTGAAAGCGAAGAACATTTCAAAGGATATCTGAAAGACTTTCTCCAAAACACTTTTTACTCCAATGCTGAAAAATTGGTGAACACCAGTGATCGAATAGATTTGGCCATTTATTCAGGTAAATCTAATTCTTCTTCTGTTGATGTAATTATTGAAGCTAAACGGCCCGGCAACAAAGCAGAGATGATCAGCAAAGACAAGCTGAATCAAAAAGCTTTTCAGGAAGCGCTACACTATTATTTTGAGGAGCGCCAAAAAGGAAATGACAACATCAAGCAGGTAGTAATAACCAACTACACAGAGTTCTTTATTTTTGATGCGCAGGAAATTGAACGCCTTTTTTATTCAAAAAAGAAACTGGTTAAAGCATATCAGGAATGGAAAAATGACGGAAAAGTATCCGGTAAAACAGAATTCATTTACGGTAAGTTTGAAGAGTTTATAAAAAGCTCAGAAGGAACGCTTTCGGGGATTTATGCTGATCTGAACAGTTATAAAAAGCTATTGAGTGCAAAAGCAGAGGAAGAAAGTGATCGTAAATTAATTCCTCTGTTTAAACTGTTTTCCCCGGAGCATCTCACTAAGAAAAGCTTTGCCAATGACAGTAATTCTCTGGACAAAGGCTTTTATAACGAATTGCTTCATATTCTGGGATTACAAGAAGTAAAAGAAGGAAGCAAACGACTTATTCAGCGATTACCCAAAGAAAACCGCAATCCGGGTTCTTTAGTAGAAAATACCATTGCTACGCTAAAGTACGATCAGCATATGAATGAAGTGCGGGATGCGAAGATCCAGTATGGGGATAGCGAAGACGATCAGTTATTCGGTGTTGCACTGGAACTGGTAATCACCTGGATGAATCGGGTATTATTCTTAAAACTGCTGGAAGCACAGTTGTTGGCATATCATCAGTTTGACGCAAAGTTCAAATTTTTGGTGTTTAAGGGAATCATTGATGAATACGATGAACTGAATAAGCTCTTTTTCAGAGTACTTGCCCTAAAAAACAACGAACGTCCTGAGTTATTAAAAAATAGATTCGGACACATTCCCTATTTAAACTCTTCCCTTTTTGATTCTACCGCTTTAGAAAAAGCGACCATACAAATTTCCGGATTAGACGACAAAGCATCACTGCCGATTTACAACCGAAGCGTATTCAGGAAAAGTGCTAATCCGCCAAAAGGTTCACTTACTACTTTAGAATATTTACTGCGCTTTTTAGATGCCTACAACTTTAGTGCAGAAAGTTCCGGCGGGATTCAGACCGAAGATAAAGCGCTAATAAATGCCTCTGTGCTTGGATTGATCTTCGAAAAAATTAATGGCTACAAAGACGGCTCGTTCTTTACTCCGGGATTTATTACCGAATACATGGCGAGAGAAACACTCCGTAAATCGGTGGTTGATAAACTGAACGAAGCCTTTGATTGGGACTGTAAAGAGTTCGATGAATTGCACAGGAAAGTTGAAAGTAAATCGCTCGAAGAGGTAAATGCGGTCATTAATTCCATTACTATTTGTGATCCTGCGGTGGGGTCCGGTCACTTTTTAGTGAGTTGCTTAAATGAATTATTAGCGATAAAAGCAGAACTCAAAGTGCTCTGCGATGTGGAAGGGAAGCGAATTCCGCATTTGGATATCGAAGTTGAAAACGATGAGTTGGCGATTGAATATAACGGCGAATTGTTTGAGTACAAAGTAAATCATGAATGGAAAAACGAGATTGTTGAACGAAGCCACGCGGGGAAAGACCGCCAACGCATTCAACAAGCCTTGTTCCATGAAAAGAGATTTCTGATTGAACGCTGTTTATTCGGAGTAGATATCAATCCGAATTCGGTAAAAATCTGTCGCCTCCGCCTTTGGATTGAATTGCTAAAGCACGCTTACTACAAAGAAAACCTCACTATCAACGACCGTCATCCTGAACTTGTTTCAGGATCTTCTGAAAAGGCTACCAAGCCTGTACAGTCTCCAGATCAAGTTAAAGTAGATGCTTCGAAAGAAGAATATGTGCCATACTCCGAGCTCGAAGTACTCCCTAACATAGACATTAACATAAAACAGGGAAATTCACTGGTTAGCCGGTTTGGCTTGGACGAAGACCTCACCGCTATTTTTAAGAAAAGCGAACACTCGCTGGAGGACTACAAACAAGCGGTAAAGAATTACAAGGAAACCCGGGACAGGAATGAAAAACAGCGCCTGCAAAAACTGATAGACGACATAAAAGCCGAATACAGCGAAACGCTACTCAACAACAAGCCCATAAACAAAAAGCTGAGTAAAGAACGGGGCAAGTTAGAATTGATGCAAAATGAGGATTTGTTTGGCGGTGGAAAAGCCACCAAAAAGGAACTCACTGCACAGCAGAAAAAAGTAACGAATTTGGAAGAACAAAAAGCCGAGGAAGAAGCCGGAGCTTTTTACCGCGAAGCCTTTGAGTGGCGCTTTGAATTCCCGGAAGTATTGGATGATCAGGGAAATTATACAGGATTTGATGTAGTGATTGGGAATCCGCCATACAAAATGATTCAACCACATAATACACCCGAAAAAGAAATTGAAGTGATGAGGAGAAACTACCCAATCGCAGATTTTAAAATAGATTTATTCCATTTATTTTTTCAGCTAAGTGCAAAGTTGATAAGTGAGAAAAGGCGTATAAACTTTATTGCTCCAAGCTCATTATTGAACAACGTTTATGCAAATAACTTAAGAAGATTTCTTATTAATAGGTTGAAATTAGAAAGAGTAATGGTTACAGAAGAGCAAGTTTTTGAAGATGCTGATGTCCATACCGCAATATATTTTTTGACTAAAAAAAGAGAAGAGAATTATTTGATTGAATTATCAACTACACAAAATGATATAATTTCAAAGAATGAGGGTTTCGGTATTATTGACAATCAAACTTTCAATTCATTAAAGGGAAATGTTTGGAACCTTAAAATTAATGAAGGCAATAAATCAATAATTAAAAAAATGTCAAATGAATCCAATATTAAATATTTGTCTGATATTGGAAGAATAAATAGAGGTCTAATAAGTGGGGATCGATCAAAGTACTTTTCTGAGATTAAAGAAACTGAGAAGCATAGACCGATTTTAGCTGGTAGTGATATTTTAAGGTACAGCTATAAATCACCGAGTGAGTTTATTCTTTTCGAGCGGCCTAAAGGAGCGGGAGGATCTTGGGATGAAGAAATGCACTTAGCACCACATAAAATTTGTATAAGACAAATAGGTAAAGAACCAACGGCTTGTTTTTTAGATGAACCATTTGCTGTTACAGGAAATATTTTCACTGTGATGATGGAAAACCAATTCAAAGAAAAAATTACATTAGGTATAATAAATTCTAAGCTCATTAAATATTACTGGTCAACAATGTTCTATGATTATAAGAAGACATTTCCTCAAGTAGCTATTTTCAGTTTGAATCAGATACCCATTATAGATTTCCAAATAAATTCAGTCAATTTTTTAAATACACTTGTAAATCAAATCCTTGCCCTCAAAAAAGAAAACCCCGAAGCCGATACTTCAAAGTTAGAATCAGAAATAGACCATCTGGTGTACGAGCTGTACGGCTTAACCGAAGAAGAAATAGCTATTGTAGAGGAGAGTGTGGGATGAGTATGCGATTTTGGAACTTTAATAATAAAATAATTGTCAATTTCATGACAAAAGTACTATTTTAGATGACTTTTTCGTTTAACATAGTCCCATTTTATGAAGGAAAACGTGCAAACTTCTACACCATAATCATTGATGGAGAAGATTTACCTGAAGGAGATAAATTTCTGAGCAATGAAAGAGTTAACAAAAGTTCACATTTTAAAAAGTTGAAGCAAGTCTTTTTCAACTTATTGAATCGTTTTGGGGCAAGGCAACAGTTTTTTAAAGATGAAGGCCTTGCTGGTGATATGGTTAAAGCCTTTTATGTAAGAAGAGGTAATTTACGTTGGTACTGCTTGAGATGGAGTGAACAAATGGTAATATTTGGCAGTGGTGGTGTAAAAAATGTTAGAGCTACTCAAGATGATCCATATTTAAAAAATTGTGAATATGCGTTAAGATGGATAGACAAATGTCTTACTATTGCGCTTAAAGAAGGAAAAATTTCAGTGTCAGGAGAAGGGAAACTTTCTGGTGATTTGAGGTTTAATAAAGAAGATTACATTAATTTATAGTGTTATGGATATGAATAAAAGCAAACAAATCAGAGATAGCTTTGAAGCTCTTGAACTTGAAGAAAGTCGATTTGTGGACAATCAAATGTTTGTTGCTGCACAAATTCAAAACGGTTTGGAAAGAAAAGGATGGACACAAAAAAAATTATCGAGAGAATCAGGTTTGAATGAAAACGTGATCCGTCAGATTATAGCAGGGGAAGGAAATCCAACATTAAAAACGATCTCTGCAATAGAACAAGCTCTTAACGAAGAAGTTATTGTGGCCCCAGATTTCTTTATGGAAGAGCTGGAAGAAAAAGGAATAATTATTAGCGAATCTAACTACATGGATTTTTCATTTGGGGTTTCTGAAGAATTTACAGATTCCATGTTTACAGAAGGAGTTGAGTATTCTTTTGAATTCAATAAAAAAAATAATGATGAAGTTGAGTACTCGCCCTCAAATAACATGTACCCACTACCAAAAGCTAGCTAATTAGAAGAATGGAAAAAAAATTAAGTTTTGGTTTAGATTCTTTTAAGGTCAAATCCTTTGGGTTTAATTCTACCGAAAAACCAATTCGAAAGGATCGAATAAATTTTGATATACAGCTGAATATCAAATCGAAAAAAGATGAAAAAAAGTGTGTTGTTTTTTTACGTATCGAGGCAAAACATGGTAAACAACAGCCGATTAGCTTAGGTGTAATTGAAACAGAAACAATTTATAATCTTATTGGCGAAATACCATACAACAATGAAACTGAAACAGTACAGCTTCCAAATGAACTGATTGTTACATTTGTATCGATCAGTTACTCTACCACGAGAGGTGCATTATTGGTAAAAGCGCAATCTACAATACTAGCAGATGCTCCATTACCAATTATCGATCCAGTAAAGCTATGGGATCATTTTAGAAATCAAAATCAGCTTTGATCGCCCACATATTCCACGCATAGTATAGTAATATCATCAGATTGATTGGCTTTGCCGATAAACTTTAGGACATCAACTAATAAGCTACGCACTAATTTTTCAGTGTTATTATCCATATGCTTTTCCAGGAAAGCTTCCAGGCGAGGCTCTTCATACATGCTTTCGTCTTCTGCATTAGCTTCGGTTACGCCATCGGTAAACATCATAATCTTTTCACCGGGTTGTAATTGAAGTTCTTTGGTTTTGAATACAAAAGGTTCAATTTTACCAAGGAGTATTCCTTCCGTATTTTCGACTTCTTCTACTTTACCATTGGCACGCATAATATAGGGAAGGTTGTGACCGCCGTTGCAATATCGAACTTTTCCTGTTCGGGTATCCAGGATGCCATAAAGTACTGTTACGAATGTGGTGAAGTCACTTTCCGGTATCAACATAGAGTTTACTGTTGACAGGCATTCGGCCGGATCATCGATCTGCGAGGCGATGGCTTTGATCATAGTACGGGAAACAGCCATATAAATAGAGGCAGGAACGCCCTTACCGGAGACATCCCCAATTACAAAACCCAAGTGATGTTCATCCAGAAGAAAAAAGTCGTAGAAATCACCGCCCACTTCTTTGGCTGTACACATTTCCGCATATATGTTAAACTCTTTACGATGAGGGAAGGGAGGGAATGTCTGTGGTAATATCTTTTGTTGAATACGAGCCGCTGTTTCTAAATCTATTTTAACTGCATCCAGATTTACTTTATGCTGAAGGGCTTCATACATATATCTGCTTTCAGTAAGCCCTTTATCAATCGTCAGTTCCAAATCTTTAAAGTCGATGGGTTTGGTTACAAAATCGAAAGCTCCTCGGTTCATAGCTACTCGAATGTTATCCATATCACCGTAGGCAGAAACCATAACTGTTTTCAGCATGGGATTATCTGTTTTCTGAACTTCAGAAAGTAGGGTGAGCCCATCCATCTTAGGCATGTTGATATCTGATAAGATCAAGGAAATATCATCAGAATTACTAAGTAAGTCTAAGGCTTCTTGGCCATTTTCAGCAAAACAAAATTCATATTCTTCCTGCTGTATTTGCTTTCGAAAGCGTTGAAGGATCAACATTTGTAAATCAGGTTCGTCATCGACTACCAGTATTCGGTGCTGTCTCATAGTAAGCGTTTTAGCGATCGGTTAGTTTTGTTCTTTAATAAGCTGATGGAGTTCCTGTTTCAGGAAATCGAAATCAATTGGTTTGGTAAAAAATTCCTTAGCTCCGGATTTTATTGCACGATCATAATTCTCTGCATCGCCATAGGCCGAAATCATACTTACCCGAATGTGTGGATACAAGCGCTTAACTTCCTGAAGAAGATCTAGTCCACTCATACCCGGCATATTTATGTCCGAAAAGATATAAAGTACATCAGGTGGTTCTTTGCTGGCCAGTAACTCGAGTGCCTCATTGCCGGAAAAGGCAAATTCTAATTCAAATAAGCCTTGGCGGAGTTCTTTTCTGAACTTTTGTAGAAAGAGCATTTCAACATCTTTTTCGTCATCTACTACTAAAAACTTCATTGGTTTCCCCATAATTGTTATTCTTTATTCTTTAGTTAGTGAAATTCTAAAAATAGTGTATTCGCCCGAGTTAGAATCGATATCCAAACTGCCACCGTGGGCTTTTACAATGTCGTTGGTAATAGAAAGCCCCAAACCCGTTCCTTCGGTTCCTTTCTTGGTCGTAAAAAACGGCTGCATAATTTTATCTTTCATCTCGTCAGAAATACCCGGACCATTATCTTCAATTTCTACCATAACCTTCCCGTTTTCTGATTTGGTACGGATAGTCAATTTTGGCTCATACTTCTCACCTTTCTCTTTTTCCTTTTCACTCAACTTCTCCCGCATCGCATCAAAAGCATTATTACTGAGATTCACGATCACTCGTGAAAAATCTTCCGCAATTAACTGTACATCTTTTATTGATTCGTCGAGTTCAAATTGCATATCCACATTGATAGGATTTTTGCCTGCCCTCATCCCGTGAAAGGAGAGATTGACGAATTCTTTTACCAAGGCATTCAAATCCGTTGGCTCCAGTTTGCCCGTGCCGCCCCGGCTGTGTTCCAGCATAGATTTTACGATGGAATCTGCCCTCGAACCGTGCTCGTGGATTTTCCGGAGATTCATCTCGATGTCATGCAAAATCTCAACTGCTTCATCTACTTTTTCACGATCTTCGGCTGAAAGTTGATCGCTGATAGCTGACAGCTCGTCCTTCGTCTCCTCAATCAATTCCACACTCAGCTCCGAGAAATTATTCACAAAATTCAGCGGGTTTTTGATTTCATGGGCGATACCGGCGGTAAGTTGGCCAAGAGAGGCAAGTTTTTCTTGTTGAACGAGCTGCTGTTGCATGGTTTGGAGTTCGCTCAATGTTGCGTTAAGCCGCCGATAGGCAGAAGCGTTATCAAGAGCTATAGCGGCATAGGTAGCCAGATTTCGTAACAAATTTACGTGATATTCAGAGTACGCATTTTCTTTAAAACTTTGGGTAGTGATAACACCAATTACCCGGTTTTGCTGCACCAGTGGTAGATAGATTACCGATTTTGATTCCTCTCCCGCAACAGGTGGCTTATACGAGTTAATATATTTTTTAAGTTCAGTTGAATAATCGCCGATGATGATTTCTTCTTTGTTTTTGAAACACCACACAGCCAGCCGATTTTCTTCATCAAGCCGGTTCACATAGGGCGGTAGCATCTTGCCTTTCTCTTTGGTAGCAGGGAAATCGAGGCAGTTTTGCTCCTTGTTATAAATTCCTACACCGAAGATGGCGGCATCCATCAGGGCATTAACGTTTTCATAAATAGTCTCGATGATCTTGTCAACCGAAAGAGTAGAGGTAATGGCACGGCCAATCGTGCTGAGCTGTTCGGTATCTGCACGCCGTTTGTTTTCGGCTTCAGCACGGAGTTCGGCCTCCCGCAATGCCGTCCGTTCTTGTTCTTTCCTGGAGATACGTTGCCTTTGAACTCGGTCCACGCCAAACACTGTAAAACCTAAAAGCCCTGTAAAAAGTCCATAAGCCCACCACGTGCGGTACCAAGGCGGTAATACCGAAAGTTTAATAGAAGTACCTTTATTATTCCAAATCCCATCGGCATTAGCAGCTTTTACACGAAAAATATAAGAGCCTGGCGAGAGATTAGTGTAGGTTGCCGAGCGACGTGTACCTGCCTGTACCCAATCTTCATCAAAACCTTCCAGTTGGTAGGCATACTGGTTTTTCGCAGCGTTGGCGAAGTGAAGAGCCACGTAATCAAAAGTTACTTCGTTTTGATTGTGGGTAAGGGTGATTTTCTCAGTTTCAGTGAGGGGTTTTGTAAGCGGAGACTCGAGCCCAACGGGAACCGGTTTATTAAAGAGTTTAAATCCGGATAGTACAACCAGTGGAGGAATTTCATTAATGTGCAGTTGTTCAGGTGTAAAAGCAGTAACACCCTTGCCACTTCCAAAATAAAGCACACCTCCTTTGCCTTTTGCATAGGCATTTTGGTCATATTCGAGAGCCATCAATCCATCATCTAATCCATAATTTCGGAATATTTTTGTTTCCGGATCAAAATTGGAAATCCCTCCATTTGTACTCATCCAAAGCGTATTATTATTGTCTGCAAGCAAACCATATATAGTATTACTTGACAGACCATCTTCTTCCGTAAAATGGGTAGCTGTATTTGTTGTAATGTCATACCGGTTTAGCCCGCCATTTTGTGTGCCTACCCAAAGAACATCAGGTTCATTCTCTGTCTGTGTTAAGCTGGCTATTTGGTTATGATTAATGGTGGTGATGTCTTTTGAGTTGTAAACGGAAGCAACCGTGGCTTCTCCTTCGGGGGTTATGCGAAGTAACCCGTTGTTAGTGCCGGTCCAAAGAATGTGTTCAGCATCTTGATGTAAACTTAACACAGCAGGGTCAAATTCAAGACCTAACGCTTCTTTTGGTAAAGGAATGTGTTCGAATTGTCCTGTTCTGGTATCAAAAAGGTCGAGTCCTCCGATGCTTCCAACCCAAAGTATATTTTTGTCTGCCGCCGTAGGAACGAGGGCAAAAAGGGCATTGCGACCTCGATTTTCTTCAAGCTGGGGATGTCGAAAACGAGTGGCTTTTTTTGTTGTACGATTGAATAGGTTGAGCCCGCCTCCTCCACCTACCCAAAAATTACCGTCTCCATCTTCGGTAAATGTTCTTAGTGAGCCGAACAGGATGGTGGTAGAATCTTCCGGATTAAATTTATAACGATTTGTTTTGCCGGATTTAATGTCAAACTCGGTAAGGTAGTGACCTGCTGCTCCCACATCGCTGCCCACCCATAACGTTCCTTCTTTATCTTCGTAAACGCCCCAAACAATGCCAGGAGCAATAGTTTGGTCATTTTCAGGATTGTTGCGTAAATGAGTGAAGTTAACGGCCCCGGGGTTGAACGCATTCAGTCCTTCCGTTGCTGTGCCTACCCAAATGGTTCCTGAGCGATCTGCAAAAAGGGATTGTACGTAATCTTCACTTAAGCTGTGAGGGTCTCGGGGATTATTTCGGTAAGAAGTAAACTTCTCTGATTGCATATCAAACCGTGCTAAGCCGGTTCCAGGGCCTCCCACCCAAAGTACATTGGGGTTATCCGGATCAGGAACAACCTGATGAATAAAATTAAGTGGGTTGATATTATCTCCGTCATTCGGAGCGATATGGTATCGTTTATAGTCGCCTGTTTTGCTGTTCAGGTGTACCAAGCCGTTTCCGGTAGCCAACCAAAGGGTACCGGGATCATTGGGAGAGAGGTATTGGTCCAATACATTTTCAGGACGCCCATAAAAACCATCGCCTTCAGACTCAAATAGAAAACGGGTAAATTCTTCGGTTTTCGGGTCAATCCTGGTGATGCCGTTCCCTGTTCCTGCCCAAATAAAACCTTCGTTATCTTGGTTAAGCCAAAACACAAGATGGCTGGAAAGGGTATTCAGGTCATCATGAACGTGAGCATATCGGGTGAATATGCCATCTTCTCCGGCGCGCATCCGGTTCAGGCCATCTCCCAATGTGCCTACCCAAAGGTCGCCATTGCTATCTTCAAAAGGCATAAATGAGCGGTTGCTCGAAATACTTGTAGAATCGTCAGGATTATGAACATATTTCTTAAACGTTCCGGTAGCCTGATCTAAGCGATTAAGCCCTCCGCCTTCTGTGGTTACCCAAATGTCTCCATTTGATGCTTCAGTCATTCCCCAAACCCAGTTTTCCGACAGGGATGTAGTATCAAAAGGGGTTTGACGATACACTTTGAATTCATGGCCATCATAACGGTGCAGCCCGCCTTGAGTGGCAATCCAAAGGAATCCTTTGCTGTCCTGCATAATAGTGTTTGCACTGGCTTGGGTCATACCTTCTTGCAGCCCAATTTGTTCAAAACGAAGTGAAGGAGCCTCACTTTGTAAAATAGTGGGCTTAATTTCCTGCTCCGTCTGTGCCAAAGCAGATGTAGCTGCCAACACCATCACGGCCAGAAACTGAGCGCCTCTTATTAAAACTTTTTTCATTAAAAATTTCATTGTTTATCCATCTTCGGATAGTTTAATGGTGAAACATGTACCCTCGTTTTGGTTGGTGGAAACTTCTAACACTCCGCCATGTGCTTTTATAATATCGTTTGTAATGCTTAATCCCAACCCTGTACCTTCGGTGCCTTTTTTGGTCGTGAAAAAAGGCTGTAAAATTTTGTCTTTAATAGCATCGGGAATTCCCAGCGCATTATCTTCAATTTCTATGAAAGTTGCTTGATTCTTAGTGAAAATTCTGACAATTAGTTTAGGAGTGTACTTTTCACTTTTCCCTTTTCCCTTTTCACTTAACTTCTCCCGCATCGCATCAAAGGCATTGTTACACAAATTCACAATTACCCGAGAAAAATCCTCGGTAATGAGCGGGACTTCGCCAATCGTTTCATCCAGCTCAAAATTGAGATCTACATTAATAGGGTTTTTGCCTGCCCTCATCCCGTGGAAGGAGAGATTCACAAATTCTTTTACCAAGGCATTCAAATCCGTTGGCTCCAGTTTGCCCGTGCCGCCCCGGCTGTGCTCCAACATAGATTTTACGATGGAATCTGCCCGCGAACCGTGTTCATGAATTTTTCGGAGATTGGTTTCGATATCAGCTAAGATTTCGAGTGCTTCATGTACTTTCTTACGATCTTCCGCTGAAAGCTGATCGCTAACCGCTGACAGCTCCTCATTTATCTCCTCAATCAATTCCACACTCAGCTCCGAGAAATTATTCACAAAGTTCAGCGGATTTTTGATCTCGTGAGCGATCCCGGCGGTTAGTTGGCCAAGGGAAGCGAGTTTTTCTTGTTGGATGAGTTGTTGCTGGGTAGCTCGGAGTTTTTTTAGTGCAGCATCTACATTTCGTTTAGAGATTTCCAGCTTGTTGAAATCCTCATACCGGTCATAGGCAAGTGAAAATGCTTCAGACAGCGATTTGCCAAGGTCGAGACTCTCATCAGAAAGAGGGCTTGAATTTCCTATGTATAGCATACCCTGTTTGAACGGTAAAAAATGAAGTTCAAGGTTTTCTGGTGCATCTCCGGCCTCATATTTTTCTTTTGACTGAATGAATCCCAGTTTGATGAGATTTTCCGCCCACTTGGTGAAATCTTCTTCATTCCAGTGTGCTAAATAGATTTTCTGATCTCGCCAGGATGCCAGTGCATTTTCAGCCAGTGATATGCCCTCAAATGGAAGGTGAAGGACGGCAATCGAATCCCCTTTGGGAGTACTCAGATACGTATGGATTATTTTCTTTTCTTCATCCATAATAAATACCCCACAACGAATAAAGGGGATGTTAAGATTTTTGAGTTCATCCCAGATTAGCGGAGTAATTTGTTGCAGGTCTTCAGCACTTCTCATAGATGCTATTTCAGCACGGATACGGTCGAGGGAGGCTTGCCGGGAGGCTTCCAGTGCGAGGTCTTCAACGACCTTTCGTTTCTGTTCAAGCTCCTCAATGGTCTCTTCAAGGAGAATCGACGTAGTTCGTTTTACTTTTTCGGTTCTTTCCAGCTTGAATTCCAGAATCGTAAGTTCTTTGTCCATCGCTTTTATTGCTTTTGCGATAGATTCTCTCTCTTCTGCAGTGAGCCCCTCGGCATTGTTAGTGAGATCTACTATGGATTTTAAATGCGAATTCATTCCGGTTTTTTGAAAGAAATATATACAATCGAATGAGAATCGCTACATTTATTTATGCATTTCGTTTTAGAAAAAGTCCGATCCATTCTTGAAGTTACCTTTCAGCCAGCACGACCAATGAGCACGTATTATTATGAAATTCATGTTTCCCTTTGGTGGCCTTGCCCATTTCCCCGTAACTGAAAAAACCGGCCATCGGTGCATTCCAAACCTCTTTTACACTGTTGATTTCTTCACTGACCATAGGGCCAAGTGAAAGGTGGCGTGCTTTGCAGGAAAACATTATCATAGCCTCGGCATTGGGAAGCTCATTTTCTTTAACCGTTTCACATTCTTCAATAACTTTTTCTATGACGTCATAATCAGGAGGAAGTGAAAAGCGGATTTTGGAGCCTTGAGGAACCCCCCCGGCACAGATAAGGGATCGGTCTTCTTTATTGGCAAAAAGAGGGGCTCGAATAACCGGCTCGGCTCCCTCCCTTTGAAGCTGCATGGGAAATTCAGACCCTACATTCATAATAACTTCCGTCCATTCGTCAATATTCTTGTTCACACCCATGTATTTTATCACAACATCTAGGGCGGGTTGATCATCAATGGTATAGACTACATTACCCTCGCTCTTGGTGATGGTTCTTACAGTACCCACGGGTTGCCATCCGCTTGTAGCCAGACCGGCAACCTGCACATGATCTTCATCCAGGATGATCGCCACGAGTCCATCGATATCGTATTTTCCATTAGTGAAAACATATGTGCCCGTCATCGTAAAATCATCCCCAGCCAATCCCCCAAATATGGTTACTTCCGGTCCAATAGCATCTTCAATTCCTTTTACAATCATTTCACCGTCTGTACTGATTCCACCCGAAGCGACAATAAAAGCAGGATTACTGAATGTTTCTAATCCCTTTTTCCCAATTTCAGTTGCAATGTTTCGGGTTTCTCTCTCCCCGGTTTCGAGATGAGTTACTTTAAAATGCTCCGGTTTGATATCGAGAAGCATTATGGCTGTAGATTCTTCCCCGATTTCTCCGTCTATAAACTCACCGGCTGTAGTGGCACCAAAAATAGCAATGTTTTTCTCTTCAAGAAGTTTGCAGATCGCTTCCCTGTCCTGTTTTATCGATAGAAAAACAATGGCTAAAGTGGGTGAAAATCCATCATCGGCAGCATCTTCCAATGCAGCTTTTATTTTTTCTACTGAATCGCCTTTAATTGATTTTGCTTTCATTTGTTTTCAAGGTTTTGTTGTTTGATTGAACAGGCCTCTGTGTTGTATCGCTGGTTTATTTGCCCGTAAATTTATTTCATTTCTGTGGATGCTTCAACGCCAAAATCGGGTTCTGCGCATCCGCTATGAACGGGCTCAGCCCAAAACCAAGGATCATCACAAAGTCACTCATAATCAGAGCCCCTTCAACCCAGCCCTGCTCCGGCGACCATGCTTCGTTGCAAACGTACACATTTTCTGCGGGATTGTATATCTGAAAATAGACGTCATTCAGGTCATCCACGTTCATCTTGTATTGATGATACCCGTATCCGTAATCACCCTGGCCCCAAACCCGGTAGGTGCTCAGCACCGGTATGGGAACGGAGGGATCATCTTCGTTAAGGCCAAACACAAGTTTGATCTGTTTCATCATTTCGTTGACAACATTGACCGAACATGGTTTTGTGTTTGAAGGATTTACAGGAAATTCGTCCGTCTGGTACATCTCCCCGATATTCTGCAGCTCCATCCAGAAATTGCCGCGGATGTAGTCGGTATATTGCGTAATCGCCGCCGGGCCGGTATAGTTTTTATCTTTTTCATTGTCTGACGGAAACTGGGAAAAGCTGTAGAGCGACCCCATGGGCAGGTCTGTAAAGTTCGGGCCGTTCAGAATATTGATGTTCTGGTTTTTGAGCCACCAGCGTTCACTAAAATAGAGGCCGATTTTTGTCAACTCCATGTTCTGAACCGTATCTACGGTATCCATAAAGAGAGTATTTTGGGAAAGCATGGGTGATTGCTTAGCCAGTTGATTCATCGGCTCTTTAGGAATGGCAAGAATCACCTTCGACGCTTCGTACGTTTGTTGAGACCCGACAGCAGTAATTGTAGCGCCGTTTTGCCCGATCGATTGAATCGTTTCATTGAAAACAAAGGTACCCCCTGATGATTTTATCGCATCTTCAAGACTCGAAGGCAGCGATTCGAACCCATTTTTCAATGTGAAAAAGGAGACGGATGGAAAATCAAACAGGATCTGAAGACCCTCACCCGCGTTAATGTACGCTTCATAAGGCCCCATAAAGCCCATAACGTGGGTAAGCATACTCAGCGCCTCTTCAGAAAGCCCGGTTTGCCGAAGCATAGCCCAAAATCCCCATTTATTGAGGGGGTAGGGAGTGCCCTTCGAATCTTTAAACGTAAAGCTGTTTCGGAATTTGATCCAGTCTGCGGGAGTTTGTGGAGCGGAGGCATTGCCATTCTGCTCAAGAATCTGGTTCATTACTTCTTCAAGAATATTGGTAGGCGATTTTCCCTTCTCTTTGTGGTCTAAAGTATAGAGCTTCGACCAGAGTGCGTTGTTGTTCGCTTTTGCTTCATCAACAGTGAAGGATCGCCCGCGTGCATAGTACCGGTTGTTTCCGTCTCCCATAACAAATGGGACGGTCTCCAGGCCAAAATTCCGGATCAGTTTCCAGAGATGCTGCATCCGTTTTACACCCGGATATTTCGGATTGGTTTCCGGCACAAATCGCATGCCACCTTCCTCATCATGTACAGTAACCGGATCTCCATTCGAATCCTTAATGTCCACAAAAGTGGTTTGCAGGCGTCCGCCGGAGCGGCCAAGTTTTTCGGTAATTACCACATTCAGGCCGGGGTTGTTATTCAGCAGGCGGTATGCGGCAAAGAGTCCGCTTACACCGGCTCCAACGATGAGAACGTCGCAGGGAACAGTATTGACTTTAAGGTTTGGCATGGTGTGAAAGGGTTGGTTAGCTATTTGTTGACGAACGGTTTCCAGGCGATGGGATAATCACGTTCATTCAGGTTGATGTTGACCATGTAGGCCGATTCTGTATCGCCGCTGATCTGCTGCAGTACATTTTGCAGATCCTGTACGGTATATACATTTGCGCTTTTTGCATTCGGCGCGTTGTTGGAGAATGCGTTCATTAGGCTCACATAATCCCACTCCTGCAGAATATTGGCCTCCTCGAAGGGAGCTTCTGACCCCTGCTGGTAGGGAGCGGGGTTCAGCAGCATCTGCTCCACACCATATACTTTATTATTAAGAACAAACACAACCGTGTTGCGCTTTTCCATAACCATTGTGGAGACTGCCTGGGCTGTAAGTTTAAAAGCGCCGTCACCCACAACCACAATTGCCCTGGTTTGATTGGTAAAAGAGGCACCCAGGCCGGCCGGCACACTCCACCCAATGGAAGCCCAGATGGTTTGTGCAAGGAAACCGTTTTGCCGGTCAATTTTTAGTGAGGATGATCCTCCAAAAGTCGAAAGCCCAACATCCGCAACAATCAGGTTATTGGCAGAGATGTTGTGGTTGAGTACATTAAAAAAGTGATCGTAAGAGATAGGATTGCCGGATGGCGGCATCGCAGGCGGGGTCGGAGGCGTGGGTTCCTGCCAGACCGGAGTGTACCCGTTCACCTCAATCAGGTTCAGGAGTTCCTCTATCAGGTTTTCAAGAGAGACCTGAACAAACAGATCATCCTCGATTTTTACCATGTTACGCGCCGCCTGAACGGTAGCGATCACACCGGGTGAATCCGTTGGCGTTCCGAAAACATTCAGATCCGTGTTCCACACACCAAGTGCGATGAGGCAGTCGCAGCCATTTAAAAACTGTTTTGTATAATCAGTGGTAAAAACCCCATCGTGCATGCCAATGAACCAATTGTTATTCTCCGGCACAACGGCCTTGCCCAACAGGCTGGTGGCGAATGGAGCCTTAACCACGCCTTGCAAAGCGTTGAAATTTGCCTGCTGCTGATGTGTTTGGATCTCTTTGCCGATCCAAAAAACCGGTTTCTTACTTGCCGACAGCATATTGTAAATAGAATTTGCCGCAGATTTTACGGCTGTAACAATCTGCTTGGCATATTTATTGGGTGGATTGGCCGAGGCCATCTGTTCGAGAACACTAAAAGGCTCATAATCGGGAACAGGAATAAGGTTACCCTCCGGCGCTACACAGGGCATGTAGTAACAATCCTCCATGATCTCAATAGCAACCGGCTTGTTTTTGCTGATGCAGGCGGAAAGCGCAGCGTCAATCTGGGCAGGAGCTGTGACGGGATTTGAAATTTTTTCATAGGCTACGGTTACAGGCCCGTAAACGGTCCGGTTGGTATCGGCTGTACCTACATTGTGATGATAGAGTTCGGCGGCATTAACCTCGTCCAGAAGTTTGGAGTTGCTGAGGGTACCGATAATGGCAACAACGGGAATATTCTCTACGAACGAACCGCCAATGGCATTCAAAAGGCTGAATGAACCAACGCCGGTTGTCACTGCCACTGCTCCCAATCCGTTGGCTCTTGCGTATCCGTCGGCGGCATAACCGGCATTTAACTCATTGCAATTTCCGATTCGCTTCAGGGAGGATTGGGTATCGACGATTTCGAGGAAGTCGCTGGTATAATCGCCGGGAACAGAAAAAAGATGGTTCACGCCCAGTTGTTGCAGCCGGGTTGTCAGGTAGGTTCCGACGATGGATTGATTTGACATAAAGAATAAAGTTTTGATTTGATAGTCTTTGTCACCCTGACGCAAAGATGCTCATTTATTATTGATGAACCGCTCCTGAGAGAATCCGGAACTGCGAGGGTTGCAGGCATAATACCAATTTTTCCAATTAAAGTATAGGATCGCTCATCATCGTGTCAAACACTTCTGCATTTGGAGCATTGATTTTATCTATTATTTCATTAGAAATAGATTCACTAATTGCATTACTTTGTTTCATAATACCTAGTGTAAAGTCAATGTTCATTTGTCGGTTAAAAGCTATCGGATAGCCTGTTC
>CAXBHO010000076.1:0-19549 GCA_963975485.1 uncultured Balneola sp. | reverse complement strand
ATCTGACAAATTTGTCGTCTGATGGAATTGGGTTGGGATTGACGAGAGAACTGACCTCCCCGGCTTATAGCCACATTGTTCTTTCTAGCTAGCTCGCCCCTCCTAAAAATCAGGAGGGGAAATTTTAGTAGTTCAAGCTTTTTTACTTAACGAGTGTTTTATATCAACGAGTTCTTCTCCTTGGCTAAGGAGAAGACAGCCCCGAAGGGATCTGCTAACTAGCGGGATGAGGTCCGTTTATGGAAAAAATATTCACATCTTCAACGAAATTCCGTCAGCCGTACTCCGTCCGACAGACGGACAGGCAACACGTAAAATCATGACTCATTCCATCATTTCGCTGAAAGCGACCTGTCCGCCGTACAACTATGGAAGGCGGGGGTGATGGAGGTTTTTATAATCTGCCAAAGGCATCACTTTGTGAGAACTCAGGTTACTACATAATTAAAACACTTTTCATGTTATCATGATCAAGTAAATCTCTTCCTTTTAACAAACTTAGTTCTATAATAAAAGAGTATCCTACTATGACACCTCCCAATCTTTCCACAAGTTTAGAAGCGGCTAAAGCAGTGCCGCCGGTTGCAATTAAATCATCATGAATAATTACTTTATCTCCCGTCTTTATAGCATCCTTATGCATTTCTACTGAATCTGTACCATATTCTAATTCATAACTTTCACTAATAGTTTCTGCTGGTAATTTCCCCGGTTTACGTACCGGTACAAAAGAGGTACCCAACACTTCGGCCATATTAGTACCAAACAAAAAACCTCTGGACTCAAGACCTACAATTACATCACACTCAACATCTTTAAAGGGAGTACATAAAGCTTTGGTAGTGAGTTGCAATGCTTTTTTATCATTGAGCAAACTGGTTATATCTTTAAATTGGATTCCTGGCTTAGGAAAATCAGGAATAGTTCTGATTACAGATTCTAAATATTCTTTGATGTTTTCTTGATCGGAGAGCATTATTTTGATTTAGTAAAGTCAGAAACTAATATTTTTTCGATTATTAATGAAAGAAAATAACTTACCACTTTGGAGTACCCATCAGCAATTTATGGCAAAAGCTATTCAACTAGCTGAAGATGCTGCTAATAGCAATGAAGTACCAATCGGAGCTGTTGTTGTTAAAGATAATATTATTGTTGGTAAAGGATTCAATCAAGTTGAACGACTTAATGATTCTACTGCACATGCTGAAATGATCGCAATTTCTGCCGCTTGTGAAACTTTGAAAAGTAAATATCTGAGTGGTTGCACATTATATGTTACGCTTGAGCCCTGCCCCATGTGTGCAGGTGCATTAGTTTGGAGCAAAATAAGTACGGTTGTATTTGGTGCGTCTGATCCAAAGTCAGGTGGCTGCGGATCATTGTTTAATATTTCTTCAAATAAGAATCTAAATCACCAAGTTGAAGTAGTACAAGGAATATTGGAACCAGATTGTGAGTATTTATTGAAATCTTTTTTTCAATCCAAAAGATAAATCACCTATTAAAAATGAGCTTCATCATATCTTTTAAAGAAGGAATTGGAGTTCCATTTTGATGATTTATAGCCCCTATTTCAAAAGCGATTTTCCATTGCTTCATTAACGTTTTGATTGCAGCCCAAAAACTATTTTTTGGGTCGTAAATATTAGTCGATTCCGATGTTACTCCATTAACTTCTATAACTTTGATATTTGTAGCAGATTTCAAATCCCTTTCGCTAGCTACTTTTATGTCATATCTGCCAAAATAAAACCCATCAAAGCTCTTACTAATTTCGTCTATTTTTTTTGTGAGTTCATTGGTTATTAATTC
Organism: uncultured Balneola sp.; assembly: GCA_963975485.1. Lineage (GTDB taxonomy): Bacteria > Bacteroidota > Rhodothermia > Balneolales > Balneolaceae > Balneola. The sequence goes on along the minus strand of CAXBHO010000076.1, from coordinate 17,734 downwards.
ACTTCCATCTAAGAAAAGTGAGCCACGTGAATGAGTGCCCAGGTCAACTAATTGAATTTTCTCTCCTTTATCAGGAATGGAATATAGATTATCAATATGAGTATCAAAATGTATTTCGGCCAAGCAAACTGCTCTTTCATCTAATAAAATGAGTTGCTCAAGTGTATGTTTTCCATCTCCAATTACATAAATTTTTTCTTTTTTAGTAATTGAAAAGATTTCTCCATTTTCTTGATGAGGATATCTGTAATAAAATATTCCGAATTCTTTTCCTTCAATATATTCCTGAATTATATGATTTTCTGAAACCCTTGCAAGAGAGTTTTTTAAGGATTTTTTATCCTTGATAATTTGAACTCCTTTCCCTCGTTCTCCTTTATCCGGTTTTAAGATTACAGGAAAGTTTAAATTATTGAACTCCATAAAAGATATTATGCCCAATAAAAGATCTTCGGGTTCTCTTTCAGCATCTATTTCAAGATATTTGGCTACATATCTATTTAATTGGATTTTATTCAGTATTTCAAACTTTGATTCTCCAATAAACCCGCCTTCTTCTATCCCCGGATTTGCAGCTGTTACTACCGTTAATTTTCTAAATTTAATCCATAAGTAAAATGTGTAAAGAACAATGGGTGTATATAGAATAAATGGAGACCAAAACTCCCATCTGATGGTTCTTTGTAGTTTTCCATATAACAATCTGCGTCCCCGAAAAGTGAGTAAGGGAATAACTACTTTTAATACAAGTACTGCGAGAACAATTACAACTGCTAAAACGAGTACTGCATATTCTTGAAAAATAGAGAAATAGAATATCAACTCTTGACCTATCAGCATGGCTCCTTTTACCAACAATGGAGTCCAAATTAGTGAAGCTATTCCGAAATAAGCAATAAACATCCAAAAACTTGCACCAATAATACCCGCAGTAAAATAAGTTGGAAATCTGGTTCCGGGAATAAATCTGCTTATAAGAATGATGGTTGGTCCTTTAGCCTGAAACCATTGATTCGATCTTTTAATATCGTTTTCATCAATAAACCATTTAAAGGGAACTTTAGTAGTTGCACTTTTACCCAACCACCGGCCGGAAGCATAAATCAGAATATCCCCAACAAAAATTCCGATAAAACTTGCTGCAACGGCGGGAAAAAAACCTATAAAACCTCTTGCTGCCAGTAATCCTGCTCCAATACAAGCCAGATCCTCAGAAACAAACGTGCTAAAAATAATAAGAAGCATTAAACCCATAAGTAACCACCCTTGGGCGCTTATTACATTTGAAGATGAAAAAGGAAGCAGCGATTTTACTTCACGAGCTACTGAAATGGAAGAGTTAAACTCACTCTTTTGTTCTATAAAATTTTCAATAAGTTGAAGTTCCTCTAATCCACTAACCGAATTGATAAGTGTACTATTTGTGATTAAACGGTTAAACTCTTTGGAAGAACTTAGAGATGAATTTGGTTGAGTATTATTTACTATCAACGTAGGAACCAAAATCCTTTTGACAGCCATTTTAGATTCCCTCAAGTCAGTATCCAATCTCGTTCTTGAAATCTGATAACTAACTCTTGTTTGATTGAAAAAACCGAAATCGGGAACAAGGTTTTCCAAAGTCCATGAAAAAATAGAAAACACAGAATACACACTTTTATTTAATTGATATCCACCTAATAGTTCTAAATCTTGAATTCCTTTAGGGTTATATAAAATTAAAGAAGAAGCTAATTGTGGTGCTTTGGCTATAATTTCAGCGGCAATTACAGTTCCAAAGCCTTCAGAAAAAATGATTACCGGAAAATATTCTTGTTCACTTAATTTTTCTACGATTATTTGAGCATAGTTTTCAACTGAATAGTTCGAGTTTTTAAAAACTAGTTTCGAATAATCTATGTTAATAATTTGATGATTCTTAGAAAGCTGCCCAATAAGTTTTTTCGCGCCAAGGGATGTCTTTTCTAAATCGGGTAAAAAGAGAATAGCTTCTGAAAAATCCGCTTTACTTTTCAGTTCAATGACAGGGGTGCTTTCAACAGCAGAGAACCTCTCGTAAGAGAACGAGAGCATCATTAAAGCTACATAGAGTAGAAAAAACAACCTCCACCCTCTTAGCATCGAAATTTGGAGGCTTTTCATTTATCCTAAGAAGCTTGAGCAGTATCTTTTTGGCTCTGCTCATGTTTTAGTGTAGATGGCGCTACACCAAAATTTTCCGGAACTGAGACATCCATAGTTTTAAGTATTAACCCAATAAGTGCATAATGATGAACAGTGTGACTAACTAGAAACTGCAATTCTCTTCTTATTGTTGAATTACTCCATGGTGAATCTTCTACATCTACTCCTTCATTACTCATTACCTCGATCTTATTTTCAATGAGTTCTGGTTTAGTCTGAAAAACTTCTATGGAATCAATAACCGAACGTAATGTGCTTATTGCAAACTCCCGACTTGCTTCTAATTTCAGATCTCTTTCTCTGTCATCATAGTTTACCTTATTTGTATAGCCGTTTATAAGGCTGGTATAATGCTCAATAATATGTCGAAAATGACGGCCTATCCCGCTTTTGAAATACTTGCCATTATTAAACGAATATTCTTCATCAGAAATAGAAAGTAACAGGGTTATGCCCTGTTCTAAAAAATAAATATTAGCTTTTACTACAGCAGTTTTATGTTGCATACTCTGATTGTTCAATTACAGGTATAAATTGTTTACTAGCTTTTTCGTAAAGTTCCTGTGCTAATTCCTTACGGTCGTTGTTGGTAATTGGTTCATTACCAAAGTGTATTGTACCGTAAATTTTTCTAAGCTTCAATAATTCAATGAAATGTGATGGAAACGTTACATCTGTCCACCAACAAACAGATTCGGAAGCATGCGGTTCTTCTTCAGCAGTAGCATATCTGATTGTAGCGTAGTGTACAGGTACATTATTGTCAGCCGGGTAAGCTAGAAGCGATGCTTTAAAAGGAAGAATTTTAGAGCCATCACTTGTGGTACCTTCAGGGAAAAGCAGTATTCCCTGCGCATCTGATATTCTTTTTGAAATAAGATCATTGACTCTTACTACGTCAGTCTTTTTTGTCCTATCTACGAAGAGCATTCCTAACGTGCGTGACATAAATCCAAAAACAGGCCAACTTAAAACTTCATTTTTTGCAATAAATACACTGCTTGTTTTCGAGATAATCATAAACACATCTATGTAACTTAGATGATTGCTTACGAGAAAATAAGGTGGTTTTGGAGCTTCTCCTTTTACTGCAACTGATAACCCTATTATTTTGCAAATAGAAGCCCCCCAAATACTTAAAAAAAAGGCGATCCATTTTCTTCCATTAAAACCTATCAATGAAAAAAATAAGCCTATTGTAATGATCACATAGAAAAAAACTGTTGATAGACAGATCAATAAAAACTTTATAATTGCTATGAATAATCTCATGATTCAAGGTAAGAAACTATTTCAAAAATAGTGTCCTGGTTTGTTCAGAAATAGTTTCCAGATCAAGAAGTATTAGAAAATCAATAGTTTTGAATTGTGTATCCAAAGCCGGCCGGCTGCATACTTTACAGCCAACATCCAGATAAAGTCGAAATAACTGAGGAAGTTTTACTTCTCCGGTAAAATCCTGATCCACTTCAGGGGTGCACAAGAAATCTTTTTCTACAGCAACTAAATACTCAGAGTGCATAAACCCATTTTCCTCTAAGTGCTTAAAATAAGCTAAACCTTCAGCCGGGTTCTGACTTGTTATTGAGCAACAGCCAAATAAGAATCTTTTTTCAGAAAGGATCATATATTTTGCTAATCCTCTCCACAATAGAAACAATACTCTTCCATTTCGATGTTCTCTATCTATGCATGCCCTTCCTAACTCGAATGCGTCACTTAAAATGAAATCAGGCAAACTGGAAATATCGAATTCATTTGCAGTATAGAAACCTTCTCCTGCTTCAGCACTATTGCTATCTAGAAGTCTATATGTACCGATAACAGTAGATGCACTATGGTCAATCACAATTAGATGATCACAAAATTGATCATATTTATCTTCATCCATTTTTGAAGCGTAGGATTCCTCTAACCCCTCTCCTAATTCAATATTAAATACATGGAACCTAAGCCGAAGTGCAGCTTCTATTTCTTCATTATTGCGAGCCAAGCGGACAGTATATTTTCCACCTGATACTTCAAAATTAGAAATTTTATGATCTTTTCTATGTTTTAGAAAACTTTTCATAACTCAATTTTCTCATTATATAACCTTCCATCATTAAGTAATCATCAAGAAAGCTTCACATTAATGTTAACAACCTGAGCTCGATTCTAAAACAAGTTATTGAGATTCATTTTGAGGTCATTCCACGGCGAATGCCTGTGCCATAGGCATCACTTTGTGGGAATCTAGATCTAATTATATAGTACTAGTGTTTTTTTAATTACAATCCAGATTCTACCGTAGGCATGCCTTTGGCGCTGCCTCCGCAGGAATGACAAAAAAACCTTATCTATGTGCTATTTTAGAATCGAACTCAAGTTAACAAATAAATGCTGTTTAAGTCCCAATGGTTTGATAACTTCATTAACACATGCTTTACTACAAAGAATATATAAAATCTAAAGAATCCGAGTGGGTTGTATTTGTACATGGTGCAGGGGGAAGTTCCAGCATTTGGTTTAGCCAAATAAAAGCCTTTCAGAATGAATTTAATGTACTTTTAGTAGATCTTCGGGGACATGGAAAGTCTAAAGATCTACTTCAAAAATATTATGAAGAGAATTATTCGTTTGAAAACATAAGTAGAGATATAATTGAAGTAATTGATCACCTTAAAATTGAAAAAGCGCATTTTATTGGTGTTTCTTTGGGTTCAATTATAATTAGAACACTTGGTGAGATAGCTCCTGAAAGAGTTAATGCTGCCGTACTTTGTGGAGCGATTACCCGAATGAATATCAGATCCAGGATTTTAGTTTTTATTGGTCATCTTTTTAAAAGAGTTGTTCCGTATATGTGGCTTTATAAGTTCTTTGCTTGGATAATTATGCCCAGGAAAAGACATGAAAAATCCAGAAACTTATTTATTGGGGAAGCCAAAAAATTAGCTCAAAAAGAATTTATTAAATGGTTTAAACTTACCAATGAAGTGAATCCTTTACTTAGGTACTTCAAAGAAAAAGAAGTTAAAATTCCAATACTTTATGTGATGGGCGAAGAAGATTATATGTTTCTGCCTCCGGTTAAAAACATAGTTAACAATCACAAAATGTCTTTTTTAGAAATAATCAAAGATTGCGGACATGTTTGTAATGTTGAAAAACCCAAAGAATTTAATCAGGTTTCTATCAACTTTTTAAAGAATAATGGAAATGCTTAACCCTGATATCTCACGAAGTTAAAAATTGCCTTGGGCAAGGCGGAGCAAAACCGACGCAGTGAGCATACAAAACGTATGTGATCAAGTCGATGGCAGCTTCAACGTAGCCCACGGTGATTTTTTAACGAGAACACAATCTGAAACAGTGTGTAGAAATGAAAAATCAAAAATAGGATCCTCACTCATTGTCGTGCAATGAATGGTAGAACTTTCTAAAAAATGTGGTGAGATATGCGGGTTAGTTCTCTTTTTTAAACTCAACCTGAGGTTGAAGAATAAATAGCCAAGACCCGGGGTCGCCTTCAATTCTCATTCTCTTAGTGGCTTGTACGGCTTTATTGTAGCTAGAGAAGCCGTAGTAAGCTACATAGTTAAAGCGAGTACTTGGGTTGAACAAAATTCTGGATTCAAAACCCTGCTCATCCAGTGCTTTAGAAAAACGAGTAGCATTTTTAGGTACGATAAAAGAGCCTCCTATCACAAAATATTTTAGATCAGAGTTATCTTCTTCAATAACCTCTCCTTTTTCTCTTTTGGCCAAATACTCATCTAAATCAAAAGCTTTGGGAACTACCACCATTAATTCCGGATCTTTAATGGGCATAGATAAATTCTCCAGTTCCTTCTTTTGTTCAGGGGTCAATTTTTCACCTTCCGGCTTGGTATTTTCTTTGGGCTTCTCTTTTACTTCTTCTTTAACATCCGGTTTATTAATTGGACCGGATGTAACGGTAGTATCAGGCTCATTATCTCTAACAGGTACAATTTCATTGCCGCTTTGGTCGATAACATAATCCATTTCGTTTCTGAAACGATCTCTTTCATTTGATAAAAGAGTGCCTTTAGATTTAAGTTTGTCACTCATTCTTTCAGCCAAAGACTTTTCCAGCTCTGCCTGAATAATAATTACCAATTCATTTTCAATTTTATCTGTTGAGTGGTAGCCAAAAAGATATTTAAGACCAAAAAACCAGCCCGGTAAATCTTTAAGAATTGGAATCCCTCTTCTAATTTTAGATTCCGTAGTGGTGTATAACCCGGCAACTGCAGTAGCTTCACCATCTAGTAATAGAGATTTTGTAGTAACCTGCTGTTTTTGAATTATTGTACTTACCGCATCAGGCTGTGCATTAGAACGTTCAGCAACAATATCCAAGTGAATAAAAGTACTATCGTTATAATCAATTATTGTTGGTGTAACGGTCAAAATTGTACCCGTACTAAAAAATTGATCCGTAACATTACCTGCAAAATCTTTCTGTTTTACTGAAAAATCTTGCCCATCTTGTATTTTACCTTCTTGGCCATCAATAACTTTGATTGAAGGGGTCGCAATTATACTGCCGAGGTTATTAGACTCGAAAGTACTAAAAAGAGCCTGTACATTTATTCCGGGGCCAATTTCTCCAAGATTAACAAGAGCGTTAAATACATTTTGAGAAACTTGGTTTGCATTGGTTGAATTCACCGATACAAACTGATCTGAAAAACCGGTTTGTGGAATAGATTCTGAACTCCCTTCTCCAACAAAATCTTGAATGTTAGCGGGAACATTATTGGTCAATGTTGACCAGTCGATGCCGATTTCAGCTAAAGCACGTTTGTTACCAATAAAAAAGGTAGCGTTAATTCTAACTTCTCTGGTATTAATATCAGCTAAAAATTCTTTGCTAGCTCCTGTTGTAGGGCTGGCTCCTGTAGGATTTATATTTAACTTTTCACCTGTTTTAGGATCAGTTGGAACAACTATTTCGTAATAATCAGGCTTTACAATTAGTTGTAAATTCTGAATCTTAAGAATATAATTCAATGCTTCTTTCCAATGCATAGGCGGCAAACTAACCCCAATGGAACCCGAATTACCGGAAAGATCTACAATGAATTTATTTTCATATTCCTGAACAAACTGATTTATTATTTCTATGGCTTCGTTATAGCTGGTACTTCTATCAAAAGTAACGATTTCATCCGGGTTGGTATATTCCCTAAACGGATTCTGTGTTTGAGCAAATGATAAGCTACTTTGTACGGATGTTAAAGCTATCAGTATAAAACAGTTGCTTAAAAATAATTTGGTAAGCTTCATTGTAAATGATTTCATCGTTCCACCTTTAAAGTGAATAATTCTTTAATTCCACCTTTATCAAGGTTAAATATAACCTCTTTATCTGCGATATTAATTTCTTGAAGATAACCCAAGTACACTTTGTCGCCGGGCTTGAGTATTTGTGTGCTTCCTGTTTGATCAATAAGAAAAACTCTAGTGCTTGTAAGGCCAATAAGTCTTGATCCTTCAACATTTATTAAATTATCAACATTTCCCGGTACAGTTCTTAAAATTAATGGCTTCAAAGGGTTAAAAACTGAAATAGTTGGATCAACTCTAAAACGTTGTCTTTCATTATTTACTGCCTCAAAACTCACTTTTTGGTAATAACTGTTTAGCTGAAGAGAAAAATCAATATAGTCATCCGTATCAAATCCTGTTGCCGGCCTTATACTAACAGCATTAACTTTATTCAAAAGTACACTGTTTTCAATTTTATTGATAAAAGTTACAAAATCAGAATAAATACCGGCACCTGTTATCCTTGAATTCAAGATACCATATTGATCTTGTATTACAGAATCTTGAAAAGTAAAATCATAATAGAGTTCGAGATTGCTGTCATTTATTTCACTCAAATAGTCATAAACATCGTCAGGATTATTAAATGGGTAAAGCTGTTTATCGTAATTTAAAACAATATTCTTCGCTTTATTAAAGCGTTCTAAAAGTGGTTGATATTGATCTTTGATTCTTGTTTTAGCCGTATAATCTTTATTAAGAGATTCAAGTTCTGTAGATAATTCTTCTATTTCTGCTTGTTGAACAAATTTTATATAAGCAAAAGCGGAACCGCCTAATATAAATAAGGTTACCATCAAGATTAATGTGTTTCTAACAGCGTACGGCATTATTGTCCTCCTTCCAGCACTTCTTTAAGACCTTTTGCATTTTCAGGAGTATATCTTTCCTGATTAGCGACAATTTCCGGAATTCGATAGGTAAATTGATATACTTCTTTTTCTCTAATTGTTATTCTTTGAACGTCTTGAAGAATAGCTTCACTGAAAATATCAGCAACCATTGATATTCTGTTTCTGTATAATGCAATACCGGATATATCTAAGCCTTCATCACCAGATTGGCTAAAATTAGTAAGCCAAATTGAGTCAATATTATTAATACCTTTATTAACAAGATCTAAATTTACAGTCCATGTTAAAGTACCTTTACTAAGCTCATCCAAAAGCTCTAACTGGGATTGAATACCTGCCAGTTCTGAATTAATTCTATTATAATCTTGTACCGTATTCTCTAAGACTCTTATTTCTGCTTTTCTATTTGAAATATTTTCTCTCAAATCATCAATTTGTGAAGAATAGCCCTTAAAGAAGTAGTTAGTAATTGGGAAAACAAGGATAATTAATGCTAAAAGAAATATACCGTGCCATTGAAGCTTAAATATCTTTTGTCGCTCTTTTATATAGGTAGGTAAAAAACTAATATCCGGATAAGCTTCTTTCTGAAAACCTGCATCAGCCCATGCTAAGGAAATAGCCGTAGTAAATGATGCTACAGTAGCTTGTTCATATATATTTGCATCAAAAATCTCAGTATTATAGATGAACTCAGACACTTCTATATCCGGGAATCTATCTTCAAAAAAAGTAATCGCTTCTCCATCCAAGCTATTATTACAGAGAATAATTCTATCCAGATTTGGAACCTCACCGGTGTCGAGTTGAAATAATATTTTACTAAACACGGTGTTTAAAAACTTTTTAGAAGCCGAACCTTCTGTAATCATTGGAGAAATACTAAGAAGGCTTGACCCTTTTAAGAAAATTACTCTGCAACTATTTTCGCTGTATTGAATAAGTGCAGTAATACTTTCAGGATCAACGTCATAATTAGCTCTGAATAACCCAATGATCAGAGATTCATCAGGTAATACTTCGTTGATAGTTAACTTACCACTATAAATGTTTTCAGACTTATGAAGTAATTGAAGAACTTGCGGATCATCATCTATTGAAACAAGCAGAAGTGAACCATCCTCTCTTATGGTAGAAGAATAATAGTCAGCTCCTTTTGGTGAACCATAAAGTGCTTCTAAGCGATCGTCAACAATAATATTAAGGTCTTTTTTCTTAATTGTTGAAAAGTCAATATCCCTTAGAATTTGAAAAATTGTGAATCCTGCTGGTATATTCAAGCTCATTTTTACACTTGAGGAATCCAGATCATTAAGAATATTATAGATCAATAATTCATTGCTGGCGGCCATCTCATCATCCGCTTCTGCAGCCATATCATCAACGTCTAGAATAGCATCATCATCTTCAAAATCATCTAAATCTAGTTCTAAATCCAAATCATCAGAATCAGAATCTACATCATCAAGGTCTAAGTCAAGCTCAAGGTCGTCATCTTCTATTCCAAAAATACTGTCATCTTCAAGATCTTCATCAAATGCATCAAAGATTTCTTCGGTATCTTTATTACCGCTACCGTTTTTCAGAATAGGATTAACCAGCTTAACTCTATCAATCTTTTCGAGCGTTGCCTTTTTCCCGGATACACTGATTCTAGCGATCTTTATTGTATCGTCTTCAAGTACAAAACCGGTATATAATTTATTTCCTGCCATCTAATTAGTAACTAGTCTCATTAAGTAGTTGTACTATTTTCGACTTATTGTTGGCATAGTTAATAGCATTTTCTTTAGAAATTTTACCTTCCACGTATAATCGCTTAAGATCCTGTTCCAACGTATTCATTCCCCTTTCACTTCCTTCCATCAACATTTGGTAAATTTCACCAATATTATTGTTTCTGATTGCAGCCTTTACTGAAGAGTTTGCAATAAGAACTTCTTTAGCTAGCACCCGCTTTCCATCTAAACTGGGTACTAATTTTTGGCTAATCACGCATGTAAGTACATCTGCCAATCGCGTACGAACACGGTTTTGCTCTTCTGTTGCAATTTCACCTAAAATTCTTTCAATACTATCCATTGCAGATGAAGTATGGAGCGTACTAAAGGTTTTATGCCCTGAATCAGTAATCTCTAACGCGGTCATAATGGTGTCGGGATCTCTAAGCTCACCAATTACTATAATATCCGGATCCTGACGTAAAGCTTGAATAGCTCCATCTTTAAAAGACTCTACATCTCGACCAACCTCTCTATGCCTAACTACAGAGCGGATAGGTTTATGTATAAGCTCAACCGGTGAGGCAATAACAACAATATGTGAATCTACGGTACGATTATTGGCATCAATAATAGTGTCTAAAGTAGATGATTTACCCGAACCTGTAATCCCTGTTATTAAACTAAGCCCATATTTATAGTATTTTAAACTAAGTGCTTTTGCCACTTCTGCATTAACACCCAAACTTTTAAAAGGCCGAATTGTATTATCAATTCGTCTCATATTCATTGCTAAATGTTCCAGATCAAAATAAATATCAACACGAAATCTTTGATCCTTTCCATTTTCAAGCTCTATACCGTAGGAAAAATCAAGATTTCTTTTTTTGAGGAGCATATTCCTTTGGCTATTTACTAAAATATTAAGGAGTAAAAAATCCGTTTCTTCTACGGTAAAATTCTGCTTTTTATCGTCCGGAGATTTATCCCCAAAAATTCTATACCAAATTTTGCCATTGCAACCGGCTCCTCCCAAATCAATATCAGAAGCCTCATTCTTAAGCATTTTAATAAGAAAGGAATCCAGTACATTTTTGAGATCAATACGTACCTTTTCCGGCTGAGCGTCTAGTATTTCACTCATTTTAATAAACAACTCATTACCCCTGGCATTAATAGGAATCTGCTTAATTAGTGGAGCTGTTAGAGTACGTAGAATATGTTCTTTGCTAGCCGTCTGCATTTTTTTAATGATAAGAATCAAACAAATAGATGATTCTTAGATAAGATTGTTACAAATGATTTAGTAATACTTGTTACCAAGCATTATCATTTAAAAGCCTTTTTTTGAGATTTAGTAACTGAACATTCATGTTACTTATTTTTCTTTGCTGTATTTCGATGATATTTTTTGTGAAAATATTAAACAATTTCTCCGGTTTTTTACGGAAAAAATTGAGTGCGTCGTAACGTTCATATCTCAATAAAATCGTTTCTGTTTCTGACGTAACTTTAGCCATTCTACTGTTCTTACTAAATAAAAATGCTTCTCCAAGAAAATTGCTTTCAGATAATGTTGCTAATTGTATCCCGTCTTTCCAAATTGCCACTTTACCCGATGCTACTAAATACGCAGAGTTAACATTTTCGGATTCGTTGATAATAGTATCTCCCGCCAGATAGCGTTCCTCTACTCCTGTTTGCAGAAATTCCAAAACATCCTCATAATGAAAATTCCTTAAAAGCAAAGGTGGCTCTTTCAAAAATTTCTTTAAGTAATCCGGCTTTTTTTCACTGTTTTGTTCTTGCATATCCATAGGTTTTGTCCCCTAATACTAAATATCGCTAAAATGTTAACTAATATTTAATAAGTTATCTAATATTTCAAATTAATCTTCCAAAGTGCTTGCAATAATTTCTTCAATAGTTGTTATACCTTCTTTAATTCTTTCTCTACCGGAGCCTCTAAGCGTTAACATTCCTTGAGACATAGCGAGTTTTTTAATAGCTGCTTCATCAACATCACCTCCTGATTCTAACACAAGTTCTTTTATTTCTTTTGAGAAATATAAGGCTTCATGGATTGCAGAACGCCCTTTAAAACCGGATTTTCCACAAACATCACACCCTACAGACTTATAAAAAGTAGTGGTTTCATATTCTTCTTCCGTAAAACCGATACCTTTTGCTATTTCAACATGAGGTCTGAATTCTTCTTTACAATCTTTGCAAAGTCTTCGTATAAGTCGCTGAGCCATTACCAGATTTACTGCGTTAGCTATTAAAAAAGGCTCAACACCCATTTTAAACAAACGTGAAACAGCACTTGGAGCATCATTTGTGTGCAATGTAGAAAAAGTAAGGTGACCGGTATTAGCCAATTTAATAGCAATCTCAGCAGTTTTTAAATCACGCATTTCACCTACTAACACAATATCGGGGTCATGACGAAGAATCCCTCGAATGGATTGATCAAAGGTCATATGATTACTAATTTTTAACTGTCTGGCCCCTTCAATAATGTATTCTACCGGTTCTTCAATAGTAAGGACGTTTTTTGTAGGATCTATAACTGAATAAAGCGCTGCTACAAGAGTAGTTGATTTACCACTTCCCGTTGGACCGGTAATAATTACAATCCCGGAAGGTTGGCTGATAGACTTTACAAAGCTTTCTTTCGCTGTTTTTTGAAGGCCTAAAAGATCCAGATCACGAATTACCTTTCGGTCATCCAGTACACGAATTACTACCGATTCGAATTTCCTGTCATATTGATTTCCAACTATAGGCATAATAGAAACTCTGTAACGAATTCCTACTCCATCGATTTGTCTTTGAATAAAACCATCCTGAGACGCATCCCTTTCAAAGCGATCTACATTTCTTGTTTTATCTTTCACTACAGCCGAAATTGCTTCGGGTTTTACATTTTTCTGCTGATACCAGAGTTTTAGTTTTCCATCTGTTCTGAATCTAAGATCTGTTGTAGTTGGTCCACTGGGAACAATATGAACATCACTTACACCTTGACGAACTGATTCTACTAACATACCCTCTATCAGAGAGTTAAGCATGCTTTGATTGATTTCAGCATCAATCTCTTCCTCATTAATACTCTCTTCTTCTTCCGCTTCTAACTGCGATTCATCATAGTCGATTTCTTCAAGCAGATCCAAAAATTCATTCTTTTGCTCATAAACAGTTGAAAGTATTTCTTCAATAAACTCATACTTACAATAAACGAGCTCTGTTTTCTTAAAATTGAGCTTCTGTATTACTCCTTGAATATTAGGATCGGATGGATCTGCAGCAGCAACGGTAATTGCGCTTTTAGTTCTATGGAACGGAACCGCTTTTAAAACAACCAGCTCATCAATTACTTCATTATTAAGCTCTTCTACATTTTTTTTGATGTGCTCAATAATGTCGTCTGAAACTGATTCACTATCTTCTAAGACTTCACGAAATGCGTATATATCGGCTATTTCCTTCATGATGGTGTGCCGATTCAGATCAAGATCCTGAAATAATATCTGACCTAAGCGACGCGTACTGGTTTCGGGCTCTTGTTCCAGGATATCAAGAGCCTCTTGCAATTGATCCGCAGAAATGATCTTCTTTTTAACAAGAATATCACCAATATGTCTTCTAATGTTTATTTTGCCCATTTAAGCATTTGGCTTAATTACTGCAGATTCTGATGAAACAACTGTTATTCCGATCAACGCAATCATAATAAACAAATTTACAAAAAGGCTTATCGTATCAATTACTGACTGCATTCTATAGGTAGTTTGAACCTCATAATACTCTGCGAGTTGTTTTGCATTTTCTCTTAGTGAACCGGATTCAGCGCCAAGCCTGAATCTACTAATTGCAGTGCGAGTAAATACACCCGTCTCTTCAATGGATTCAATTAAACCGGCTCCATCTTTAAGCATTTTTTTGATAGCTACTTCTTTAATTCTTTTTTCCATGTAAGTATTTCTACAAGCTTCGCTGGCAACCTTTATAACTTCAATATTTTGCCCGGACCCACTATACAGTGTATAAAAAACTCTGGAAAAAATCTCAATGCTTGTTTTGTGGAGTAAATCTCCTATTACAGGGATCTTAATAATATACTTATCTAAGAAAAGCTTCCCTTTCTTTGTTCTTATATAGTAAATAAATGCGATAATGGGCCCAAATATTGCAATTAACAACATAATCCAATTTGCTGATAACCAATAACTAAGTTCAAGGGTAGCTGCTGTCATTGGAGGCAACATAATTCCCATATCGACAAATAACTCTGCTGTAGCAGGGAAAATATACCCCACATAAAATAAAACTACCCCAATTACTGCAAAAACGGTAACGGCCGGCATCATTAAAGAGCGTTTTAAATTCTTTTTAAATTCGGCATCTCTTTCCAAAAATTTAGCGGTACTCTCAAACACCAGCGCCATATTACCGGAAGTTGAAGCAACACTAAGCATATAAGCCGCAAATTTTCCAAAAACATCTTCGTGCTTGCCGTACACTTCTGAACCTTCTTTTCCATCCTTAAGATCCTTTTGGATAGTTTTTATAACCTCTTTCATTCTCTTATTGGCAGTATCTTCATATAAAAGATTTAAAATTTCATCAAAAGTAAGTTGTTGATTTAAAAGATCGGCCGATAGGCTTATAAACGTAACCACTTCTGTGTGAGGAACACCGCCTTTAAAATCAAAAAGCTTTTTGTTTATGCTTAATATCTCATAACCAAGTTTAACTAAAGCCCTTTCTACTTCTTCTTTGTTGTAAGCTTCCTGCTCGCCAGTTAATTTAGGCTTGCCGGGTCTTTGCACTTTATACATGTAGGTTGCTTTCTTCTCCAAAGACTGAACATTCAGCCCGTTAGTCTTTGTAAGCCTGTCAACTTTAAGCTGTGCATCTTTTTTAGTTTCTGCTTCAAATTCTTTTTGAATTACTTTACCACCGGTAGAAACTGCTTTTAATCGAAATTGTGCCATAGTTCTAACCTCTTAATTCCAAGTTAATCCAAATCTATCAATTGTTGCCGTAAGAGTATCTGATCTATCTAAAGTTGAAGCCGAAACTTGAAATGATTGTGACTGAGTATTTATATCGAAATAATAGCCATTATAACTCGCGGTGTCTAATCCTAATTCCTGAAAAGTTATATTTGTAAAACTACCACCGCCTCCCCCCATAGCTTTTGGTTTAATAAAAAAAGCATTAGCTAAAGTTGCGCTTTGAAATAAGTCTTGACGTATTGCGTCTTTTTCAGATTCTTTTTGGGCTTCCTGAAACATCGTTATCGCTACAACAGTCATAATACCTACAACTACTGCTACTAATAAAGTTAATAAAAGCTGTTGTTGTCCCATTGTTACGCTTTTTTTGAGGCAAAAAAAAGGACTCCATTATAATGGAGTCCTTAAATATACGATTTTTAACTATATCAGTTAGAATCGCTCCAAGTTAAATCATCTCTTGTAGCTGTAGCTGTCATAGTATTACCTGCAGTAGAACCCATAGCTGCTGATAAAGTTGAAGCATCATAATCAGGATCACTTGCTGGGTGAGCTGTTATTGTGAAACTTGTAGCACCTGCAGCGCTTATAACATATTTTCCATTTGCATTAACTGCACTTAAAAAACCAGTTTGTGCAATAGAATCCGATGCAAACGCAATCGAATTGAAAGTTACGCTTGCAAATGATTGTCCACCACCACCTAATTGATTAGGTTTCATGTAGTAACCTTGAGCAGAAGCTGCAATGTTAGCTACATCCTGACGAACTGCATCTAAGTTAGCTGAATCAGCTGCACTTGAGAATGTATTAATTGCAACTACAGTCGCAATACCTACGATTATTGTTACTAGTATAACTAGAAGTAATTGTTGTTGTCCCATGGAGTTTACCTATTTATTTATTGTTTGTTTGTTGTTAATATAATTTATTATTCAGTTTCTTAAAACAATTTCTTAAAATAAATTAAAAATCATTCAATTCGTATTTAAGCTAATTTAATTACATGAGTGTCGTCCTTTCCGAAAAATACAAATTAATTTAGTACAAATACATCTCATCCGGCTTGTAATATTAAGTTAACAACCCTATTAATTAAGTATCGACATTTTTTTGGTGAACTTTAAGTTACTATGTTGCTACCATACATTGATACATGAAATACCAGTCAGCAACTCCTTATTTTATTTTATTTTCGCTTTGGTTATTAGTTTTTTCAGCTAGTAGCCAGATTATGATAATTGCTCCAATTCTACCTGAAATTGGGAAAAGCCTTAATACCCCGGTAGAGCTACTCGGTAATTTAGTTACTGTTTATGCAGTAATGGTAGGTATTTTTGCAATTATAATGGGTCCTTTCTCAGATAAAATTGGAAGACGTAAGATCCTTTTGATAGGAACCGGTTGCATGGCGATATTTTTATTTTTTCATTTATTAGTTGTAGACTTTACAAGTTTCTTGGTTGTTAGAGCAATGGCGGGAATGGCCGGTGGCGTTCTTAGCGGAGCTGCAGTTGCTTATGTTGGAGATTATTTCCCCTACGAAAAAAGAGGCTGGGCTAATGGTTGGGTAATGAGTGGCATTGCTGTTGGTCAAATTCTAGGTATCCCACTAGGTACTTTTTTGGCGGAACATTTCGGGTTTAAATCCCCCTTCTTTGTTTTCGGCATTGTAATGGCTTTAACATTTATACTTATTTATTTTAAAGTACCACAGCCAAATGTAGTATTACATACTGATAAGCTTACTATATCGAGTACGTTTTCAAAATATCTGCAATTACTGAAGCGTAAGGATGTAAGTTTTGTAGCAATTTGTTATTTGTTAATGTTCTTAAGCCTTTCTGTTTTTATTATTTACTTACCAACTTGGTTAGAAGATTCATTTGATTCTTCACTCACTACCATCGGTTATATCTTTGCAGTTGGTGGAGTAGCAAATGTTATCGCAGGACCTAGTTCCGGCTGGATTTCAGATAAGATTGGCAGAAAGAATATGATCATAACATCCTCTTTTGGTTTGTCAATTCTAATGGTAAGCACTACATTTTTTGTAACTGAATTAGCTTATGCCTTTATACTTTTCCCGGTAGCAATGATCTTGATAGCAATGAGAATCAGTCCATTTCAAGCACTCTCTTCAGAACTGGTTAAATCAAACAATCGAGGAACTATGATGAGCTTATTAGTAGCAATCGGTCAAGTTGGGTACGGTTTAGGTGGATCAATTGCCGGTCCTTTATATTCAGTAGAAGGATATGCCAGTAATACTTATTTTGGTGCAGCTGCTATTTTTCTCACAGCTATTATCGTCTGGAAGTTTGTTCCTGAACCGGAACTTAGAACTTCACCTCTTCCGGAACCTTCTATCATTGAGTAATTTAGCCCAAACCTAGTTCAAGCGTCGCGCTTGGACGGTTAACTATCTCCTTTTGGCTAAATCACACTCCCCCATTCGTTGAACCCGGATTCTCGGGATTATAGGATGAACAGGATGTAGTTCTCAGTCCATCTTTCATCCTGCACATCCTGAAAATCCTTTGCAATCCCGGTCAAAAACGGATTAAGAAATAAGATTTTACCCCGAATTATTCGTAGCAGAGCTCCTGTTTGT
>CAXBHO010000075.1:0-20035 GCA_963975485.1 uncultured Balneola sp. | reverse complement strand
GTTCTTAAAATCCTCCTTAGAAGGGGAATTTTAGAACTCTGTGATCCAAGGCTAAATTTTCAATAAAGTCTGGAACTGGCATTCCTAATCGCTAAAGAGTGGAAACAGAGCTATTTGTGAACAGAATTAAGAATGTAGAATTAAAAATTAAGAATTTTGGTTCCTACCCTCACGAAATTCATAGCAAGTTCTTAAAATCCTCCTTAGAAGGGGAATTTTAGAACTCTGTGATCCAAGGCTAAGTTATCAGCAAAATTAAGAATTAGTCTCAGTTTCAAATTCTTAATTTTTCATTCTTAATTCTTAATTCTCAAAGAGAGATCTCTTTAATAGAACCCAAGAGTTTCCCTAAGAATTTGTTGCCATAAATACGGTCAACGTGTTGCATATCGGCGATAATAACCAACAATTCCTTGCTTCTGGAAAAAGCTACGTTCAGCAATCTCGGAACACTCAATCCATTTTTTGTTTCATCAAAAGGGCGAACGGAATAATGTCTTAAACTTCCATTTTGGAGTTCCCCACTCATCACCGTATCAAAGATAATCACTTCTTTTTCTCTTCCCTGAAAAGTATGAATTGTGCCCACTTCCACATATCTGTATCCTTCCTCTCGTAAATGATTTCGAACCGCATACACACTACTTCGGAATGGAACAATGACACCAATACTATCATCTGCATGCTTAAGAGAAAGTTTTTTTACGCTTTGTTCGATCAATTTAAGATGAACAACATTGGAAGGATTAAATCCTCTTCCACCTTTTTCCTGCTCGATATAAGGACCATATTTGGAAGAATCCACCAATGCTACTGAGTTTTTATTCACTCCTCGCTCCATGATCTTTTCACCGGATTTTAGCCTTCCATCATAAAAAACAGAACTTATCACTTCGGCAAGATCAGACCGTAAACGATACTGAGTATCAAAGAAGCAGGTAAAATCCGGGTTTTTATCATGCCAGTGGAACAAATCCTCCGTTTTTTCAGCACCTGATACAAACGTGAAAATATCCTGCTCCAAAAATGCTCTTGCTTCCTTGTCATTCGTGATGGCAATGGGAGGAAGTTGCATGGGGTCACCAGCAATTACCAAATGCTTTTTACTTTTTGCGGCCATTAATAATAAATACGGAACTCCCGCCATGGAAGCTTCATCAACTACTACCGCATCATAACTGACGTTCCAGAACAACTCCGAAGTACACACTTTCGCCATCGTTGTAGCAACCAATTGCTTTTTCTTCAACTCATATCGCTCGTTCAAATTCAGCAGTTTATCGATCTTGTCTTCCATTGCCTCAACACCGCCTTCCCTGTCAACTTTCTCTCCCAGTAGTTGACACTCCAAATCCATTTTCTGCGGAATCTCTTCGTCTTCCATCATCATTTTATCGATCTGTGCTTGCAGTTTCTTATAGTTTCCAAGCGAAGTACTTAGTTGTACTGCGTCTGCTTTTCGTCCATCCAGTTTGATCTTAACCTGATTCTCAAATAATATTGAATCCAGTCTGTCATCCTGAAGCGCCGCTTCCCCAAATCTTGTGGTTTGCTGTAAATCAAACATAGGATCAATTTCATACAAAGCTTCCATCACATTTATTAAGCCAACATCCACAGCTCTGTTTGTATTGGATACGAAAAGCACACGCTTTCCTTCCCTCAGTAAATTTGCAACTATAAATCCAAGAGTCGCGGTTTTTCCGGTTCCCGGCGGACCCCAAACATACAGTATGTTATTTTTTACGGCTTTTTCGATCGCCTCTTTTTGAGAATCATTTCGGAGGTCATCCACTTTGATTTCGTACCCTGAGCTGTCTTCTTTAAAATGATTTTCAGGTTCCAACAAAGCTTTAAGCTGATCAACTTCTTTGTACTTCTCTTCCAGCGTGAATAAATGCTCTTTCATCTTTTTGAGCACAAAATCATTCTCCCATTCCAAATATACTTCATCGATAGTTGGACCAAAATCTTCCGGGAATTCCAACCAAACCTTTCCTTCTTTAAAATCTATTTCATGAACTTCCAGGTCTTTATCACGAAGCTTTGCTCTGATCTCTTCAGCAAATCGCAATCCCTGATTGGTCGTCTCGAAAATATAGATGTGATGCGCTGATTGCTTCTGCAAAACTCCATTCGACAAAACATCATTTGATGGCGTCTCCCGAACCGCTTCAATTTCTTTTTCAATCGCCGAAATGGCTTTTTTTATGGTCTTCTTAATATTCAATTATCAATGATTCAATGAAGAATTAAGAATGAAATTCTACATTCTTAATTCTATAATTCTTAATTGTCTTTATTGGTCCCAAAGCTCTGATCGAATCAGCTCCGCACTACGATCTGATAGTTTATAATTTAACTGGATTCTGCTTTTCGCCGGCACTTTTTGCTCTACCAATTTGGCACTTTCCTGTGTGTATAAGATAAGATCTGTTTCCCGAACAAAAAGCGGCAATGATCGCCCGTAAATACTTCCTGCTACAAAAGATCCTTCAAAAGGAATCATGAGTTTTAACTCATTAATGATCTTTGAGATGCTTTCATCATCGGATGTAACCAGTCCAATAGTTTGAATTGCTGCAAGCTCTGTGATTTTATACAGCGTTTCCGGATCAAACATGTGCACGATCGGGATGATCATCATCGACTCGCTCAAGCTTCGGAACTTGTTCATGAATTTTATCGGCACAAATAAAGCATCGTAAGAAGCCGCTTTCTCAATTTCAGTAATATCCAACACACTGCTCTTAACGCCAACTTGTTTCTTAATCGCACTGGAAAGCATGGATGCCATTTCTTTATTTTCACCTACAGTTGCACAAGACTGTATTCGTTCAGGCCACTCCATGAAATCCAATTGCTCCTGGAATAATAACTCAATTTCAGAATCATCGAGCCCATAACCCACCAGTTCCTCAATCAGTGCCTGAACTTTTCCACCGCCGATTTCCAATCGTTCTGCTTTATCGAGCATGGAAGTTTGCTTTATTACCGTAAATCCTCTTCCCTGCTCGCCTTTTATTAAACCCTCATCTTCCAAAAACTGATAAGCTTTCCGTACGGTATGGAAACTTGCTTCCAGTTGTTGTCCCAACTCCCGTGTAGAAGGCAACACTTCCCCAACCTGAAATTGTTTGGTGGAAATCATCAATCGAATCCGATCAGCGATATGTTTAGCGGAGGTTTTCATAATTAGAGATGAGATTTAAGACATAAGATGTAAGATGATTTCTTCCATCAATTCAAGTCCGTCTAACATCCTAAATCCTTCAACTTAAGTCTATTTTTCATTAATATTTTTAGAACTTTTCACCGAAAAGTTTGTAGTCCCCTCTTGAGAGGGGGTTGGGGGTGTGTCTATTCGATTTAACTTTTCAAATACAATGACATATTTTTCAATCGCTCTTAATGCATCTCTATTCTCAGGATAAATCTCAGCATCCTGAAACCTAAGAACGGTAATTCCAATGCTATTCAAAAATTTTTCCTTTTCTTTATCCTTTAACCGAACAGATTCCCGATTATGTGAAACTCCATCCACTTCTATCGCCAACATCAATTCCTGACAAAAGAAATCAACAATATAATTCCCTAAAGGCTTTTGTCGATGAAAATCATAACCAAGACATTGCTTTCCGCTCAAAGAATGCCATAGAACACGTTCCGCTTTTGTTGCGTTATTACGGAGTTTTCTAGCCAGCTCTTTTAAATCTGATCGATATGGAATTATTTGTCTTCTTGGCATTTGATACAACTTATTGCTAATTCTGACACACCCCTAAATCCCCTCTCAAGAGGGGACTTTTATAGTCTCAATTATTCTGTAGAATTCCTTCTTAAAATTTACCTTACATTTTTATAAGCTCTACTTTAATTCCTAGTCCTAAATACTCATAAATTGCAGAAGCTTTTTTTGCTAATCTCTCATCACCTGAGAAGAGAGTGGCACAAAAACAAGCCATGGTTGCATGATTAGTATCACTCATAAAAGAAACAAATTTTTTATTTAAATGAGTTTTTGAGTCTGAATAGTATCCTATTGTATTTAATATATTATATGCAGTTGTTATTTTTTG
Organism: uncultured Balneola sp.; assembly: GCA_963975485.1. Taxonomy (GTDB): domain Bacteria; phylum Bacteroidota; class Rhodothermia; order Balneolales; family Balneolaceae; genus Balneola. The sequence continues at coordinate 15,956 of CAXBHO010000075.1, read as the reverse complement.
ATGCATAAAGTATTCACGATTCGGATAAATGGGATGCTTTTCTAAACCAAAAAATTTATCAATTGTAAAACCAGTTTCATAAGGTTGTTTATCTTTGTATTGATCCCAAATCTGTTCTAAAATCTTAGGTCCTCTAATGTTATTCAATTGCAGTGGACCCAATTTCATTTCAGTTCGAAAATCTTTCATTGGATTCCAATTTTTCCCTTGACCTGTAAGTGGGTTCTTCAATCTTTCGTTCTCTTTTATGATATCTTCGAATTTGTTTCCCAAAATTCCAATTAAGTCAAAATATTGTTTCAGATCAGCTGATGCTATTCCATTTAAACTTTTAACATCGAGGCGAATTTGTTCAAGAAGCCGATTAAATTCTATTACAAAATTTTCATTAATTTCAGAAAAAGATTTATCCACTTCCCCACCATGATATTTTAAATTACTTTGTAGCATAGCATCCATTATTCCATTATAACCACTTGTATTTGCTAAATATTCATTCATTGCATCATTAACATTACAAGTTCTTAGATAGGCTTTATCTGTTTCAATAAACCCAGGATGTTTAAAAACAATCTGAATATGCTTTGCATTTATATCTTCTAAAACCTTTATGAATTCACTAGCAAATTCACCTGAACGATGAATTTCTTTCAGGTTTTCATCTGAGTAGACAATTTGATAATCTTCTATCAATCTTTTCTTTAAATCTTGAAGATCATTCTTTAGAAAGCGGTCTAAGATATTATGATCTAAATATGCTAATGGCTTTCCCTCGTATTCATCCATAAAAATTTATATGAGAAATCTTTATTCATAGATTTAATTTCTGTTATTAAAACCTTAAAGTCCCTTCTTGAGAGGGGATTTAGGGGTGTGTAATCCTGTATCTATGTTTCCATTCTTACGACGTCTTAAATCTTTCATCTTAAGTCTATTTCTCAACAATTTTCTTCAATTCTGTAATCATCATCAGTGCTTCAATGGGTGTCATTCTATTTGGATCGCTGGCTTCCAGTTTATTCAATACCGTTTCTAATCTCGGATCTACATGAGTGGCGAACAAATTCATTTGATCGATTTCGTCCTGCTTTTCAATTTTTTTGGATAGATTTTTAGCAGCATCTTTTTGGGCGGAGGCTTTCCCTTCCAGTGGCCCATTTTTATTGGTGATGTCCAGACTATGGCGTTCCAGATTCTTCAAAATGTCTTTCGCTCGGTCAATTACAATTTGTGGTAAGCCCGCCATGTTTGCTACCTGAATTCCGTAACTGTGATCAGCGCCGCCACGAACCAGTTTTCTTAGGAATATCACTTTTCCGTCATGTTCTTTTACCTGAACATTGAAATTCTTAGTGCGTTCATACATTTGCTCCAATTCATTCAACTCGTGATAATGTGTAGCAAACAACGTTTTTGCAGCAACAGGAGCATGATTATGCAGATATTCTGCCAACGACCACGCAATACTCAATCCGTCAAATGTGCTGGTTCCGCGACCCACTTCATCCAGCAAAATGAGCGATCTTGGAGTAGCGTTATTCAGGATATTTGCTGCTTCGTTCATTTCTACCAAAAAGGTGCTCTCTCCGGCAGCAAGATTATCAGAAGCGCCCACACGTGTAAAAATCTTGTCAACCATTCCAATTGTAGCTGATTGAGCAGGAACAAAACTTCCCACCTGTGCAAGCAGTACGATCAATCCTGTTTGACGAAGAATGATACTTTTACCTGCCATATTCGGTCCGGTGATAATCATGATCTGTTGATCAGAATTATTCAACTCAATATCGTTCGGAATAAAGGGCTCACCCATCGGCAGAGTCTCTTCCACTACAGGATGGCGTCCTTTTTTTATTGAAATCTCTTCTGTATCACGAACTTCCGGCTTTGCATAATTATTTTTGAATGCCACTTCAGCAAAACACTGCACGCAATCCAATTCAGCTAATGCAAAAGCTATTTGTTGAACATCATCAGCAAATTCAGAAACATATAATCTCACTTCCTCAAAAAGCTCATATTCCAACGTTTTACTTCGCTCTTCGGCTGATAAGATCTTTTCTTCAATTTCCTTCAATTCAGGAGTAATGTACCTCTCAGCATTTACCAAGGTCTGCTTACGAATAAAATGCTCGGGCACTTTGTCTTTATGTGAATTGGTCACTTCGATATAATAACCGAACACCTTGTTGTATCCGATCTTTAGAGAAGCAATCCCGGAATCTTTAGCCAGTTTATCCTTGATCTGAGCGATATACTTCTTTCCATTTCTGGCGATATCCCGAAGTTCATCCAGTTCTTCATTAAATCCTTCACGAATCATATTCCCATCACGAATGCTGGCAGGCGGGTCTTCAGCTAAGGTTTTATTGATATGCTCCTGAAGATCGATCAAAAGTTTCAATCGTTTAGAAATATCCTGCAACAACGGATCATCAAAACTGGTAAACTGACTTTTTATAACGGGTATTTGAGCTAAAGACAATTTCAACTGAACGATATCACGAGCATTTGTTCTTCCAACGCAAATTCTGGATATCAATCGCTCCAGATCACCCACTTGTTCTAATTCTTCCCGAAGCTGATTTCTGGCATCATGATTTGAAAAGAACACTTCAACAGAATCTAATCGCTGTTGAATAGGTTTCAATCTTTTAAGTGGACGCATAATCCAACGCCGAAGTAACCGCCCGCCCATCGCTGTACAGGTTTTATCCATGATGGAAATCAACGTACCATCTACACTTCCTTCCTGAATACTTGCCGTAAGTTCTAAATTTCTTTTCGTCGCAGGATCCAGCGACATATACTCATTGCTTTCATACGCATACAACCTTCGCAAATGTCGTAAATACGCTTTTTGAGTTTCCTGCATATAATGCATCAGCGAACCGGCAGCAACATGAGCCATTTTCAGCTCTTCTACACCAAACCCTTTTAAAGAATGCGTTCCGAAATGCTCTGTTAAAATCTTATATCCATAATCTCCTTCATACACCCAATCTTCTATATAAGTGATGTTGAACTTCAGGAAATCATCATCGAGTTTATTTTTCAGTTTAGAAGAAATGAGCACTTCAGATGGTTGAATAGCCGCAAGTAAACTGTCCAATTCACGCTCGCTAACTTCACTTAAACCAAATTCTCCTGTGGAGATATCTGAAAAGGCGACTCCAATACGATCCTTTCCCCAATGCAGAGAAACAATGTAATTATTCCGTTTATGCTCCAGCAGTTTTTCGGAAAGTGTAACTCCCGGTGTGGTGATCTCTGTAACTTCACGAGTTACAATTTTTCGACCTGCTTTTTTGGCTTCATCCGGACTTTCAGTTTGATCACAAACAGCAACTTTATAACCCTTTTTTACCAATTTAGGCAAGTAGGTATCCAACGAATGGAAAGGAAAACCGGCTAACGGAGTTTGATCTCCTCCATTATTTCTTTTGGTTAAGGTAATGCCTAATTCTTTGCTCACTAAAACAGCATCGTCCGCAAACGTTTCGTAAAAATCCCCAACTCGAAATAAAAGGATAGTACCCGGATGCTCATCTTTGATCTCGAAATACTGCTTCATTAAGGGTGTTTGCTTCTTCGCTGCCATTGAGGTTTAAACTTATTCTTAGCTATCTTTTATAAAATTTCAGGGCATGAAACATACCAATGAATTGACTTAAAAACTATGTACATTCCTCCTTTGAATAAGAAGTGTAACACATATATTTTATTGGTTCAAAGGTAAACCTTTGACTAACGAATTAGTTCAGCTTGCAAACGTTAAAAGATTTTTGGAATAAGATTGTAAAACTGACGGGAAAAAAAGACCTTTTTTTCAGTGCTTCTGCTATTACTTTTAACCTTTTTATTTGCTCTATCCCATTTGTACTTATCCTCATTTCGATCATTGGATACGTTTTAAGTTATGACGAAGCACTCGATCTTATCATTCAATATGGAAGCGAATTCTTACCCACATTTTCCTACGAAGCCAAAACATCCGATGTAATTCAAGGCTCTCAAACAATTGAAAATGTCTTGGATCCTCTAGTTAGTGCTCGCCAGGTTTTTGGAATAGTCGGTACCATCGTTCTTTTATTTTTTACTCAAGGGCTTATGCATGCGGTAAAACATGTTCTTTTTGATGTGTTTGATATTGAAGAGCGTAAGCATCCACTCATGCAGGTTGTATATAATTTTTTCTGGTTTGGAATTTTTGGCGCTTTCATCTTCTTCCTCACTCTCATTATTTCATTTGTCTCATTTATTAATTTAAGTGAGTTTGCTGTTCCTTTTACTGAAATAGTTATTAATCTTCCCTGGATTTATGATTTCTTAAATTTCATCGTTCCGATATTATTCACTTTTATAGTAATATATATGGTATTCAGATATTTGAGTGAGCGAAGAATTGACAGGAATATTTCGCTTATTGGCGCTCTAGCTTATACCCTCTTGTTTGAAATTGCTCGCTTCCTGATCAGTGGTTATTTGGAATATGCGTTCAGTTCTTACCGATATTTTTATCAAGGTTATGCCATCGCAATTGTAATCGGAATTTGGATATTTTACAGTGCTTTTCTTTTTGTCCTCTCAGCAATTATTGCCAAAGCTTACCATGACACATATAAAAGCCATAAACCTTCTATTATTAACAATCCCTATGCTGATTTGGATTAATCATGAACACCATACTAAGCCGGGAATTTTATTCGGGAAAAGATCCCGTTCCAATTGCTAAAGCTTTATTAGGCAAAGTTCTGTGCTCCAATTTTGGCGGAGTGTTTACTTCCGGGATGATTGTTGAAACAGAAGCCTACAACGGTCGCACCGATAAAGCTTGTCACTCTCACATCCATGGAAAAACAGACCGCACAAAGATCATGTTCGGGGAACCGGGAATTGCATATGTATATCTCTGCTATGGAATCCATCATTTATTTAACGTAGTCACAAACTCTACGGGAAATGCAGATGCAGTTCTGATCAGAGGAATTGAACCTTTAGATGGAATCGAAACCATTCTCGAACGTAGAAATAAACCTAAATTAGAACGTTCTGTGGGCGGTGGACCCGGAATCGCTTCTCAGGCGTTGGGAATTACTACTAAAAATTATGGTGAAGATTTGCTCGGTGATGTAATATGGATTGAAGATCGTGGTATTAACGTAGATTCTTCTCAAATTATCGCAGGCTCAAGAGTTGGGGTTGATTATGCCGGTGAAGACGCTAAACTTCCTTGGCGTTTTAGAATTAAAGGGAACAGGTTTACCAGTCCCGCTAAATAAATTTACATGTCAAATATGCTTAACGGAATAAATTCCAATCGGTAACTGTTTCCCTTTAAGCGGTATTTCGCCTTTAAAACTTATTTCTAATTTCTGTCTTGAAGTTAATGCATCATGAAGCTCTTTTGAGACAAGAAGCAACGATTCAAACTCGTTACATTTCTCTTGTATACGTGCAGTTGTGTTAATCACATCACCATGATAAGCAATCTCCTTTTTGATGATTCCTACCTCAGTCACTACTAATTCTCCACCATGAACACCTGCTTTAAATTGCGGAACTACTCCGAAAGCCTCTCTGTATTTATCCTGCTTTTCAGTCAGTACGTTTGCGAATGAAAGAAAACATTCAATACACGTATTATCTTTTATTCCTTGCTGGTAATCCCAACAGATAACCGCTTCGTCACCCACATACTGGTAAATCTCGCCCTTGTATTTTAAAACCACTTCATTGAGATCATAAAAACATTGTTGAATAAGTTGACTATAGGTGAGATACCCAAGTTTTTCGGCAAGTTCTGTGGATGATTTAAGATCAATAAAGAGAAATATCTTATTCTCTATGCGTGGCTTTCGATACTTCCCCAAAATCATTTTCGGAAGGATTCCTTCACCAAATTTCTGGCTAACCAGTTTGATAAATGAAAAAAGAAGACTCCAAAGCAGAAAATAAAGAATGAATGGCCATAAAGCCGGGCTACTCCAAATCTCTAGAAATGAATACGCTATTGAGCTTTCAATTGCAGAACCTTGGATATACAAAGTTATATCAATCAAAAAATTGATTAGCACTAAATAGCTGAATGTTTTAATAGCTAATTGAACACCCAAGGATAGACGTTGAATTACCGAGCGTTCAAAAATGCGTTCTAAAAAATAATAGACAATTCCCGTAAGTCCACCAATAAGGATACTTAAAACAATATTATCAGTAGCACTCAAAGGATCATTGATTTCCATCCCGACTTCTGCCTCTAAACCAACTTTTCGGAAAACAAAGTAGAGGGTAAAGGCAATCATCCAGTAGAGAATCGAAAACAGAATATTACCTAGTTTTCCGGAAAGTGAACCGTACATAAATCAATATTTTATTCTAAAGAGTAAACTGTATAAAACAGGTAGAAAGAATAAGGTGATAACGGTTGCAAAGAGCAATCCGAAAATGATACTCACTGCCATAGGTTCCCACATAATTCCTCCTCCAAACCAAAGTGGTAACAGACCAAAGGCTGTAGTAGCTGTGGTTAACAAAATAGGACGAAATCGATGTAGGGCTGCATTCACAACTGCTTCTGCATGAGATTGATTAGGATTCAAATTTTCGATATTTATCCTGTCGATGAGTACAATCGCATTGTTAATCACTATTCCTGCTAAAGAGATAATCCCCAAGAAAGCAAAAAAACTGAAATAAGAATTAGCCACAATCAAACCAAATACAACTCCAATAATCCCTAGAGGAATCGTACTTAACACAAGGACTGTTTTTCTGATCGAGTTAAATTGAAGGATAAGTAAGAGCAGAATGATAAAACCAGACAAAGGGAGTTTATCAGACACCGCTTTCATTCCCTCCGAACTGCTTTGTGCTTCCCCTCCTAGTTCATAAGAATAGTCGTTATCCCATGTTTTTGAAACTTTTTGTAACCACGGGGTAAGCACATCGGTGATTTGGGTGGCGGTATAATCAGCTTCGAGATAAGCCGAAATGCTAATGGTTCGGTTTAAATCTTTTCGTTTAATTTTAGCAAATTGCCACTCTGATCTAATCTTTGCGACTTGTATGAGAGGTACTTTCTTACCACTATTTTGAGAAAAGATGGTCAAAGTTTGTAGGCTATTGATGGTTTGATCCTGGTTGACTTCATCTCTCATTACAATCGGAATACTGTTGTCCTCTTCCCTGAATTCGCCCACATTAAATCCTGATAAAACCGTTCGCAAAGAGACCGCAATATCTTGGTTTGAAAGCCCAACTTCTCTTGCTTTTATAGGATCAATATCTACCACCAGTTTTATGATTTTTGGGCCCCAATCATCCGATACATTTTTTGCACCTTTAATGGTAATAAGTTTTTCTTTTACTTCTTCTGCAAATCCTGTTAGATAATCTGCGCTTGGCCCGGATATACGAACTTCTACAGGAACTCCACCGCCACCACCGCCTAGTTTTTTTACTTTAACTTCTGCATTAGGCAGATTGTTGAACGCAAACTCATCCAGTTTCGCAATTACGTATTCATTCTCAGCTCCTGAACTTGTATTCAGAAGCATATGAGCGTAACCTGAGTTGGCTTCCCCGGGTTGATAGCCTAAATCGTAGGAAGCAGGTCCTTTCCCTATAAATGATGACCATCCCGTAATTCCTTTCGAACGGCTTTCATCAGTTAATAACTCTTGTTGAATATATTCTTCAATTATTGCGACGGTTTCAGTAGTTCGCTCTATTTTTGTTCCTAAAGGAAGATTAAGATCAAGCGTTACAAGATTTCTTTCACTATCAGGAAAGAAAATGAACGGGATACTTCCGAAGGAGAAAATCGCGGAAAAGAAAAGGCCTATAATGATTAGTAAAAAAAGTAATCTTCTTTTTAGCACCATCAAAAGCCATCCTTTGTAGCGAACACGAAACGCATCAAACATAGATGTTTTTTCTGCTCCTGCTTTTACCTTCTTCACTTTAATAATGGCAACCGCCAATAAAGGGATAAGCGTGAGCGACAAAAGCCAAGAGGATAATAGAGCTATAGTAATTACAGAGAATAATGGACCTACAATTTCACCCATTATGGATTCTGCTAAAAAGAATGCCAGAAAAGCCGCAGAGGTAGTTAAGGATGAAATCAATAGCGGAACCATTAATTCAGAACTTGATTGTATTGCTGAATCAATGGCTGAATTTCCTTCTTCCATTTTAACCATAATGGACTCTGCCATTACAATGGCGTTATCCACGAGCATACCCAGTGCCATTATTAAAGCAGCAAGTGATACCTGGTTTAAGCCGATGGTAAAAACATCCATCAGAAATAAGGTGAGAATAATTGCCATCGGGATAAGACTTGCAACCACAAAACCCGTTCTAAACCCTAAGAAAAGAAACATAACGGCAAGTACGATAGCCACACTTTGGAGCAAATTCGATACAAAATCTCGTACCGATTTATCCACTTCATAATCTTGGGATGAAATTCGGTTTAAAGAGAGCCCAACAGGTAGTGCTTCATTCAATTCGATTACTTTAGCATTCACTAGTTCCCCAAGCTCAATAATATTTGCGCCTTCTTTTAGAGCCACAGAAATAGAAATCCCTCTTTCTCCATTAATTTTTACCAACTGATCAACTGGAGAGACATAATCTTTTCGAATCGAAGTGATATTTCCCAAAGCAATAGTTTGTCCGTCACCAACGGGTACCAGCATGTTTTTGAGATCATTCAGACTTTCAAAATTACCTGTTGGCTCAAGGATAACACGTTTATCATTTAAGCTTACATCCCCACCGGGGAAAATAATATTTGTTGTACCGATGATATCCTGTAGCTGTCCCGAGCTCAAATTATATCGGGCAAGTTCTGAGTTATCAAACTCTATGTACACACGTTCTTCCTGAAGCCCTGCAACATTCACTTGAGACGCCCCATCCAAACGGATAAGCTCATCTTTAATGAAATCTGAATAGTCTTTGAGCTCTCTGTAAGAAAAGCCTTCGTTTTGTAACCCCAACACAATCCCAAATACAACACCCAGATTATCATCATTTACTGTTGGGCCATTGATCCCATCAGGCAAACTGGGCGCAAGGTTTTCAATTTTCCGACGCAAGCGATCCCATATCGGTCGAAGATCTTCTTGTGGGATATCATCCGTAAGAGAAACTGTAACTACGGATAACCCTGTGCGGGATTCACTATTTATCGTTTTAACTTCGGGAATTTCCTGAGCGACTTTCTCAATTTTATCTGAAATCAGAGACTCCACTCTTTCAGGGCCTGCACCCGGGAAAACTGTTACGATGGAAGCAGCTCGAATGGTATAAGGAGGCATACTATTCCGAGAAAGTTTATTGTAGGAAAGAGCTCCCATAATAATAACCACGAGCAGCATCATATAGGCTACTCGATTATAGGTAATAGACGAAGATGTTAAGTTCATAAAGATGTAATTATAAATTCTTGGGGAGGATCGTATTAATTAAGCAGCGTTACTTTTCTTCCATCAAATAGTGAAGGAATTCCTGCTGTAGCAACTAAATCGCCATCTTGTAATCCATATCTGATTTCAAAGCCTTGTCCGGTAATTTCTCCGATACCTACTTCTGTTTTTACAGCTATATAGTCCTCATCCATTTTGGTGAGTAAGTACACAAAATGCCCTGAATTGTCTTCCCCCACAGCTTCAATAGGTGCAATCAGTTTTGACGCTTGATCATCTGCTTTAAAACTAAAAGCTACATCTGCCGTCATACCCGGTCGAATTTGACTGGATGCCTTAAGCACCGAAATTTTTACCGGATACGTATTTGAATTATTCGCTGAAAATGAAACTTCTGTTACTTTACCAATAAATGTTTGCTCCTGAAGAGTGGAAAACTTCACGGATACAGATTGCCCTTCTTTCACTCTGCTTATAAACACTTCCGGGATACCGACTTGCAGTTCAATTTCATCGCCAGAATTAAGGGTAACAATAGGTGATCCTGCCTGAGCAAGCTCGTTTTCTTCTATCGTCACATTAGAGATAATTCCAGCAACAGGTGCTTTAACTGTAAAGTAGCTTAGTTGACTTTGTTGCAAGTCTAGGGTTTTTTGAGCCGATTCAAACTGCGATACCGTACTGGCATATTGAGCTTTGGCTTGTTCATATTCCGCTAAAGAAGCACTTCCTACTTGGTAAAGTTCTCTTACTCTGTTAAGGTTGGATTCCGTATTACTTCGCTGAACACGGGCATTTTCAACCGAGGCTTTTGCTTGCTGTAGAGAAAGTTGAGCATCGCTGTCATCTAGCCTAGCAATAACAGTACCTGCTACTATACGGTCCCCTGCTTTAACATTTACCTGTTTTACAAGACCGTTTGTTCTAAAACTAAGTTTAGCTTGAGCACTTGATTGAGCTGTTCCAGAAAATGTGTACGATTGTGCACCACCCAAATAAGTTACTGTGCCGAATTTTACGGGTTTGATAACTTCTTTAGTTTCAGTTTGAGCCTCGTCTCCACAGGAAGAAAAAAGAAAAAGTGCACTCAATAAAAGAAGCATCGGGGAAAATTTAGACAAGTTGTTCATGATAGTTTATTGTTGAATGAAGTTGAAATAACGAGTTATGAACGCCTGATTTTCCTCATCTGTAGACAGCAAAGTGTAACGTCCGATGATGTTTTCAAGGCGAATAAAAGAAAGCAGATAATTGTAAACAGAATTGGAATAATTCAGATTGGCAGAAAAAGCGGCGTTCTGAGCATCAATAAGTTGGTTGATCGGAACAAGTCCTCTTTTGTAGGAATCTTGCACGATCACAAAATTCTTTTGAGCATTTTCTGCAGAAATCTGACTGTAATTTACGTTCGTAGAAGCTGACACCAGACCAATAAGCTGTGCTCTGATACCAAGTTCTAGCTGTTGATCTATATCACGTCTTTGATAATCAATCTGCTTTTGTTGGATGGTAGTACGCTCCAGATCAAGCTTGCGTTGCCCGCCTGCAAAAATTGGGAGTGAAAGGTTTAACCCAACATTCCAGGTGATATCGTTTTGTTTAGGCACACCTGGTGTTGGTGCAACGTCTGAGCCCGCCCCTCCCGTCCATAGTTTGTTATCAACGCCCGCTTGTAAAGCAAGAGTTGGTGTGAAGAAACTTCTTTTATTAAGTTGAAGCTGACGATCTAAAACCAATACGTTTGCATCAATCTGTTGAATGGCTGGATTTAGGATTTGAGCCTCTTTCACCAAAAAGCTTGTAAATGTTTCAAGCTGTGCAGGAGTTTGGATAAACCGACCTAAGCTGTTTTCAGTATAATTTTCAAATGTTTTATCATCCAAAGATACTTCTGCCAAATCAAATTCCTCATTCAGTTCCATATTCAGAATCCTTCCTAGTTGAAGCTTACTTTGTAAAAAAGCAGATTGTGCTTCAATAACTGCTTGTGTGGCATTTGCAACCTCACTTTCCCATCTGTAGAGATCACTGCGATTACTTGCCCCGATCGAAACCCTAACTTTTGCAAACTCGAGATTCGTTTTGGAACTTTCGAAATTCTCTTGCTGAATTTGCAAACCCGTTTTAGCTTTCAACACATTAAAGTAAGCTTCAAATGTATCTAAGATTACGGATAAGGCCTGTTGATCTAAGGAAGCTTTTTGCGCCATAGCTAAATATTTCTGAATCTGAATATTGGCAATCGCTTGTTCTGAATAAATGAGTTGGGTCAATGAACCGGAACCTGTTAAGGATTGCTCTGCTTGTGCCCCGAAAGAAGCAGTGGCTCTATCTTCATCAATCTGTAAAGCAGAAGCAGAAGCCTCAACCTGAGGTAAGAACTGAGATTTTGCAAAAGAAATATCATTGCTGCTTAGATTCACATCCTCTTCTGAAAGTTTGATATCCAGATTATTTTTTAAGGAAAGGGATACAATTTGGTTTAACGAGTATACAGTTCCTCTATTAACAGCTTCCTGCCCTACTACTTCGGCAGTAAAAAGTGTTTCAAAAGTAGGGGAAAAGTCGATCTTTTGAGCAGTAGCTATATTAAAAAACAGCTTTTCTTTAAAGTTGAGTGCTACGGGTAGTTCGCTATACTTTTTTCCTGCGATAGCATCTTCCACCGTTAAAGCTACTTTTCGTCTTAGTTGCTCTATTCCATTATCATCGGATAAGCTTGAAAGAATTCCCAGATCAACATGCTCTCTCAAAATAGAAAACGATGGAAGTTTAGCTTTAATGAAAGCATCAGCAAGTGACTTTACTTCAGCAGGAGATTTCTCGTAAGTGATAGCCGTAAATACGGCATCTGTTTTTGGATCTAAACTTGATATGGCTTTGTCGGTAGATTTACCAACAGGAACAACTTGAAAAGTTGCATTCAAATCGTTGGTTAATTCTTTTAAGTAGTCATTCTGAGCATAAATATCTGCTGTTCGTTCGTCCATGAAAATGGCAATCTGTTTGAATTGCACCAGATCATGAAAAGCCTTCAATTCCTTTTCCAAAGAGTTTGAGGTAAGGATATAGCTTAAATTTTCTACTCCGGAAGTTCCATTTTCCAAGTAAGGAATGTTTTGAAGTTTTGGATCAAAAACGCCAATTCCTAAAGTAGGTACCGGAAATGAAGTTGATTTAATTACTCCCTTAAAAGAAGCTCCGCCAATCACCAAAATAATATCTGTCCTTTTACTCAATGATTGATACTGAGCAAAGGCTTTGTCAGCATCATAATTGGAAGCAATCATATTCTGATCAGAAAATACTACCGAAGCTGTATTACCTACTGTTTGCTGAATCTCTGTTTTTAACTGATCCACAAAAGAATAAGAAGCAGCTTCGGTCGTAAAATCAGTAATTATTCCAATCCTTACTGTTGGTTTACTTGATTGGGCAAATAGCATGGAACTTATCCCCATTAATAGAAATAGATAAAAAATTAGTTTTTTTAGCACGGACATAATTATTTCGTTTTAGTTGGGAATTTCAGCTTAATACCTGCTTCAAAAAACACGCCATTTGTTCTACTCTTATAAAGCGGATCTTGCTCATTAGAAAATTTAAACCACTTGGCTGATGCATTTTCAACACCTTCGAAGATCTTAACACTTTGCAAAAAGTTATATCCCATCTTAAAACTTAGTGATGAGTAATTATTCATTTTAAGATTAATAAATGAGGAAGCACTAACTGTTCTGTCAACATATACCAAAGATTGGAATTCATCTGACAATCTATAATCTTGAGAGGTAAATAATCCTTCAAATCCGTAAGTAAGTGTACTTGAGTACACATAAGAAATTGAGGGATTCAACGGATTCATCAAATTTAAAGTTACTGTAGGTGATAGAGCTTTTGAAAACCCAAAGAATGGTAAAACAGAATTTCCATAGAAATTTTTGATGTAAGCAACGCCATAAGAATATGAAAAGCTATTTTTCCGGATTTACTGATTAGACCCAATGCAGATGTATTAAAATCTTCTGCTGTAATATCTCTAAAATCTGAATACATCCCCGTATTCATAGATATAAGCATACGAGTAGATGGGTTAAGCGGCTTTATGTAAGAAAGATTAAATGAAAAGGTGCTCAAAGTAAGATCAATTCGACTCATGTCTTGTATATTATCAGGCCGGGTACTGTAAGCAACACCTCCCAAAAGTATACCTCTACTACTAATCAGAATAGGTACGTTAAGCCGGGCATTAAAATCTGCAATCGTATTAGACCCCTGAGAAGGAATGGATCGGTAGGTTGAGCTTAAAAATTCAAAACCTTCTTGTGCATGCGCTATTTTCGAAAATACTCCAATAAATATACATGCCATCGCTATTTTATAAATTAAGGTAATCTTCATCATCATATGGTTTTTGATATATAAAGTCGCATACATAAAGGTTTTGTATCTGCCAAAATGGATCGTATTTTTGCCAATTGTATCCTCATAATATTTGCGAATTGAATTGCATTTTCAGGTACAACGAAAGCTAATTTAATTTGTTTAGTAAATTATGAACAAATTGAATATCATCCAACAATAATTATTTTTTATTTAATCGGAATTGAAATCCTATGAGTGAGCAAATGGATCAGACTAAAGTTGATTTTGTTGAAGAAATGACCCTCAAAATGGAAGAAACAGGGCTCCCTAGAATTGCCTGTCAAATCTTGAGTTGGTTAATGATTTGTAATCCTGTTCATCAATCTTTTTCAGATTTAATTGAGAACCTTAAAATTAGCAAAGCATCCATCAGCAACATGACCAGACTTTTAATTCAGATGGGATTAATAGAAAAAGTGCGCATTCAAGGTGAACGGCAAATTCATTTTCAACTGAAAAACAATGCTTGGGTAGATTTACTTGAAATACAAACACAACAAATTTTCTCTTTAGCTAGAATCTCTAAGAAAGGAATGATCCTTGCTGAAAGTGACGAGAATGTCGACAATGCAAGGCTAGAAGAGATGAATAGATTTTACTCCTTCTTAGCTGATGAGATGCCAAGTTTGATAAATCGATATAAAAAGATGTCCTGAGGTAAACTCCTATAGCAGTCTAAAAGCATCCCTCTATCAACCTCATAGTTACAAGTAATTTCACTGACACCTAAAAATAGTTTAACATTGAATGAATTATTTCAAAAACGTTTTCGTTTAACAACTGAAACTAATATTCATCATTAATTTTCGAACTATGAACAAGTCAATAAAAATTTTATCAATAGCACTCTTAGCAGTAATGTCTATTGCTGCCACAAAGTATGTATTTACAACATGGACTGTTGACAAAGCACATAGCAATATTAACTTTGAAGTCCGACACTTCTTTACTCCGGTAGATGGAACTTTCCACGAATACACTGCGAATGTTATGTTTGATCCTGCAAACCTGAAAGAAAGTATGGTTGATGTAGAAATTATGGTAAACAGTATCGACACGAAAAACGAGAAAAGGAATGCTCACTTGAAAACGGCTGATTTCTTTAATGCAGAAAAATACCCAAAAATTACTTTCAAAAGCACAAAAATTGAATCAAAAGGTGATAATAAATTTGTTGCTCACGGTGATTTAACTATCAAAGACGTCGCCAAGAAAATTGAAATGCCATTTACCCTATTGGGCGTAATGGATAATCCAAAAGGCGGCAAGATTGCCGGTATAACTTCTGAGTTTGAAATAGACCGTAACGTATATGGTGTTGGTACCGGAGATTATTTTTCTGATGCTGTAATTGGAAAAACAGTAACTGCTAAGCTAAATTTAGAACTTAACAGTAAATAATCTTTTTTTGAAAAGAATTGAAAGCATCGTTTCATTGAGACGATGCTTTTTTTTATTTTAAGGAATCACTTAAAAAAATTACATGAAGAAGCGATTACTTATAATTTCCGGTCTTTTACTTTTAGCTGCTATTTCCAGGATGATTCCTCATCCTTATAATTTTGCCCCAATTGGTGCAATGTCTTTATTTGGAGCGGCTTACTTTTCTAATAAGAAACTAGCTTTTGCACTACCTCTGCTTGCATTCTTTATTAGTGATCTTTTGGTTAATAATATTCTTTATGCGGAGTATTACACAGGTTTCGTTCTTATTTCTCCGGGCTTTTATTGGACATACGGAGCTATGATAGCTATAGTTTTTGCCGGAATTTTAATTCTCAAGAAGGTGAATTTTAAAAGAGTAGTTGGTGGGGCACTCTCAGCTTCAGTTATTTTCTTTATTATTTCTAATTTCGGAGTTTGGCTAACAAGCCCAATGTATGATCTTTCCATTCAGGGTTTTATTGCCTGTTATGCAATGGCCATTCCTTTTTTCCACATGACTGTTTTGGGAGACCTTTTTTACTCTGGGGTGCTTTTCGGAGCGTATGAGTTTGCTAAATATAAAGTACCTGAATTAAGAACGGCCTAGTGTAGTGTCATTGCTGAAATGTCGTCAGATAGGGGGCTGAAATTTCACCAATAGATAGG
>CAXBHO010000074.1:0-20244 GCA_963975485.1 uncultured Balneola sp. | reverse complement strand
TTCAGGAGATCTCGGGTCAAGTATGCCCGAGATGACGAGTTGGTGTGAGGTGAAGATCTCGTCATTGCGGACGCAGAAAGAACAATCCAGCTAGGTTATTTTGAAGAGAAAGGTTTTGCGCTATTCTTATTCAGATGAACGATCCGCAATCTCCAAATCAAAGGCAATGAGCGTTGTTCAGGAGATCTCGGGTCAAGTATGCCCGAGATGACGGAATCGGCATTGTGCCTTCGGCAAATATCCCCACTACTTTTCCTTCTCTTTGAAATCTTCAAGCGAAAGCCCCTTCATCACCGCATTGTAATTCGAAATGTCCTTAGGAAGAATGATGTCGTTCTTATCTTGTCCCAAGCCTTCTAAGGTATTCAGATATTTTTCTGAAAGACGGAGTTTCATAGCCTCCGTTCCCATTGGTTGAGAAAGTGCTTCAGCAATCTTTTCAATAGAAATCGCCGTTGCGGTCGCAATAGCTTCAATTTCGTTTGCCAATCCTTCAGCTTCATTGATCTGTCGCTGCATTTCGGCTTCCGAGATATTCACCATTTCTGCTTTAATTCCTTCTGCATCATTCACTTTCGAGCCTTTTACCCCTTCAGATTTCGCAATTACGGCACGGCGATCACGTTCAGCGGTCATTTGCCGTTCCATCGCATTTTGAACCGTTCTTGGAGTAAGAATATTCTTGATCTCGTAGCGATGAACTTTAATTCCCCACGGCATTTCGATTTCGCTGAGCACTTTTACCACTTCTTTACTCATGAAAGCACGTTCTTCGAAAGTCTCATCTAAATCCATCAAACCAATAACAGAACGTGTAGTGGTTTGAGCCAGTTGAATAGCAGCATAACGATAATTCGTGACTCCATAACTTGCATTTACCGGATCGGTAACGCTGATATAAATAACACCGTCCACTTCAACTTTAACATTGTCTTTAGTGAAGCATTCTTGCGGTTCAACTTCGATGGTTTCTTCACGGAGATCTTGTTTGTACACAACTTTATCCACAAAAGGAATCAAAGCATGGAATCCTGGACCTAAGGTTTTGTGATAATTCCCTAAACGCTCTACGATGAAGGAATACTGATTAGGCACTAATCGAAGCGATTTTATCACTTTAAAAATGATGAATAAAGTGAAGAGACCAACTAAAACTTGGCTGATAATTTCAATGATTTCCATAACTAGTTTTCTCCTTTAATTTCTTTGCTCTTTGTATGATCACTTACTTTGCTTACACCTTCAAAAAATGTTTTCAAGTTCGCAGTTTCGGTAGGTAAAACGGAAACATTTGAGTTTTTTAAGATAGAACCGAATTGCTTAATGTATTGTTCTACTAATTTGGTTCGTACAGCTAATTCTCCTCCGGGTTTTTTCATGGCTTCGGCTATACGCTGAATTCCATTTGCCGTTGCTGTGGCGATCAGTTCAATTTCTTTAGCTTTTCCTTTTGCCTCGTTAATACGTCGTTGGCGAGCACCCTCTGAAACCAATACCTGACTTGCTTGTTCCCCTTCAGATTCATTAATTCTGGCTTCACGAAATCCTTCAGAATGTGTGATTTCGGCTCGTTTTTCCCGTTCTGCTTCCATCTGTTTTTCCATGGTATCTATAATTAGATTGGAAGGGCGGATATTCTTTATTTCGTAACGAAGTACTTTAATTCCCCACGGACCGGCTGCTTTATCGATCTCACGAACAATATTCTCATTCATAGTTTCCCTTTCAGAAAACGTATCGTCTAATGTAATCTTACCAACTTCACTACGCATAGTAGTTTGGGCAAGGTTTATAGATGCGGCTTGGTAGTTATTGATTCCATAACTGGCTTTGTGCGCATCCATAACTTTAATGTATACCAATCCATCCACAGCTACTTCAATATTATCTTTGGTGATACACGTTTGGCTGGGTACATCCAGCACCTGTTCTCGCATTTCACGCCTATAAGCCGGACGATCCACAAAAGGAACCAGAAAGTGGAATCCCGGTTTTAAGTTCTTTTTGAATTTTCCGAGTCGTTCTTGAATAACTTCTTCTCTCATTTCCACGATGATAAATAATCGCGTAAGAATGAAGTACAGAACTACTAATGTGATAAGAATACTAGTCCAAAACATAATTGCCCTTAATTTTTGTCTTTAAGTTTTTGTGATGTTGGTTCCTGAATTTGATCTACTGGTTCCACGATCCAGGTTGTGTTATCACGATATTTTATTTTAACTTTTGTTCCTGCCGGAACATCGCCTTCTAAAGTTCTTGCCTGCCAGGAAATTCCCTGAAAACGAATTCTGCCTTCATCATTGTGTTCGTTCAAAGGTTCCTCAACATCCACGATCTGATCCATAGCTTCGTAATCTTCGTCAGCAAATTTATAGGAGGTTTCACCCGCAAAAAACCGTTTGATGAATGGACGGATTGCAATCGTTAATGCTACAGACGTAAATAGCCATGCCATTGTTGCAGTAATAGGATCATCAAGAAGTCCTAAGAATCTTAATAACCCAACAAGCAATCCACTGGCTCCCAAGATCAATGCCATACCACTTGGAATAACAAATTCGAGGAGCATCAGAATTATTCCGCCGATTAAAAAGATCCAGGTAAGTAGTTCACTGTCCATAGCTTTGTGATGAGTTTTACTGTCATTAGTAGATACCAAAATGTTAGATAAAAATCTCGTTTACTTGGCACTAATTTTGCCTTTATTTCTACGGACACTCCAGATCAAATTTCTGAACGAGATTTGATCGTGCCATCTGTTCAGAGGAGAATTTATGCTACGATAAATTCCCCTTCAGGATTGAAGGGGTGTCCCGAATATTTTCGGGACGGGGTAGTCGACTTACTAATAAAACTAATATGCCCGATAAAAAAGAAGAAAAACAAAACCACTCAATATCTTCCTTAAAAGATACGCTCGTAAAGATTTTTGCACTGAGCAAACCCTATCGTGGAAGATTCTACTTTGCAACCGTGGTTGTATTGTTAGCATCCGGAATTTGGCTCACCGTTCCTTTGGGATTACGAGAATTACTAGACGCAGTATTTGATAAAGGAGACGGAAGTCTCTTAAATCTATTGGCTCTAGGACTGATCGGATTATTTATCCTGCAATCTATTTTCAGTTTTACGGGTAATTACTTTTTAGAGTGGGTAGGAGAACGTGTGGTCACAGATCTACGAAAGAAAGTGTATGAGCATCTTCATCGATTAGGATTTAAATTCTTTGCAGAACGCAGATTAGGCGAGATCACTTCACGACTTACCAATGATGTAGGTTCTATACGAACGGCGCTTACGGATTCTTTACCACAACTGCTTACTATTACTTTCTCTATGATTGGTTCAGTTTCTTTGATGGTTGTTTTGAACTGGAGATTGAGTACAGTGATCTTTGTGACGGTGCCTTTTGTAACCATAGCCACACGTTATTTTGGGCAAAAGATCAGAAAGTTGTCACGGGGAATTCAGGATGAACTGGCCGATTCTACTGCTGTGGCAGAAGATGCACTTGGAGCCGTTCGTTTGGTAAAAGCATTTGTTCGAGAGAATTATGAAGTTGACCGTTATTCCGATTCCATTGAAAAGCTATTTGCTACTGTTCGCAGAAAAGTAGTACTCACTCAGTTATTTTGGTCAGGCGTAGGAATTATGTTTATGGGCACACTCGTAATCATTTTTTGGTATGGCGGAAAAGAAGTACTTGCAGATCGATTAAGTGCCGGTGATTTGGTCGCATTTATCATTTACGCATTAAATATCTCAAGATCGATCAGCCAAACATCAAGATTATACACCGCAGTAAACACAGCTGCAGGCGCTTCAGAACGTATTTTTGAATTGATGGATGAAATCCCGGAAATAGATGACAAACCGGATGCGATTGAAGTCACGAATGTGGAAGGAGAGTTAGAATTTGATAAGGTTGGATTTCAATATGAAGATGAACGGCCTGTGTTGAAAAGCATCTCATTCAAAGCCAAAGCCGGAGAGACCATAGCTTTGGTTGGCCCAAGTGGTGCCGGTAAAACAACCTTACTGAATTTAATTCCAAGATTTTATGATGTCCAAAAAGGAGTGATCTCTCTGGATGGAAGATCGATCACCGACCTGAAGGTAAAATCATTTCGTGAGCATATCTCCATTGTGCCACAGGAAGTTCATTTGTTCAGTACTACGATCAAAGACAATTTGAAATATGGGAAACTAGATGCTACCGATGAAGAGATTATTCAAGCAGCAAAAGATGCCAATGCCCATGATTTTATTATGGAACACCCCGAAGGATATGATTCTTTGATTGGCGAAAAAGGAGTAAAATTAAGCGGTGGACAAAGACAGCGTGTAGCTATTGCACGAGCAATCCTTAAAAATCCGGAAATTTTGTTATTGGATGAAGCGACTTCTTCGCTTGATTCCGAATCAGAAGCCCAAGTTCAAGAAGCCTTAACCCGATTGATGAAAAACAGAACGACCTTTGTGATTGCCCATCGTTTATCAACCATCCAAAATGCAGACCGGATTTTAGTGCTAAATAAAGGCGAAATCGTAGAAGAAGGCAACCACAATGAATTGCTAGCCAAAGGCGGTTTGTACAGCCACTTGTATGAGTTGCAGTTCAGGGATTTGGCTGGGGATTTTTCGGATTGATGCTTAAAACCTACCTTCAATTCTAAAAACTATTTCGTCTCGTTCGGAATGCCTCTTTGGCGCTCTGCTCCTAACAATAAACCTTCAAATAGACTCACAGAAATAAGATGTTCCAACCCCTCGTAATTCTGAGCTGAGGAATACATTGTACTGGCTTATAATATGAAGCGAGTGCTGAATATTATGGGAATGAACGAGCTCATGGTAGCGCTACAAGCCCTGCAGAAAATGGTACAATATTCTATTGGTTATTTCTCCCTGAAAATTCTACAAAAATATCTATGGCGATACTTTTTGCTCCAATTAACCTAAAATTATCTTTGTAGCTATTTTTAATCTAAAGGTTGAAACTAAAATCGGTTGGACGAGCCGAAGTCGTTAAACCGAAGTGCCACCAGACTAATTCTGCTCCTCCATCTGCCGACTTCAGCTCGACTGATGGAACTTACCCTAGTTCCACACGCTCTGCTTGGAACTAAACTACCTAACTCCGGTTACCGGGATTGTAATTGATGTACAGAAATCCTAGCATTAATTCCAAAACAACACCAATCCTGCACATCCTGAAAATCTCTTGTAATCCTGATCAAAAGCGGACGGAGAAATAGAATTTTACCCCGTAGCACAAGTTAAAATAGAATTCTACCCCGAATTATTCGGAACCTGTCTTTGTCGGCAGACAGGCAGAGCTCCTGTTTGTCATTCCGTAGCGGAGCTACGGAACGAGAGTAACTTGATTGGAATGAATTAGGAATATGAGAATAGAGAATTAGGAATAGGTTTTATAAGAGGCAACCTATTCCTAATTCCTTTATTCGGAATTTATCATTCTTAAAAATTTTTCCTCCTCTAAGATCTCAACTCCCAAATTCTTTGCAATCTTGGTCAAAAGCGGATGGAGAAATAGAATTTTCACCCCAAATTATTCGGAGTAGAAAGCTCTTATTCAATCTGAGGGATCCGTGTTAGCTACGTTCTGTTTTTTGGATCACTGATTGCGCTGATTTGGAACGCTGATAAGGCTGATGAAACAGATATTCACTGATGCGTGCGTAATTTGTTGGATGTTAGTTTAGCAGGGTAGAAGATGGGTTTGTAATTAGATATGACCTCCCTAACTCCGTACCGTATTTGTTTTTCTTTATAACCTGAGTTCCCACAAAGAGCATTTAAGATCCAAATTTTTCTCTTTAAGTAGGTTTAGATTCATTATAGTTTTTATTAATTAAAAGATGTTACCTTCATTGATCTTATCCAAGATTTGATAGCAGAATTTGAAGAACGGCCGGTGGCTACATTTATAGGCTTAAGTTTAGGCGGTAAATTTAAACCATGTTTTAGAAAACCGAATGCTATTTTTTAAACTGAAAATCTGTTTAAAAAGCCCTCGAGAATAACGCAGTATAAATAAGGATTAAAACCTAAATAAGAGCTATAATGTTACATTCAAGCCTTTTGGAATATTGTAATAAATTGCAATTAAAGCTTGAATTTAAGGTTTTATTAAGGTTGTTATTCATACACTGGTTTTGCATTAAAAAACTATTTGTTATTTCTTTAAAGATTGCGTGTTGTATAATAATCTTAAAAATGAAAATAGATTAATTTAAAATAACTTAAATCTGATATTACTATGGAATTTATACCAGAATGGGCACCGAATATACATCCAATGATTGTACACTTCCCAATCGCATTATTTTTACTGGCGGTAGCTATGGATGTTGCCGGATATTTTCTTCCGGAGAGCTGGTGGGACGAAAAAAAGAACTTAATATTATACGGTTTATCGGGAATTGCTGCCGTTGCTACTTATTTCTCAGGGAAAGAAGCTGCCGATAGTGTATTCATTGAAGCTGAAACTCAAAATTTACTAACTGCCCATGCAGATTGGGCTGAGTACACAGTTTGGTTTATGGGATTATACGCACTCTTGAGAATTGGTGTATATTTTTGGAATAAATCCGAAACAAAAATAATTAGAGTTGGATTAACCTTACTTTCATTTGTTGGGGCATTTCTACTATTTCAAACAGGCGATAGAGGAGCTCAGATGGTTTATCAATATGGCGTAGGAGTTCAGGCTGTTGACCTAGAAAATCCGGTAAAGCACGATCATGAAGAAGATCATGATGAATCCGATGAAGCTACGGACGATCATGATGAAGGAATGGAAGGAATGGAGGGAATGGAAGGAATGGAAGGAATGGAAGGAATGGAAGGAATGGAAGGAATGGAAGAACAATCAGAAGCTGCAGGAGAAAGTCCTGATGAGAGTTCGATGGGCAGTTCTACAGCTTTTAAAGCTACCGATAATGGAAATTGGGAATGGGATATAGATAAAAATGCCATTTCTGATTTGAAGAGTAATTTCCATTGGCTAACAGGAAGTTTAAAAGAAGTAAATGCCGAAGCAGTACAAACTAATAATGGCAATTATGTTCTTACCTTTAGCGGAGATAATTTAAATGGTTTCTTTGTAGGGCACGAATCTTACAAAACTGTACAAGTCGATTATTATCTGGACATTTCAGCTCTTGATGGAACGGTAATGTTAACAAATAATGTGCAGGACGAGTCCAATTTTGATTTTGTATCTGTTGCTTCAGATGGATCTGTTAAACAAGGTCGATTGGTTAACGGAGAAGAAGAAGTATTTGAAGAAGGAACCACAGATGCTTCAAAGTCAATGTTTGTTCGGGTAGTAGGAAACGGAGATCACTTTCGCGGATATATCAACAGAAAAATGGTTGTTCATGGCCATAGTGATGCACCTAAAGCCGGCAGTGTAGGATTTAAAGTGGAAGGCAAAGGCATTGTAGTATTAGAGAAAATGAGCATGACCAAACTTTAAAATTTAACTCAAGTTTATATCAATAAAAAAATCAAACACAATTATGAAAAAAATTATATTAACACTTCTTCTTTTATCTACTTCCGGATTAATGTATGCTCAGCATAATGATCACGGAGATCATAAAGAAATGGCTTCTTCTGAGGAAGCGGATGCAGTAAAAAAAGTTCTGAAAGCGTATAAAAATGCACTCTCAGCTTTGGATGTATCCGATACAGAAAAGCTTTTTACTGAAAACTCAGCAATCTTTGAGAATGGAAGCCATGAAGGAAACTATAAGCAATATCTGGATCACCATATTGGCCCTGAGTTAGGGCAGTTTAAGGAATTCTCTTTTAGTGATTACATGGTGGATGTGCAAATAGAAGGGGATGTAGCGGTGGCTTTCGAAATGTACAATTATAAAATTGTGACCGGTGGGGAGGAAAGCAGAACCATCGAAAGACAAGCGGTAGCTACTTCCGTGCTCAAAAAAACGGAAGCGGGTTGGAAGATCATGCAGAATCATGGTTCTTCAAGAGCTAAAAAATAATAGTTGATCTATTTTTGACAGAAGCTTTGAAAAAAAGTAAAATGCCCAAAGTAATTTTTTGGGCATTTCTTTTAAACACGATTTGGGAATTTACTCAATGTCTGTTTTTTTATGAGATGTGGAATTGGGAATTCTGGAAATCAACTTTTTGGATGTGGGGAGCAGTACTTGGAGATATACTGATTGTTCTGGGAATTTGGCAAGGAGTGAAAACGTTTTTTAAATCAACAGGCCTGCTTCAAAAAACAATAATAAAGTATCTGTTGTTACTTGCTCTAAGTTTTGGAGCCGGTATATTTCTTGAATGGATGGCATTATATTTGGAGCTTTGGGAATATGATACAAGTATGCCTACTCTCTATGTATTTAATTACAAAGTTGGTTTGACCCCGATCCTTCAGATTACTTTTTTACCTGCACTTAGTGTTTATCTTGCAGAAAATTATCAAATGTCCTATATCAAGCATAAGAATGACACATAGAAAAAAATTACTAAAACTATTTATTTTTACTTCAATAGCAGTTTCTTTAGCCAGCTGTAGTAAAGAAGCAAAAAAGAAGGACGTTAGTTCTGAACCCATTTCTTACAAGGAAAGCCGTTGGTACACCCAACATCAATTTGAACTGGGGAAGCAGGTATTTACAGCAAATTGTGCTCAATGCCATGGAAGCAAGGGACAAGGAATAGTAGAAGACTGGAAAATTCCAAATCCCAACGGAAAATTTCCGCCTCCTCCTTTAAATGGTACCGCTCATACTTGGCATCACTCTACCGAAGTACTGTTTGAAACGATTAATAAAGGAGGCATTCCTTTAGGCGGAAGCATGCCTGCGTTTAAAGAAGTACTTACTGAAGAAGAGAAACTAGCAGTAATCGCGTTTATTCAAAATTTGTGGAATGACGAAACTTACAATAAGTGGCTAAAAATCAATAACTCTAACTAAAGGAACAGAAAAATGAAAAAATTTACATATACATTAGTAGCACTGATAATTTCAAGTATGACTTTGTTTGCTCAGCAATCAACGGAGAAAGAAATGATTGCAAAAACTTTGGCTGATCTGGAAACTGCAATTTTAAACAATGATGCAGAAAAAGCCGGAAAAATTCTCCATGATGACGTTACTATTCTTGAAGGTGGCGGGATGGAAACCAAAAGTCAGTACTTATCTCATCACTTTCATTCTGATGGTAAGTTTCTGGCTGCGATAAACCGTGAAGAAGTATCTCAGGATATCAAAATTGAAGGTAATGTTGCCTGGGTAACTTCCAAGACAAAAATGAGTGGAACGTACTCAGGAAGAGATATCGATATGAACAGCCTTGAACTTGCAGTGCTTAAAAAAGAGAACAACGTATGGAAGATTGTAGCTCTGCATTGGTCATCGAGATAGAAGCTAGTGTTTAGTCAGCTATGAATTGTCATTGACCTGTCAGGTTTTGTCCCTTAAATCATACTTATTTTATGGTGTTGTCCTTAAACCTGACACGTCTTAACCCGACAAATGAACTTTGACTTGACACTAGATTATTTGATGGCAGTTTTTGGCTACGTGAGTGTGTAGATAGGATGACAACTTATACTTAGGCATGTTAAAACGATTCAGAGAGGATCCAATTTGAGTCCTTTGCTTCATAAGACACTTTATTTTTCTCAAGAGTATCTTTCTTTTTATTAAATTCGTGGTAGAATCGAATAATAGAATAGAAATAAGGGCATCAGTTAGTGAAATACCCGTAACTCTTTGTTCAGAAATTTATTTCCTATGCAAATATCTGACGATATATTAATAAATAAAATTCAGGAAGGTGACAGAACCTCATTTGAGATCTTGTTCAGAAATTTTTATGCCCCTCTCTGTGATTACGCATTCAAGTTTGTTAAAAGTTCCGATATTGCTGAAGACCAAGTACAAGAAGTTTTTGTAAATATATGGGAGAAAAAAAAGGACTGGCATCCTAAAGGATCGATCAAATCTTACTTATATAAAGCCGTTAGAAATCAGTCGCTAAACTATTTAAAACACAAGCAGTTTGTGGAAGAATGGAAGCAAAAGATAGCCTCCCGTTCACCCACCAGCTTTCACTCGCCTACAGAAGAAAGAGCTAACCCAGAACAAGTAAAAAAATGGGTGCAAGAAGCTATTCATCAGCTTCCCAAGAAGCGACGTGCCATTTATGAACTGAGTCGCAATCACGGGCTAACGTATATGGAAATATCTAGGACACTTAATATCTCAATTAAAACTGTTGAAACACAAATGGGTCGATCTTTAAAGCACCTTAGAAGTTATCTAAAACAAAAACTTGACTAATTTCACTTATAACCATAACCAACCAATCAAAACCAAGTCATTTTTAATCCTTTGTACGATCTCTCTTCTTGAATACGGGCAGTATAAGGCAAGGTGTTATTGATCCTCATACTGCAACCACTGCCATCCAGCTCATATTTCTGGCAAAATATACTCAACTTCTGTTGATCAAAAAATTTGGCTCTAAGCCAATTTATATCCGCAGGGAAATTGTTTCCTTGTACAATTTTCCAACGTTGCATTCTCTAAATAGCCTTATTTGACTTTGCCATAAGGATAAATCTACTCGCCTACCATTGCGGAGGGAATACTTAGCCGGGTCTTCAATAATTTATATTTATCGGTTAGATATTCACTACCCATAATAAATCATCATAAAAACAATTTTTATTTGTAGGGGTGTCGCGGTATTCAGTTGTATTAGTTAGTGAAACGAGGATTAAAATAACTGGAATTGTTGCATGCTAAACAAAAATGAGTGGATTGAAGTAGCTAAATACGTTACCGGAAATTGCAGTATTGAAAAAAAAAGGATCGTAGAAAACAAGATGCTATCTGACGAAGATTTCAAAAATACTGTAAATGAAGTTCGGAAGGCATGGGAGCTATCGGTTAGCCAAACGGGCAAATGGGATACGAATAAGGCATGGGATAATGTTCTTAAAAAACTCAATCCCACCGAAAATATACGTTCCCTTAATAGTTCTTACGCATTAAATAAAAAGAAAAATCGAAATGCAGGTTTTTCTATAAACTATATAGTCAAGGTTGCTGCTATTCTTTTGATTAGTGCTATTACGGGTATTCTATTTTATCAATTTTCAGAGCATACCGCCGGCGAAGAAGTTCAGAGCCAACAACAGCTAAAAGAATTTGTTGCCAAGAAAGGAGAATACAAAAAATTCCATTTGAGCGACGGTACTGAAATTACATTGGCACCGGAAAGTAAAATCCGTCTTTCAAGTGAGTATATTTCCGGCTCAAGAGAAGTTTTTTTAGAAGGGGAAGCATTTTTTAACGTAACAACAGACCCAGATCATCCCTTTAGAGTTCATGTAAATGAAACCACTACGGAAGTACTGGGAACACAATTTAATATTGTTTCCTATCCGGATGACGAAATAGTGCAGGTAGTTGTAGCTGAAGGAAGCGTCGAATTAAGAGCCGAAAGAACGAATAAACAAATTTTACTAAAACCCGGCGAGCTTGGCAGCTATACCTTCTCCGATCAAAGATTAACTTCTAAAAAGGTAGATGTAAACGCCTATATAGGATGGATGAGCGGAAAATTGATTTTTGAAAACCAACCACTTAGCAAAGTAGTAACCAGGCTGGAAAGATGGTATGACCTTGCTTTTATAATTGAAGGCCCCGAAATAGGGAAACGAAAACTTACAGCCACCTTTGCCCCCCGTCAGCCATTAATCGAAGTACTTGATGCGATGGCATTATCCTTGGACGTGACCTATACCAAGAATAATGCGGCGGTCCATTTCAAAAATAAAACAATAACCAATCAATAATATACTTATGAAAAACATAAAGCTACACATATTTTTGTTTCAGGCTTTCCTAGTACTATTCATGGTATCTGGTATTCAGGCACAAAACCAGAGTAAGCAATTTGTTGCTATGGACATGTATGACAATGACTACCTCTATACCTCACCTTATGAACGGCAGGTATCGCTTTCTCTAACTAACATTCGTTTGGAAGAAGCACTCCGTAGGATAGCTAAAGAAGGTAAAATCAGGCTTTCCTATAGTAAACAGCTTATCCCTGATCAACGAATAAGCATGGTTTTTGAAAAAGTGACTGTTAAATCTGCACTTGATCAGGTACTGCAGGATACCAACCTTGAGATATTAGCTTCCCCCAGCGGCCAGGTCATAATCAAGAAAAAAGATCTTCCTCCCGTATTTGAAGGCAGTATAACAGGTGCTATTACTGACGCTAAAACGGGCGAACCTTTGGCTGGTGTCACTGTTATTATTGATGGTACCACCCGCGGGACATCTACCGATGGGGATGGAAAATACACGATCAGTAATGTCTCGGATGGCACCCACACGATAAAGACGTTTTTTTTAGGCTTTAAATCAGTAAGTAAGTCGGTAGAAGTATCCGGAGGGCCAGTAACATTAAATTTCAAACTGCAGCCTACCATCCAAAATTTGGAGGAATTAGTTATTACCGCCACTGGTGTACAGCGAAAAGTGGAACTTGGTAATGCCATATCACGTGTGGATGCCGTTAATGATGTTAAAACGCGGCCTATTAGTGATGTCGCCGGGTTACTGCAAGGTCAGGCAGCAGGAGTACAAATTGTAAATAGTGGCGGAGCAACCGGAATGGGAACCCGGATCAGAATTCGTGGCTCGAATAGTGCCTCACTCTCTAACGAACCAGTGATTTATGTTGATGGTGTCAGAATTAACAACGACCCTAACTCTATCTCTTTTGAAACCGGTGGACAGGCACCGTCTCGGTTAGGTGACCTCAATCCGGAAGATATTAAATCTATCGAAGTTATTAAGGGCCCCTCTGCGGCAACCTTATATGGTTCGGTAGCCGCCAATGGGGTTATTCGTATTACAACAAAAAAAGGCCAATCTGGTGAACCAAGATGGGCAGCCTTTACAGAAACTGGGTTCGTAAATAATGTAACTACCTATCCTGCTAACTTTCGTGCAGTTGATGCATCAGGTAATCCTTGTTTTACTTTCGAGGCAGCAGAAGGTACCTGTACTCAGAGTAGCATTAGCTCCTATCAGCCACTTAATGAATCTGTTAGTTCTCCTTACCGTACAGGAAATACCTATGGATTAGGTTTAAGCGTATCTGGTGGAAACGAAACTCTGACCTACTATATATCTGGGAACTATGACGATAATGAAGGAACTCTTCCTGTTAACAACCTTAGAAAGTCAAGTTTAAGAGGTAATTTTCAATCTTATATTAACGAAGACCTGAAGGTTACCCTGAATACCGGATATACAAACAGTAATTTGGAGCTCCCCATGAATGGTACTTTTTCTATTGGTCTTTTGGGGCAAGGTCTTAACGGGCAGGCCACACCAGATATCAATAACGGATGGGGTGAATTTACCCCCGCTCAATTGTTCACTGTTGATTCACGCCAGCAGATCAACCGTTTTACCACTGGGCTTGAAACAGAGTGGGTCCCTTCCCAAAACCTAAATTTTCGGTTGTCGGGTGGGCTGGATTATACCTCCCGCTGGGACAATCAATTTTTCCCAACTGGAACAGCACCGGATTTTCTTGATTTTCAAGATGGAGTGCGTATATCCAATCGGTTCGATGTGTTCAACTACACTCTGGATGCAAGTGGAACATATAGTAAGGCAGTATCTGAGAATTTATCTTCCCGTACTTCTGTAGGATTTCAATATCTACAGGATTTGATTCGAGGAACGCTCGCTACCGGCCGCCAAATAGTAGCAGGAAGTGAATCAATTGCAGGTGCAGCAAATACTACAAGCACCGAGCAAACTACCGAACAACGTACCGTTGGTATGTTTTTAGAAGAAAGGCTTAGCTTTCAAGATAAACTGTTTGTAACCGGTGCGGTCCGGGCTGACCGTGGAAGCGCCTTTGGTGCCCAATTTAATGCGGTATTCTATCCCAAAGTCAGTGCTTCCTGGCTCATTTCGGAAGAGTCGTTTTTTAGTACAGGCCGCTGGCTATCTTCGCTTCGCCTTCGAAGCGCTTGGGGCGACTCAGGAGTACAGCCGGGCACAAACGATGCCTTGAGGTTTTTTATCCCTATTGCAGCCACGGTTAATGGGGAAAGTGTAACAGGGGTAACTTTTGGCGGGGTCGGTAATTCTAATCTTAAACCAGAACGTTCAAGGGAATTTGAAATCGGTATGGATGCAACCATGCTGTCAGACCGTGTTGCTCTTGAAGTCACATATTTTAACAAGCAAACCCAGGATGCCCTTATATTCAGGCAGCTTCCTCCTTCGCTTGGTGCTGGAGGTGGCCGATTCGAAAATCTCGGTTCTGTAGCCAATACCGGCTTTGAGCTCTCTTTAAGTACCACCGTATTTCAAAATAAAACTGCATATTTCGACTTCGATATTGTAGGATCAGTGATAAATAACGAACTCAAGGAGCTAGGAAATGGAATTGAACCTATTCTCATTAGTAGTGTTCAGCGCCACGTTGAAGGCTATCCCCTGGGCGGATACTGGGATGAAAAATATACCTTCAGTGATGCCAACGGTGATGGTTTGATAGGCAGAAATGAGATTACTGTAGGTAACGAGGCTGTTTATCTTGGCTCCCCTTTTGGAGATACCGATGTTACCTTTACAGGTACAACCGGTTTATTTGGAGACCGAATTGTAGTTAGTGCACTCATGAACTATAGAGGAGGACGAAAACTGTATAACAATACAAACGCATGGCGGAATGGAAACAATAATACAGAGGCTCTAAATAACCCAAATGCCTCACTGGAGAATCAGGCCAGGGCAGTAGCTTCTAAATTCTTTGGTACTGAAGCCGGATATATTGAAGATGCCTCATTCTGGCGATTGCGCGAAGTATCGCTGACCTATAATGCCCCCCCGATATGGCTTGATGCACTTGGAGTTTCCGATCTAAGTCTTACGCTTTCAGGAGCAAATCTTGGTTTATGGACCGATTATAGCGGGCTAGACCCCGAAATTAGCTCAAGAGGCCAAGGCAATTTCATTATCGATGATTTTATGACTCAGCCTCCGGTTCGCTCATGGAAAGCACGACTTAACATATCATTTTAATCGTTTAAAATTTTTAATTGGAGAAATTATTATGAGTACACTACTAAAGAATAGCAATCGAATTTGGAGGCTCTTTGTTATTACAGGTATAACAGCCATAGTTGCATTTGGCACTTACTCCTGTGATAAAATGGTTAATGTTACAGACCCTGATATTGTTACCCCTGAATCGCTGGTCGGCCAGCAAGGTCTTGAAACACTTCGGGCGGGTTCGCTCGGAGATCTGGCTGTTGCCATGAGCGGGTCGGCGGCAGGACATGGTGCAACGGCTGGTCTTATCACAATGAGCGCTCTTATGACCGACGAATACATTTATACGGGTACTTTTCCTACACGGCGTGAAGCAGATACCCGCAACGTACAAAATACAAATGGAACGATGAACGGAATCTATGGAAACATGCACAGGGCCCGTGCTGCAGCTGAGAGAGCGGCCGAACTGGCAGCAGAAATTGGCGGTTTAACTGCCATAGAAAGCGAAATGCAGAATATTTCGGGTTACTCCTATATAATGTTTGCCGAAACCTTTTGTCCGGGAGTACCTTTCAGTAAGGCTCCTGCGGATGGTGGAGATTTGCAGTTGGGGGAGCCACTGACAACCGAGCTAATGTTCAGCCGTGCAGCAGATTGGTTCGACGATGCACTGAACAGTGCAGGATCGGCTAACCCACAGATGGCGAACCTTGCACGCATTGGTAAAGCTCGCGCCCTTCTGGGGTTAGGCCAAATCAGTGAAGCAGCCAGCATGGTTCAATCAGTGCCAACCGACTTCGTTTATAACATCGAACATTCCGATAACAGCCTACGTCAACAAAATGGAATCTATATTATGACTACCGTGCGTCAGCAATTTTCTGTTGCTGGGGGTAAAGGCGGAAACGGACTGTTTTTCCAAGCCGATTCCTTACCCCCGGATCCGCGTGTCCCCTGGGAAGACAATGGCGAAAAAGGACAAGACGACATAACCAAATACTACAATCAACTTAAATACACTTCAACGAGCGCATCTGTTGTGTTGGCTTCCGGTATTGAGGCACGGCTAATTGAAGCTGAAGCAGCCGTGCAGGCAGCGGATACCCAGGCTGTTGAAGACATCCATAATGCCCTGAGAGCCCTGGAAGGGTTACCTGCAGATGACTTATCCGGAATGGATCAGGATGAACTTCGTGCGTACCATTTCAAAGAAAGAGCCTTCTGGCTGTTTAGTACGGGCCACCGCCAGGGAGACCTGCGCAGATTGGTACGTGTGTATGGTAAAAATGCATCAGATGTGTTCCCTTGGGGTACATATTTTAAAGGAGGGCAATATGAGCCTGTACTTTCATTTCCGGTACCTCAGTCCGAGGAGAACAATCCAAACTTTAAGGGATGTCTGGATGAACAAGATACTTAAACAGAAAACCTGTTTTAAACAATATAAAAAAGGGGCTTAAATAGCCCCTTTTTATTTCTAAGCTATGTACTTTATCGAATATAAACCTGACCATAGTGCCAACCCACACCAAACAGTTTCCCATTATTAAATCTCCCGGTTCAAAACATGTACTTATTTTGGCGGGTTTATTTTTTCTCTCAGGCACTGCCGGCTTAATCTTACAAGTTGTCTGGATGTATCGCCTGGGTTTAGTTTTCGGAAATGCAGCCTATGCAACAGCAGCAACACTGTCTGCTTTTTTTCTCGGGCTGGCCATTGGTGGCTGGTTTTGGGGAAACGCTGCGGTCCGGTTTCGCCGCCCGCTCACTATATATGGTCTGATGGAAATAGGTGTAGCCTTAACCGCCCTCCTCTGGATTCCAGGGCTGGATTTTTATGAAACCCACTACGCATCCGTTGTCGCGATCCTTGATGGGCATAGCGGTATGCTAACCCTTTCGAAATTTGTTTTCAGCACTACACTCCTACTAATACCAACCGTTCTTATGGGCGGAACCTTTCCTATACTGGTACAATACGTGGGTAAAAGCCGACGTAAACTCGCCGTTCAAGGCACTTTTCTCTATGCACTAAATACAATCGGTGCATCACTTGGTGCATTTTTCGCGGGCTTTTTTCTTCTTTCAAACTATGGGGTTAATTTAACTTATGCCTTCGCAGTGGGGTTGGCGGCATGCATCGGTGTGGCGGCCTTGGTACTTGACCGCTTATCCTCCGGAGACAGCAAACCAGCGTTTAGAAATAAAAAAACACCCAAAATTTTTACGAAAAATGAAAAATCAACGGTATCGGTTCGTCCGGAATCTACTGTAACCTATTCATGGATGCTAATTTTAGCATTTATGTCTGGATTGCTGGCACTTTCAGCAGAAACTATTTGGATACGTATGTTTTCGCAAGTATTACAAAATTCGGTGTACTCTTTTTCGGCAATATTAGTAGTATTTCTTATTGCACTTGGTCTTGGAGGTCTTTTAGCGCATATACTTGTACGATTATCATTGCGACCTATTCCTGTACTACTGGTACTGCTTTCGCTGGGTACAATTCTGCTCGGGTTATCAACCGTCATTTTTAATACTGCTACAAACGGGCTTTCCTATGTCGGCTCAAGTAACTCTTGGCCCCAATATGTATGGGCTGTTTTTAAGCTTGTCTTTATTGTGGTTATGCCTCCAACCCTGCTTATTGGCGCCGTATTTCCGTATCTGCTAAAAGCAGCTCCCCAATTAAACAGGGAACCAGGCCAGTTTGTGGGATTATTGGTGTTATTTAATGCCCTTGGCAGTACCGCAGGGCCTATTTTGATCGGCTTTTTTCTGCTTGACATATTGGGAATTTGGGGAAGCATGAAAATTGTAGCCGCTACCTATGGAGGTCTGGCACTGTTGGTTGCTGCCTCAGTGAGAGATACAAAAAATATGCGATGGATGGCATTGCCTGCGGCCGGGCTTATATTTGTTGCAGCACTATCAGCGCCGCCTTTAGTTCGTTTAGAGAAAGGGGAACGGTTGCTAGATATTTGGCAATCAACCGATGGTGTTGTCTCCGTTGTTAAATCGGATAATAATATACAAATGAGGTTGGATAATTTTTACGTTCTCGGAGATACTCGTTCTGCTCTGGTCGAACAAATGCAAGGACATATCCCGCTCTTGCTCCATCCCATGCCTGAGCACACCTTGTTTTTAGGCATGGGCACAGGAATTACAGCAGGCGCTTCACTCAGCCACAATGTGAAACGTGTAGTGGCGGTTGAGCTGGTTTCAAATGTTATTGAAGCTGCAGAGCGTTATTATGCGCCATGGGCAAACGGGTTATTCCATGACCCAAGAGTCGATATTGTTGCCGATGATGCACGAAATTACCTACTTGGTACTAATGAAAAATTCGATGTAATTGTGGGAGATCTGTTTACGCCCTGGCATTCCGGAACAGGTAGTCTTTATACTCTGGAACATTTTCAACGTGCCAAAAAACAGCTTAAACCCGGCGGGCTCTTTGCGCAATGGCTACCTTTGTATCAGTTAACCCCCGAAAGTTTCAAAATTATCGCTACTACATTTGATTCTGTTTTTTCAGAAGTTACCTTGTGGCGTGCCGATTTTTCAGGCTCAAGGGCAAGTATTGCCCTGATAGGCCAGCAAAAGGGGGCACAACTTGATCAGGAAGTTTTACAGAAAAATATTGTGAATGTAGTAGGATCAAAAGACTCTGCCAAAGCGGAGCATATGGCTGGTCTTTTTTATCTGGGAAATTTGAATGCTCTCAAAGAACAATTAACAGGAATAGAACTTAATACGGATGACAAGCGCTCTATAGAGTTTACCGCACCTGTTTTATCACAAAAAGCTAATGCAGGCAGCGCAACCTTTATTGCAGGCAAGGAATTAGAACAACTTTTAACGACATTAGCGGACAAAATTCCTGCAAATCAAGATCCATACTTGTCTGGTCTTCCTGCGAATGAGCGGCAGTACGTTGAAGTCGGCTTACAGTATTATCGTTATCTTTTGTTGGAAACAGCTGGAGAAAGAATTAAAGCAGACAGCGTTCGTAAACTAATTCAGAATTTAGCACCCAATTTCTTGGGAGATACGCCTAAATCTACCGGAGACTATTAATAAAACGTACAAATTAATTGAATTTCTTCACCCCCCATGAACTTAAATGATCAAGACACCTAACATTAACCCTTAGCTACTTCAGCTCCTAGTTCTGGTAATTTCAAGTATGTCTTTGTTTGCTCAGCAATCAACTGAGAAAGAAATGGTTGCAAAAACTTTGAGTGATCTGGAAACGGCAATCATTAATAACGACTCTGAGCAAGCCGGAAAAATTCTGCATGATGATGTGACTATTCTTGAAGGCGGTGGGGTGGAAACCAAAACTCAGTATTTATCACACCACTTTCACTCTGACGGAAAGTTTTTGGCGGCAATTAACCGTGAAGAAGTATCTCAGAATATCAAAATTGAAGGCAATGTTGCCTGGGTAGCGTCTAAAACCAAGATGACAGGCACTTATTCAGGTAGAGATATCAATATGAACAGCCTTGAACTTGCTGTACTTAAAAAAGAGAATAACGTATGGAAAGTTGTTGCTTTGCATTGGTCATCGAGATAGAAGTTGATAATTCGTTGGCAATTCTTATCCTATTAAGGGCAGGGGGTTATCCTGTCCGCCAGCTGGCGGATCAGGATCTTGCGGTATGGCTTTTTAGAAGTCATTCCTGCGAAGGCAGAGCCAAAGGCACTCCTGTGGAGGAATCTGGATTTTTATCAAGGCTCAATATCTTTTAAGGAATTCAGATCTCTGGCATACACCCGCCTTCCAAAGTCTTGTACGGCGGACAGGTCGCGAGATGACGGGTATTTTATGTGTTAACCTCTTTTCTGTTCTTTTGTACCGACAAAAGAAGAACCTCCCGAAGGGATCCCTACGGGTAAAAGCTCCCGACGGCGAATGCTTCGCGGATTCATCAAACATTCCACTGAATAAATCCGAAGGTCTACGTTCTAATCAAGAATTTTATGAGAATCATCCTGACCGGATTTATTCGCCCTTTGGGCACGTTAAATCTTTGCATTCATTCTCCCGCTCACCATTCTATTAACACAGCGGTAAAATATAGGAATATATAATTTAATTATGTATCTTTAC
>CAXBHO010000073.1:0-20276 GCA_963975485.1 uncultured Balneola sp. | reverse complement strand
GTCAGCAAATTAACATTTTATTGTTTTGCTGTCCTATTTTCCTAGACCACTACAAATAGATGTAAATAGTACTGGTAAAATATTGTTGGAAAACAATGGTACACGTTCTACAGTAACCATTAAAGATGGTGTTACTATTGAAGTGAACTCAGGAGGATTTTTAGACATTGATGACGCAAGCAGCTTTTCTAACCGCACAGAAATTATTGTAGAAGGTACGTTGAATGTTAATGCGGGGGCTACTTTAGACATTGGAGATTATGGATTGATCTTTGTCCAAAACGGTGGTCAGGTTAATATAGATCCTGGTGCTACGATTATTGAAGGTATCTCAGCAGAATTTAATGTTGGTGATCAGGGAACGGTTGTGTTTACTGGTAACACGATCTTTAGCGGTGGAAGCAGTTGCCTGATGACCTTAACCGGTGGAGAAATGAGATTCGAAGGAACACTCACGATGGAGAACGGCTCATTTATACAATCACACAGCGCTGGAGGTGGTACGTACGTTTTTGAAGAAAATGTAAATCTGTACGATGGTGGTAATGGTGCAGGTTATGTTATGGATTTATTCTATGGTACGGTAGTGCGTACTGATTACAATAGAAAATTGACCGTCCACAACGGAGCAAAAGTGAGGGCAATTGGTACGTTATCCGATCCAGTTAAATTTACATATGATGGCACTTATGATTCTGGTGTAGATAGTTGGGATGGCATAGAATTGCGTGGGAATGGAAATATATTCAAGTATACTATCTTAGAGAATGCTATTACTCCACTTTATTTCCGTAGTAGTTACAATACTGTAGAATACAGTACAATCCGAAATAATTCGAGCTATGGAATTCGGGCTGATCAGATATATCCATGGAGCGGATTTGGATCAATTAAAATAACTGATTCAAATATACATGATAATGGCAGCCATGGTGTTTATGTAAGATATAATCATGTAGGTATTCAATACACTAATATTGAAGATAATGGAGGAGACGGATTTTATGCTTATAACTCACAAATTGGATATGCCAATCAGCCAGCTGCTTTTTATTTCAGAGGAAATAATATTTCAGGGAACTCAGGAAATGCCGTTGAACTTGCTTATAATGCATCTCTTTATGATGGTTTTGGATCAGAAAATGGTAATAACAATTTAGATAACAATGGAAGTCATGAAGTCTATCTTTCAAGCAGTAATGCCCGATGGTACGATGCCAATGGTGGTAGTTATACCGCAGTTTTAGATAATACTTCCTCAAAGTTTGTATATAATTTAGCACAAACAACATCGGGAGAGTCAACCGTCTCATGGACCGTAGGCATGGAAAACAATGCGTGGAACTATGCTACTCCATCCTCCTCTAAGTTTTACGGTTCGGTCGATTATACTCCCTACCAAACCGGGCAAATGTTTGGCAGTTCAGGTCCGAGAGGGTCAGGCACTCCTTCAGCATTTAATGGAGGGGAACTCCCCCAATTAGTGCTATCAGCCGCGACTGTTGAGGCAGAAACGTCTGGGCTTAGTTCTTCTTCAGAAAAAGATGCGTATTTGGAGCATACTAGAGAGATTGGAAATTTGGTTAGTGCAATTAATGATGCCCCGAGAGATAGAATGGTAGCCAAGAATCTGAATGGATTAGTGGGCTACTACAATCAGTTGCCGGAGAGCAAGAAACCGGAATTTGCTCACGTTCCAGAAATGTTGAGTAAATTTATTGCTGATAATCAATTGGCAAGAGAAACATCTTTTGGTATGGATGGCTCACGCCTAACCAGCGAAACAGCACTGATGCTTCAAATCCATCAACAGTTGCAGGATGGCGATGCACAAGGAGCATTAAATAATATCGGTACATACGAAGCCACGTTCTCCAATGTAGATATAAAAAGAGAGCTTGGATTCGTAGAAGCAAGCGCCTTAGAGCAGTTAGGTCAGTATAATGAAGCCATTGGAGTGTATCAGGAACTCGCCACGCTAAGCCGTTTGGGCATTGACCCAGAAAATACGACTACAGATTATAAGACGATGATTTCTACCATGGAAGACCTTCGCGATGAGAAGCTTGGTAAAGGGGATCAAGAAAGTGTGTCTAAAACTACGGAGAAAGTAAAAGAAGCAGTTACTAAAGATGAAAAAACATTGCCAACTTCCTTTGCATTAAATCAGGCGTATCCTAATCCCTTTAACCCATCTACGGTTTTATCGTTTGATTTACCTGAGACCGGAGCGGTAAGGGTAGAAGTTTATAATATTACGGGTCGTCTTGTATCTGTTCTTAGCAATCAGCGTTATGAGGCAGGAAGTCATTCCCTGCAATTCAATGCCGATGGTCTTGCAAGTGGAGTTTATTTAGTGAGAGCCAATCTTGCGGGAAACCTTAAGTCGCAAAAAGTAACACTTATTAAGTAAATCTGAATCGATAAATTTGTATTAGTAAAACTTCCTTACAGTCATTTCTGTGGAGGAACGAATCTTGATCAATGAAGAGTATTAATTTCTATTATATGAGCAGATTTAGATTCTTCCAAAGGAATGCCTTCGGCACGGCTTTCGCTGCGGAATGACCCAGGTTTTGTAATTTTATGTATATAAATTCAAACAAAGCCTTGATGGAAAAACCAATCAGGGCTTTTTTATGGAATGAAGAAAGCTATTTTTTTTCTTATCGGAGTATTAATAATTGGGGTAGGCTTAGCAGTTGACCCAAGTTCTTACTACGCCTTAACTGCGCCAAAACATGCGATATTGATTGTGTTAGCACCGGTAATTGCTGTATTGGTGTTAGTTTTTAAAAACAATGTAAGGATCGGAATACTTCCACTGTTGATTGCTGTTAGAATTGCTTGGTTAGGGCTTACGAATCCGGGCTGGGTTTCGCATCCCGGTAATGATAGCTTTTATCTGCATCTCTCTCTGTTACTGATCGTTATCATTGTGCAACAACTTAAAAAGGAAGAGATCACAAAAATACTCTTCCAAACGGTTTTTTTGGTTGGTCTGATACAGGTTGTGATAGGAATATGGCAAGTCATCAATGTTATACCCGATCCTTCCACCCCCATGAAAACGCCTTTCATCGGCACAGTCGGTACGCCGAATGGTCTAGGAATATTGATTGTGCTTTCCATGTTGGCAGGAGCACAATTATTATATACTGGCAGTACTTTTCTCAAGAAATTTTTATACGGCAGTGGTTTAGTTCTTCTTTTAGTTGGTTTGGTGTTCTCAGAAAGCAGAGGAGCCTGGCTTGCCATGTTTGTATCAGGTAGTTTTGTTGGAATCTTGTACCATATTCAAAGGCTTAAGATAAAACGGAACAATTTTCTTAAACTTTCATATTTAACGGGAGCATGTGTAATTTTACTCGGAATAGTTGTTGTCACATTGTATCAGGTAGATACAGAATCTTCCTCGGGTCGGTGGATGATGTGGGAAATAACCACTGAAATGATCAAAGATGAGCCGATAACGGGGATCGGACAAGGGCAGTACAGCGTGGAGTATTTAAACTATCAGGCTGAATATCTATCAACACCCGACCATAAAGAACTCCAGACAAAAGCGGCCAATATCAAACAGGCTCATAATGAATTTCTGCAAGCTTTCGCCGAAGGCGGACTCTTAGGTGGATTGTTGTTTGGAAGTATTTGGATAGTTCCTGCTTTTATATCAATCAGAAAGTCCATCAGGCAAGAAAAACCACGCTTTGATGAGATTGTAGTAACAGGAATTGTAGCAGCAATTATTGCTCATTCCATGGTTGACTCGCCCCTGCATGTGCTTTCGGTATCGGTAATTGGCTATGTGAGTTTGTCAACAATTGACCCATTTAGTAAAACGTTTGATTTGAGCAGAGTGAGTAAGTGGGGATTCATGGTACTTGGAATATGCTATTTGTTGTTTGTGTCAGTAAGAACATTAAGAATCTATCCGGCGCAAAAATTTTGGAAACGAGGAGTAGAACTGGCTGAGCAGAGACAATGGAAAGCGTCAATTTATCAATATGAGAAAGCAATGGAGAAATTCCGACAAAAAGGAGCGCTGGCTCATCATGTAGGGTCAGCGTTGGTATTTGATGATCAGTATTCCAAAGGGATTTATTACCTCAATGAGGCTAAAAAAGACTTTAATGATAAAAACATTTATCTCACAGAAAGCTAC
Organism: uncultured Balneola sp.; assembly: GCA_963975485.1. Taxonomy (GTDB): domain Bacteria; phylum Bacteroidota; class Rhodothermia; order Balneolales; family Balneolaceae; genus Balneola. Next base: position 16,111 of record CAXBHO010000073.1, on the reverse strand, counting down.
GCTAATATACAACTCAAGAATTTTAAAGAAGCGGAACGATTAGCAAAAAAAGCGTTGTCAATGTTCCCAACTCATCTGGCTCCACATTTATTACTAGGGGAGATTTATTATGAACAGGGAAGAATGGAAGAGTCAAAAGCCTCACTTTTAAAATGTATAAAGGAAGAAATTTCTATCAAATCACCTGAAACGAAGCAAATTTCGAAGGATGCTAAGCAATATTGGAAAGAAAAATATGGAGAATTAGCTGAGTATGAGTAAAAACACTTTTAGAGTATATATAACGTGAGTTCAAGATAACAATGCTTTTAAATTTTATAATGGCTATGTGCTGCTCCATCTGACGAGTAACTCGTCTGATGGATGGAACAGACTGGGGTAATTTATAGGTACTCAAATCAAATAAACGGTCAGACGGACTTGGAGCCGTCAGACCTTGAATTAAGCGCTTTAACGAGATAATGAAAAAAAGAAAACCGTGTCTATCTTTGCACCAAAGGCATACCTTCGGTGCAAAGATGAGTTTTTATAATCTGTCAAAGGCATCACTTTGTGAGAACTAACGTTAACTAAACATACCCTTAGGGTTGCGGTGTTTTGATCCAATCATTACCTGTTATAACCACGACCGGACGGAGAAGAACTTCGTTCAAGATTTTTAAGAATTGGCAGTTTCTGGAATAAACTTTGAACCTGAGCGCTGTTTAACGTTAAGCGGAAGAAGTAATATTGGTTTTCGCCAAATGGATTTACCTGAAAAGTAAGATCCCAACATTCTAAATTCCGGGTTAATCCGAATTGAGAAGGAGTTAGTTCTTTCTGAATGAAATCATATCCGATTCTTGTATTAAACCTCCATTTCGGAGTAAGCCTGAAGGAAATATTATCGGCATTTAGAGTAGCAGTTTTTCTGGGAGCCTGATTAAATTGATAGGTCCAGCGGTAGCTAAAATTCAGCGAAAAACTCCAGGCTGAATTCAGTGGTGTAACAATTTCTTGATTAAAATGAGGATCGATTGGAGAAAACCGAGATTGATTAAACGGATCATAACTCCGTCGATAAATAGGAGTATAAACTTCTGGTCCGTTACTTCCACCTTTAAAAGAAGTACTTGCTGAAACATTAAAACTTTGGAGTTGAGCAAGTTTATCGCCTTCTCTAAACAAGAAACGATCAAATTCCCGTCCGGTACTATCAACCTGATAAAGGGAGAAGTTTGCCCCTGCAGATATTCGGATACCGTTAAGCGCATTTGAGGATAACGAAGTTCTGATATCGCTGAAATTCAAACTATCAGCAGCAAAATTATAGGAAGTACTGGCGGATAGGTTATCAATAAGTTTTAGCTTTTTCTCATTCACTTCGCCGGTTGTATCACGGCTTACGATCTTCGTTTCAAATACATTTCGGACTGAAAATGTTACGGCCTGCTGTTCTCCGGCTCCGGGACCGCCAAGTATTCCATTAGAAAAAATAGAGTATTTGCGGGTATTTCCTACACTGTCTGTTTGAACGGTTCGGTAAAACCCCCACTGGTCATCGCTAAAATCAGGTCGGTACGTATAAGACAAACTTGGTGTAACGGTATGACGAAATCCTTCGAGTTTACCAATCTTCTGGTTAGAAACACCGTAAAAAGTAGTAGAAAAAGACAAGCCCAGATTAAAGTCACGAGCACTAACGAAACCTCGTACTTGTTCGGTTTCAACACGGTTCGAATCTGCATTATAAAATTGACGGGTAGAAGTCGGATACCAATATTCATTATAATTCGCACTTCCTGAAAGGTTTACGAATGGATTTGACAGCAATTTACCAATGCCGAGGCTAGCTGTTTGTTTAAATCCGTATCGAAAATGATCATCATTTCCAGTTGCTTCGCGATATTTTGAAGGATCAAAAAGAGCATCTATAAAAGTAACTTCTGCAGAATCAGCATCAATGGGAGCGTAATTGAATCTGGAATTGAATGTATTGTTATACCTCATAGTGATACTTTCATACCACTTAGGATCGTTGCTTGCATCAGACTTAAATGGAGTAAGTGTTTTTAAGCTAAACGTACTATTCGGTCCGGTTAAAGAGGTTGTGTTATTATTGAAATTTTGGCTGAGTTGAGAGTTAATACTGAAGTTAAAGGCGTTTTCCGGATGGCTGTAGTTATAGGCAATTTTAGAATCAGAATTAGTAGTTGCCCGATCATCAATATTAAAAGAGTTACGAGTAAAATAGTCGGCCGTTCGTAAATTAATTCCTGCATTAATTCGTGAGTAAGGAGAAAAATCCTGACTATGATTAATTCCTAAAGATTTTTGAACAGTTGTAGTAAATCCCGGATCAGTTTGTTCCAATCCTTGATCTCGGGAATAACCAATTTGGACATTCCCGCTAAATTTATCCCGCTTGCGGTATTGCAAGTTTGAATTTGCGAAAAATGTGCCGGAAGTATATACATCACTGCTCACTTGAGCGGTAAAATAATCGTTGAAATATTGAAACCAGCCCAGGTTCTGAAGGCCAATTCCTCTCGAAGATTGAGCTTGAAAAGCATAAGTCGGAGTTAATAAACCCGATCGACGCTTTTCAAGGCTGGCTGGAACATACCCAAAAGGGAACACTAACGGATAGGGAATATCCAGGATATAAAGCCGGGCATTGGAAAAGAAGACTTCCTCCTGATCAACTACTTTCATCTTTTTTGCTTTGATGTAGTAGTACAAATAATCCGGTGGGCAAGTAGAATAAATACCGTCTTCAATAAAGACCTCGTCTTTGTTTACATTTTTTACTTTAGAACCAATCAGATATCCATCCGGAACTTGAATTTTGGCTTCTTCAAACTTTCCTTTCTGAGTTTTATAATTAAACAAAATCCGCGTGCTTTTGATCTCGTCAGATTCTCTTTTTAGGACAGGATATGAAAGTGTGTCAGCAGTATTTTCAGATCTTGCTTCAACCTGACTTTTTTCGATATCCATCTCTATTTTGCCGGCTGTTAATTCCCCTGCGGTATGAGATACTTTGGCTGAGCCGTAAAGAAAAGCCTTTCGGCCGTTTCTTAGGTTAATGGTGAGAGAATCACTAGACTGGAATTCAACGGCATCCTTCACATTACTCTTTTTAACTGCGGGGTTTTGCTGGCGTTGGTTAGCAGTCGGCTTTATTGAAGTAGTATCAGATTGTGATTGAGCCAGAGAAATTGTAGGCGCCAGCAAGATAAACAGGCAAGCACAAAGCAGGCGGATACGCGCATGTACAAAGTTCTCAAAATTCATTCAGCCTATTTTATGCAAAAGAATCGAACGCCAATCCTGCCGCTCCAAGTAAAGCACTGTCATTTCCTAAGTCTTCATACACGAGCTCAAGATCTTCTTGAAAAGGCAACATCATGTGCTTTTTAATGATGTCTCTTGCGGGTTCAAATAACCAATCACCAGCCCGTGAAACGCCACCGCTAAGTACATATTTTCTAATATCCATCATGTGGGTATAGTTAATAATAGCGTAACCAAGGCGTTCACCACTTTTTCTCAGAATTTCGATAGCCAGATCATTTCCTTCATTTGCAGCAGTTGTAAGATCAACGGGTTCCAGTTTGTCAAAATCTTTATGAAATTTTTCATATAAAGGATTTTCAGTTTGCTGAAGAATTAAATCTGTAGCAAATCTACTTAAAAATCGTTGTCCTAAATAAGCTTCTACCGTTCCTCGTGTAACACTGTTTGAAAGTGGACCATGATAATCCAGAATCACATGGCCAAGCTCGCCTGCCATTCCGTGGCTTCCTTTGTAAAGCTTTTTATTTAATATGATGCCTCCACCAACTCCCGTTCCCAGTGTTATAATGATGAAATTATCAAACTGTTTTCCGGCTCCGAAATGGAGAGAACCTAAGGCAGCTATATTCGCATCGTTTTCAATTTTGCAAAGCAGTTCGGTACGCTTTGATATTTCTTCAGCAGCATGAACTTCACCCCAACCGGGTAAGTTTGGTGGATTTCTTACAATCGTTTGGTCGATATTAACCATACCGGGCAATCCCATTCCAACACCAATTACTTTGTGTTTCGAGGCTAATTCACTAATAATGGTTCCAATTCTATCTAAAAGATGATCTCTTCCAAGCTCAGCATGAGTAGGAATGGAAGTTCGCTCAATAATGCCTTTCTTCTTATCAACTATAGCGGCTTTTATATTGGTGCCGCCTAAATCTACTGCAACAGCTTTCATTTAAAATATCTTGGAATTATTCTGATCTGCGAATCTTATAAACAGTTTCACCGGGTTTTCTCATGCCATACTCCTCACGCGCAATTTTTTCTAGAAGCTGGGCATCTTTATGCAAGTTATCGATCTTATTTTTCAAGACTTCAGTAGATGCATTAAGCTGTTCAATTTTATTCTTAAGATCTGTCTGTTGGTTATTTAATTCAACCCGTGTGAATAAGCTATAACTATCAACAAATCCGAACCAGATCAATACAAAGGTAGAAAGTATTACAACTAGCACCGATTTTTTCCAACGAATGGGATGTAAGAATGTAATTTTCATGTGCTGAAAGTTTGAAATTTTACAATGGGGTAGTCGAAAATACGTTAATTTACCTATTAATGATAATGCTAAAAGCAATCTATGCAAGTTAAGCACTTTTTTATTTTTGCGATATTATTGTTCCCTTTTGATCGGGCTGTTGCACAGAACACAGCAGAAACCGAATGGATCAAGACTTATTTTAATATGCCGTCTGATACATCGGTGATGTTTAATGAAACTAAGAGTAATAGTTCTTGGGATCTTATTTCAACTATTGAGCAGCTTATTGACTCTTCCAAGCACAGTGTAGATTTAAGTATTTATGATCTGGAAGAAATGAGAATTGCGGATGCATTGGTGAGAGCACGAAAACGAGGAGTTCGGATAAGATTGGTAACAGATAATAACAACCGAACTGACGGCGGGGTGTTAGATGAAAAGATATGGGAAAGACTTAGAAGCGCCGGTATAATTTCCATTGATGATGACGGAGACGTGTATCAACCGGATGGGGAAATTTTAGATAACGATTTGGTGAATGATGGCGCAGATATGCACAATAAATTTGCGATCATCGATATGCTTTCCGAAGATAAAAATGACGATTTCGTGTGGACAGGCTCTACTAATTTAACTTATACCGGAGCATATAATACCAATAACACCATTGTAATTAAGCACCACGATGTTGCAAGGGTTTATACCGAAGAATTTGAACAGATGTGGGGTTCAAAAACCGAAATCCCGGATCCGCAAAAAGCGCGGTTTCATAAAGATAAAAGGGATGTATCTGAACATATTTTTGATGTTGGCGGTACTAAAATTGAGATTTATTTCGCTCCTATTAATAGAGACGGTTCTAAACCAAGTGTAAGCGAGCGAATTGTTGAAGTGATTAATACCGAAACTCAATCTGACATAAGATTTCAGGCATTTGCGATAACGCCGACTATTCCAATCAGTAACGCAATTTGGAATATTTCTATAAATCCAGATATTCAACTAGAAGGCGTTATTGATCCCGGGTTTTTTAGCAGGTACAGAAATACCGGGGCAATATGGGGAAGCCCGGAGGCGCAGTTAGCAAACAGAATGATTTTACCTGCACGTGAAACGAGAAAGCTTCATAGTAAGCTTATAATTATTGATGTAAACGAACCCTCACCGGAAGATGTAGCGGTAGTAATTGCAGGCTCTTATAATTTTTCAAACAATGCAGAACGCAGCAATGACGAAAATACGCTCATCATTTATTCCGATGAGATTGCAAATCAATATTATCAGAATTTTAAAGGTGTGATGAACCGTGCAGAAGGTAAAAGTTTCGGGCCCGCTCCTCATGTTGACCCAAATAAATGGTACGATGTGTATGCGATCAGAGATGGAGCAGAGTTCGAAATCGAAATTGTTCCCGGCTTTGGATATCCGGTTCAATTATTAGGAGTTGATGTTCCTTCAATTTATGCCGGAGGAGATTCAGCCTATTATTTTTCAGGAGCAACAACGAGTTATCTTAGAAATTTACTGGAAGGGAGAAGAGTAAAAGTGTTCGATTATGACGGTGGGGCTCCATATTCGGCATACAATAGATTTTTTGCTTATGTGATGCTGGACCAAGAAGGAGATCATGTTTCTTTGAATAAAGAAATGCTCATCAATGGATTTGGGACATATTCAAGTAGCTTCAAACAGCATGAAGATTCAGTGATTGCGTTCAAAGAATATGAGGGCGCAGCTAGAAATCAAAAAAGAGTAATCTGGAAAAATGAGTCTAAAATTGGCACAAAAGTTCTTCGCTCAAAAGAAATAGAAGGTGGAGCAGCAATTGAGGTTGTATATCCAATTAATATTAATACGGCAGATCAAGCTACATTACAACTATTGCCGGGAATTGGAGAAACCTATGCTTCCAGAATCATAAGTTATCGATTGGCAAACAGTGGGTTTTCCAGTATTGAAGAATTACTCAAGATTAAAGGCATTGGTGATAAACGGCTTGCTAAAATTCGTCCCTTGATTACTATTAACTAAACAAAAACGTATTCTCTTAGAGAAGCTTTTAATGTAAAGAGCATTTTCCCAATGATCTGAGATATTCGAGCTTCGCTTAAGCTTAAACTTGCTGCAATTTCTCTAAGGTTATACTCTTCATAATAGTACAGAGCCAATATCAATTGTTCTCTTTCAGAAAGTTCCTTGATTGCAGATCTAAGCTGCTCGGAGTTTTCGCCATCTAAAAGATTTTGGTCAGGAAGTTCAAAGTTTTGGTCTTCTAATCGATCTGCTAATGAGGTGTCAGATTCAGGATTTGTATTTACATCCAAAGACAATGCGACTCTTTGTTGAACGGAAGACAACAACTTTTTATAGTCTTTGATGTCGAGATCGATCTCAGCAGCTACTTCGTGATCATGCGGCGTTCTCCCCAGTTGCTGCTGTAACACTCTAATTGCTTCTTGCGCAGCTTTATATCTAAAACGATTTGTTCTTGAGAGCTCATCTATAGATCGAAGATAATCAATGATATTTCCTCTCACTCTGTAATATGCAAAGGTATTGAATTTAACATCTTTGTTAGGATTATAACTTTCAAGTGCTTGGAGTAAACCTATTGAGCCAATATTAATTAAGTCATCTCTATCACATAAAGGAGTGCCAGGGTTTTTGATCTTTGCAACTATGCTTTTGATTAGTGGTAATGATTCATTAATAATATGGCTTTTTAAGGCCGAGCATGAGTTTGACTTGTATGCGTAAACTAATTCTTGTAAATCCATTTTTATATCAATGTTTAAGAGTGTTTATCTCCATAACAATGTATTAGAAAATTATTAACATTAAAATATTTTAATATTAATTTTTATTAATGATAAATTATGCTTCTAAAGTAGGTTTTAAGAGCCTTTTAAGTTTTAGATATAGATTCTTAATAAAGTTTGAGAAAAATAATCTTAAAAATAATTACGGATTTTGAGAGAGATGCCGATAAGAGAATTAGGTATCTAAATTCAGAGGAAAGTTTTGCCTAATAAAAATGACGCTACATATTTCTTCAGGCTAATAATCGCAGCTTGTGATAAAGGTAATTATTCTTCCATGTCAAAAACCGTAGAAGAGTTAAGAAGTAGGCTTGATTGCCGGTATATAGCTTCAGAAAGAGAAGATGAATTTTTAAGATACTGTAGCAACCTGATTGAGAAGCAGGAATATCAAGAGCTAAAAAGATTACTAACCTTGAAGATTAAAAAAAATGAAGAAGGCATGGGCAACAACACTAGTGTACTCAAGCTAAGTTCATACAGAAATGCAATATAATGACTAACAAAAGTATGGAAACACTGATTGCTGATTTGCAAAAATCAGAGGAGCCAAGAAAACTTACAGAAGAAAGAAAAGAATTTTTGTTAACAGATCAGCAAGTAACGAATAGAATTATTTCAGGGCTTGTTAAAGATTTTAAACTGCTCTAAAATAAAAAAACCCCTTCCGAGATCAATCGTAAGGGGCTGGTCAAGAGAGATTCTATAAAATCTTAAATTGTGATCCGGGAGGGACTCGAACCCTCGACCCACGGCTTAAAAGGCAGTTGCTCTACCAACTGAGCTACCGGATCTTCCATCGCTTTTGCGAAAGGTTTCAAAGATACAGGTTTTTAGGCTTTATGACAATCTAAAATCGAGTAAAATTCACACCTCCTACTTGTTGTCTAATATAATTTTAAATAAGTCTGCTTCAACACTTTCTTCAACCTCTTCTATAATTCTGCCTATTTCTTTTCCGTTTTTATAAATGATAAAAGTAGGAGTTCGTTTAATGTTATTCTTTTCGATAATATCTTTTGGTCCTCGGTTCTTATAGTCGAGCGCAGTGTATTGAGCGGTAATTAGTGGGTTTTCTATTATTTCCATTACTTTTAAAAAAGCGGGTATTTCTCGTTTACTATCGTGACACCAAGTTCCCATAAATACGGCGATTAATATTGAATCCTGAACCGAATTTAATTTTTCAATTATTTCTGCATCAGCTTCGTACCTTTTTGTGTAGAGAGCAAAAATTTTAACTTCCCGAATTTGAGACTCAGTAACTGCTCCACTTAAGTATTCTTTTTGAGCTAGGAGTGAAGTATCAATAAAAAAAAGTACAAATATGACAAGAAAAGATATTTTCATAAACAGCATTTATAAGTTCTGTACATTACATTAAACATCATACGGATTCAAAAGATTAAGTAAAAGCATGGCTAGTATTTTTTCAAAAATTATTAAGGGTGAAATTCCATGCTATAAGATTGCTGAGAATGAAGAATATTTTTCATTTTTAGATATCAATCCAATAGCAGAAGGTCATACTCTTGTTATACCTAAAAAAGAGGTTGATTATATTTTTGACCTCGATGAAGAAACACTAAACGGATTAATGAATTTTGCTAAAAAAATTGCTCACGCTATAGATAGTTCTCTTGGAACCATTAGAACCGGTGTAATAGTTGAGGGTTTGGAAGTTCCTCACGCACATGTACATTTAGTGCCTATTTATTTTGAAGGACAGCCGGTAAGCTTAGGTAGAAAAACTGAAGTTGAAAAAGCGCGAATGGAAGAAATAGCATCACTAATTAGTAAAGCAGTTGAAGCATGAAGATCTTAATCATTAATGGCCCAAATTTGAATTTACTCGGTACCAGAGATACCGGAATTTACGGAACAGGTACACTTAAAGACCTTCAGGGTTTTATAAAAAAGAGTTATGAAAGCCATCAATTCTCCTTCTTTCAAAGTAACATAGAAGGTGAAATCATTGATAAAATTCAGCAAGCAATGAATGATGGAACGGAAGGATTAGTAACTAATTTAGGCGCTTATACTCATACTTCAGTTGCACTACGGGATGCATTGGAATCGGTAAAAATCCCAAAAGTAGAAGTACATATTTCAAATATTCATGCCAGAGAAAAATTCCGTGAAAAATCCCTTACAGGAGAAGTTATGGATGGAATTATCACCGGTTTTGGAAAACATAGCTATTTACTAGGGGTTCAGGCAATCGAACATCTTTCAAAAAAATAGCTTTGAAGCAACTAAAAGAACTTTTTTCTGATACTCTTATCTACGGGATAAGCCACGTCTTTACAAGATTTGTGGGTTATTTACTAGTGCCATTTTATACGGGTGTTTTTGATACGAGTGTGTATGGTATTGTAAGTCTTATTTATGTTCTTCTTGCCTTTTTGAATATCATTTTCACTTATGGTATGGAATCAACCTATTTCAGATATGCCAAAGACAGAGATAAAGCCAAAGATATTTTTAAAACCATTCAGCTATTTCTTCTTGCAACAACCATTGTCTTGATAGTGATAGTTTGGTTCTTGAATCCGCTACTTAATCCCCTAATTGGTATTGTAGAACCCTTTCCATTATTCACTTTAATGTTAGGTATTTTGGCTTTTGATACCTTGTCGGCGGTGCCTTTTGCAGAATTACGATTAGCCAGAAAACCTTATCATTTTGCTTTTCTTAAAGCCTTAAACGTATTCATAAATATTGGGTTAAATTTTTACCTGATATTGGAGCTGAATTTAAGCATTGAGGCCGTGTTAATCAGTAACGTGATTGCTTCTATGATCACAGCTTTTATTGTATGGGGTATAACTTTTGATATGATGAAAGGCAGTTGGGATGGTCAATTTTTAAAAAAGGCGCTTGTATTTGGTTTGCCCTTTGTGCCAGCAGGAATTGGTTATGTGATTAATGAAATGATCGATCGAATTTTTCTAAAAAAAATGGATTCCGAAACATTAACTACTTTATATGGACTTGCAGCAGATGGTTCTGCTTACACCGGAAAGGATATCGTAGGAATTTATTCTGCCGGATATAAAATCGCTGTAGTAATGTTGCTTTTTGTAACAGTTTTCAGATATGCGTGGCAGCCATTTTTTATGCGCAAATCGGACGAAGAAGAAGCTCCAAAGATTTTTTCGGAAACGTTTAGGTATTTCAATTTAGGCGCAGCAGGAATTTTTATTTTCTTTTCATTATTTGTATCGCAGATTGTACAAATAAAAATACCGTTCACAAATGCCACGTTAATTGGAAAGGATTATTGGATGGGATTAAGTGTGGTTTCTCCACTTTTGATGGCGTATTGGCTTCAGGGCTGGTACATCAATTTCTCAGCAGGAATTTTTATCGGTGAAAAAACAAAAGTACTGGCATTTATTACGTTAATCGGTTCTGTTATTACTGTTACCGGAAATTTCTTGTTTGTCCCCTATTTTGGGATGATGGCATCGGCTTATACAACATTGGTTAGTTATGCAGTTATGGCTTTTATCATTTATTTCCATTCCAAAAAAGCATTCGATGTCCCCTATAAAATTTGGCAAGGAGTGGCAGTACTTTTGATTGCGGATTTAACCACCTATTTGCAACCTTTTTTAAAAAGATTATTAAGTTCTGATTTTCTGGCATCCGTTTTATTACTTATAATTGGTGTTGGAGTAATCGGAATTCTTACCAGAAAAAACTTCTTTTTAAAAACGGAAGTTTAATTTTCTGAGAAATAGATTTTACAACTCATAAATCTCGCTTTAACTATACTGTTTACATGAAGATTTTTGCATTAACATCATTCTTGATTCTGTTGACACTTTCAGCAGTAAAAGCTCAAACGGCAGACACCACCATGTCTTTTGAGGAATATGAGCCTGTTTCTACACTGGTGGTGCCCGGAGAAAAAATTACCAGAGCCAAATTCCCTTTTATTGATGTGCACAGCCATCATTGGCAGATGGCAACTCAAGATTTAAATCAGCTCGCTTCTGAGATGGATGCCTTAAACATGAAAGTTATTGTAAACCTGAGCGGTCGATATGGGGAGCAATTAAAAGATATTACGGATAATATCAAAAGCAGCGGATTAAACAGATTTATTGTTTTTGCTAACATTGATTTTAAAGGAATTGATGAAGAAGGATGGACTGAAAAAGCAGTTCATCAACTTGAGGAAGATTATAAAAATGGAGCTAGAGGTGTAAAAATCTTCAAAAACTTAGGGCTAACAGTTCTTGATTCTGAGGGAAATAGAGTTCAAACTGATGACCCTCGCATTGATCCGGTTTGGGCAAAAGCCGGAGAACTTGGAATCCCTGTTCTTATCCATACCGGTGAACCGGCTGTTTTTTGGGCCCCAATTGATGAGAAAAATGAGCGCTGGTTAGAAATGAAAAACTTCCCAAATCGTCATCGTGGAGATACTACACGATTTCCGAGTTGGGAAGTTGTAATGGCAGAACAATGGAATGTGTTTAGGAAACATCCGAATACAAATTTCATAAATGCTCACTTCGGATGGATGGCTAATGATCTGGCTCGTCTGGGAAGACATCTGGATGAGTTTCCTAACGTATATACTGAAATCTCTGCAATAATTGCTGAGCTTGGAAGGCAGCCAAATTTTGCTCGGGAGTTTTTTATAAAATATCAGAATCGCTTATTGTTCGGAAAGGATACTTATCAACCCGAGGAATATCATACTTATTTTAGAGTATTAGAAAGTAATGATGAATATTTCGACTACTTCAGAAAACGCCATGCTTTTTGGAAAATGTATGGACTGAATCTCTCGGATAATGTGTTAGAAAAAGTGTATTACAAAAATGCCTTAAAGATTATTCCCGGCATTGATAAAAATTTATTTCCGAATAATTAACAAATAACAAAACAAAAAGATTTATGAAGACATTATTAAAACTTGGAGCACTGGCAGTATTTGCGGTGCTGCTTACATCAGAAATGTCCTTTGCTCAAGAACGAGGAAAAGGAAATCGCCCAAGCCCAAATGCAACGGTTAGCCAGGATATTGGCTCAACAACGGTAACGGTAACGTACGGTCGTCCGGGTTTAAAAGGAAGAAGTCTTTCTTCATTAGCTCCGGAAGGTAAAGTGTGGAGAACAGGTGCTAATGAATCAACTAATATTACATTTTCAAGTGATGTTATGTTTGGTGGTAAAGAAGTAAAAGCAGGTACCTATTCATTATATACGATTCCCGGAGAGAACTGGATTTTTATTTTGAATAACAAAATAAGTTGGGGAACACAGTACGATGAAGCCGAAGATGTATTAAGAGTTCCGGCGGCAGTTACAACAGAAGGAGCCTCTGGTTTCGAATGGGTTACCATTTATTTTGATACGCTATCAGATACGAAAGCGCATTTAAACTTACAGTGGGGAAAAACCTTAACTGCAATTCCTATTACAACTAAGTAATAAGAAATTAGTTTATATTTACTATTTTAAAGGAGCTTTTAAGCTCCTTTTTTAATGCAAATTACTTTTATGAAAAACATCGGCTCAACTCTTTTTTTACTCATTTTTTTAATTTCAACAGCTTCTGGTCAGGCGGGATCAAAATGGGTTTTTGACGATTCAACACTACCCGAAGTTAGAATTTTGATTGACTCAGACTCCTTGGATGAAATCTTAGCTGAAGAAAACCAACAAAGCGATAGAGAATTTGTTGCCGGTTTCAGCATTACCAAGAATGAAGTTACAGAAACCGTAGATAGTGTAGGGTTTCGTTTGCGAGGAAATACATCAAGAGCCTCACAAAAAAAATCATTTAAGATATCATTCAATACATTTATTCAGGGACGAGAATATCGCGGATTGGATAAAATGAATATAAACGGGGAGCATAACGATCCAACCGTAATGAGAGCAAAAGTGAGCTGGGATATTTTTGAGAAAATGGATGTAAAAGCATCCAGGGCTAATCATGTGGCGTTCTATATAAATGACGTTTTTTATGGTCTATATTTAAATGTAGAGCATATAGATGATGAAATGATAAAGAAAGAGTTTGAAGACGATTCCGGTAATCTATACAAATGTCTATATCCAGCAGATTTGTCTTATCGAGGACCAAATGCAGATGATTACAGTAACTACGAGGAATTTGGAAGAAGACCTTACGATCTTAAAACCAATGAAGACGAAAACGATTACTCCGACTTAGCTTCATTTATTGATTTTCTGGAAAACGCATCTGTTCAGGAATACGAAGAACAAATACACGATTATTTGGATGTGCATGCAACCTTAAAATGGATGGCGATAGATGTATTGACAGGTAACTGGGATAATTACAGATACAATAAGAACAATTTCTATTTATATAATGACCCTTCTGAAAATAGGTTTACTGTAATTCCATACGATTACGATAATACGTTGGGAATCGATTTCGTTCAAAGAGATTGGGCTACAAGAAATTTATACACTTGGGACAGAACCGGAGAACCAAGACCGCTTACAAAAAGGTTACTTAATATTCAGAAATTCAGAGACTGGTACAGTTACTATATCAATAAAACGATTGAGAAAGTGTTTAATGAAGATTCGCTTTTCCCGGAAATAAATCGATTAAAAGCACAAGTTCAAGCAGCAGCAGAAGCAGATACTTTTAGAACAAGAGATTACGGTTATGATATAGATGATTTCAATAATTCTTATGATCAATCTCTTGGCGGTCACGTTAAATATGGATTGAAACCGTTTATAGAAGACCGAAAATCTTCAGCGCTTGCTCAACTAGAGTTGAATAATATTTATCCGATTATCTTGAGCTTATCTTCTAAACTTTTAGAGAATAACGGAGAGAAGATAATTGTAGTTGAAGCTGAAGTTATTGACGAAGACACTGACATTGTGATTTCAAAACTTGATATTATTGAGGTTTTAAATCCATTTGAACTAAAAGATGATGGGTTAGGCTATGATCTTGCTGCCGGCGATGGAATGTACACCGGCTCAAAAGATATAGGAACGTATTCAAGTGATATTAATTTTTATGTAGCAGCTGAAGATCTGAATGGACAAGTAAGCAGATACCCTCAAAATCCGGCAAAAAAAAGCACTCAGGAGAATAGCGCTTCAGTAGAAACGCTGGTAATAAATGAATTTATGGCGAGCAATAGTACTACTATTCAGGACGAAGGAGGAGCATATCCTGACTGGGTTGAAATCTATAATACAACAAACTCGCCGATATCGATGAACGGATATTTTCTTACCGATGATCTAGCGGAAAAAAATAAGTGGGCGTTTCCTGATACTACCATTGCAGCAAAAGGGTTTTTATTGATCTGGGCTGATGATGATGAGAAAGAAGGTCCGTTACACACTTCCTTTAATTTAAGTAAAGGCGGAGAAGATATTGGTTTATATCAGCAAAGTGGGCAGACCTTTAATGCTATAAATACATTAAGCTATGGCGCTCAAACAACGGATGTTTCTTATGGTAGAGATAAAGACGGAAGTTCGAACTTTGTTTTTATGAATGATCCAACACCGGGTGCATCGAATGGAATGCCGGTTTCTAATGAGGAGGATAACGAGATTCCTGAAGAAGTGACTCTTTTACAGAACTATCCTAATCCGTTTAATCCCAGCACAACGATCACATTCTCATTAAACAAACAGGAAAAAGTTCTTTTGGAAGTATTTAATATGACGGGTCAACTAGTAGAAACGCTAACTAATCAGTTATATAATTCAGGATCACATTCCGTAACAATGAGAGCTGATTATTTAGCAAGTGGAGTTTATTTCTATAGATTAAAGACATCTGAAGTAACATTGACGAAGAGATTTACTTTAATAAAATAGCGAGATAGGTTTAATGTATGAAACCATTCAAAATCGAAATTACTGAGATAGAAAAAGGTCCCAAAGAACTTGAGTTACAACTTCCGATTAATGCCGAAGCTGTAAAAGAGTTGCCTGGAAAAGATCGCCCTGATTACATTCTGGCAAAACTAGAAACTTCACTTTTATGGGTTGATAAAAAGAAGGGCATAAATAAAGAAATTGATTTCTTAGTGCTTTGCGCTAAATATAAAGGACAGAGCGTTAATAATAGCATGAAAAATATGATTGTTGCAGTTGCCTATGTACTAGACAATTCAATTGAAAAAGATAGCAAGTTGAATTTCAAAAAGTGTAAATACATGGCTGTAGCTATAGCGTCTTCAACAAGTAAATGGAATATTTTTGGGTAGTCTATTTTGGAAAGCATCTATGTAAGGTATCAGCTAATTCGTTAAATGCTTTTAGAATTAAAAAGGATTAACTTTGATGAATTTTTATTGAATTAAGAAGTTTTTTTCAAATTTTTTTATCTAGTCGGCCTTTTGAATAGTGGTCAGAAAAAGTGAACATGTAAGATTGCGTGTCCAAAGGACGAATAAATCTCATAACCTGAGTTTCCCGCCAATTGTCGGATTGCCAAAGGCGTTGTTGCTGGAGCCTGTGCTGAGGAAGCTCAGTATCGGTACGAAAGTAAGGCAAATGCAATATACTACCATTTATATAGTGCGATTCTTTAGTGTCAATTCAGCACTTACTAATACATGAAGCAAGAGTACTAAACGCTGAAAAGTTAATACTTAACCTGAGGTCGATTAAAATAGACTTCTTTACTAGTGTCATGTCATTGCTGAAATGTCGTCAGATAGGGAGCTGAAATTTCACCAATAGACAGGACAGCCTTTGGCCGCTCCATCACCCTGCCTT
>CAXBHO010000072.1:0-20499 GCA_963975485.1 uncultured Balneola sp. | reverse complement strand
TCAAGCGTCGCGCTTGGACGGTTAACTATCTCCTTTTGGCTAAATCACACTCCCCTCCCAAGCAGGAGCTTGGGAGGGAGGTCGTAATGTTACATTTTTCATAGTCAGTGATATTTTAGGGTGGATTGAATCTCCTAAAATAAAAAAGCTCCGGCTTCGGGGCTTTCACTAACTGCTTTTTAAACGTTTTGGACAAATGTGAAGGGGTTTATGAGAAAATTTTAATATTCCGCAGGGATTATAAATTTGATATCTCCATATAGATAGTTATTTTTATCGCTCTAATAAAATAGAGATAAAATTATGCGGTCTATAAGGGTAAATAAATATTAGGGATATGTCGGAAATTTTAGAGTCAAAGATTACGTCGGTATTACTTAGAAAGGAAAGCAAAAAAGAGGCTATTCCGTCTGACTTACTAAGCCCGAAAGCTAATAGATACTTAAAAAACAAGTATATATTTGAATATATTGTAGCTCTTTTTCTATTTATTGCAATTTCTCCATTGCTTGTCTTAATTGCTTTTCTTGTTAAGATAGATTCAAAAGGAGAGGTTTTTTTTAAGCATAAAAGGTATGGCTTATCCGGAAAAGCTTTCTATGTTTATAAATTTCGCACGATGGTAAATGGTGCACATGAGTTACAATCTAAAATAAGCCACTTGAATGAAATGGATGGTGGGAAATTATTTAAATCAGATAAAGATCCCCGAATTACTTCTTTGGGTAAGTTTTTAAGAAGAACAAGTTTGGATGAGTTGCCCCAATTATTCAATATTTTAAAGGGAGAAATGACAATTATTGGGCCAAGGCCTATTTCAACACCAATTTCAGATTATGAAGAAGAAGAGCTTCAACGGTTTAAAGTGAAACCCGGCTTGGGTTGTATTTGGCAAGCTTATTTTAGACAACACACCGACTTTAGCTTATGGATGAAAACTGATATCATCTACATTAGAAATGTGAGCTTCAAGCTGGATGTAAAACTATTTGTAACTATCCTTAAAAGTGTATTACTTAAGAAGGGTGCAAGATAGTTTTAATAGTACATTATATTTTCTTCCTTCCTTATATTAATTTAGCTTTGCACAACCATTCTATTTGAATTAAAAGCTAATATCTTCCACAACAACATTATATCAGAATATCATTGTATAGAAGAATACTAATAATTACACTCTTTTTGGTATTAAGTCTTTTCTCTATTTCTAAAAGTCAAAATAGAGAGGTGATGCTCCTATCGGATAATACTTATGAATATATTAGCAGACTACAGAAAAGGGGGTTTCTTTTAGATCTTAATCCTACTTCACTTCCCTATACTTACTTTGAAATTAGTTCTGCCATAGAAAACGTACCAATTAGTTCTTTGTCAAAATCAGAGATGGAATGGTATTATTTTATTAAAAGACGGGTTAACAAAACCTCAAAAAAGGATAAGAGTTTCAAAACTCTTGAGATTGATAATGAAGTACAATTAAGTGACTCTAAGCGATTGAATACTTTGGATCCTTTAAGAGATAATTTTTTTATCTATCCTCAAGTGCGGTTAAGGGGAGTATTAGGAAATGAATTTTTTGTAGGGAGTTTAAATCTTACTCATAGTCTATATTATGATCAGGATCCTGATGGGATTGATGTGGGTGATAGACTTTATATCCGTCCTGAGGATTCATACCTCGGCCTAAATTATTCAAATTTTGATCTTTATCTTGGCAGGTATGATCATCATTGGGCGGCTTATAATCAGTCTTCCGTAATATTGAGTAATAATGCACGAAGCTTTGATAAGATAAAACTGGGTTATACCGGTAAATATATTTCATTTCAAAGTATTTTAGGTGAATTAGATAATTTGAGTCCTAATGGGTCATTTCAAGGGAAGGCAATTCAGAATGGATCTCAACGAAGGTATATTGCAGCACACCGATTTGATTGGCGTCCGTTCAAAAACTTAACTCTCACCTATTTTGAATCTGTAATTTACTCAGGATACAATTCTGGCATTTCACCGAAGTTTTTAAACCCATTTCTTGTATTTGGCTTCATAAGTTCAAATAGTCCTATTAATGATGATGTGAATTTGTTGATGGGATCATCTATTTGGTGGAATTATCAAAATATCACATTCGATGGGCAGTTTTTATTAGATGACATTCATGTGGAAGATAAAAATGAAGTCACTACATACTCTGTTATGGGTAATATTAATATCGCTGATATAGTAAGTAATACTGATATTGGGTTTTCATTAGAAGCAGTTGCTTATCAAACCTATAATGCCCCTGAAGCAGAAGGGAGATATTTATACTTAAGGCGTGGTATTGCTACTCAAAATACCGATTACGTACTTACAAAACTCTATTCTAAGATTTACTTAGATAAGTTTGTAACCGGGCTTTCTATTACTCCATCACTCACTTATTATCTGCAAGGAGAGCAGGTTATCAATCAACCTATTGTTAGAACTAATCCAGACGGTTCTTTGATAGATATTATCCTCACAGGAGAAGTGGAAAAAACACTCAGGGGTGGACTAAATATTTTCTATAATCCTCATCCAAATTTCTGG
The DNA here is from genome assembly GCA_963975485.1 of uncultured Balneola sp. Taxonomy (GTDB): domain Bacteria; phylum Bacteroidota; class Rhodothermia; order Balneolales; family Balneolaceae; genus Balneola. The sequence goes on along the minus strand of CAXBHO010000072.1, from coordinate 17,928 downwards.
TTTGAGCTGGATACGGGATATAATAAAGTAGAGAGCTATCAAAACATATCAGGAAGAAGCAATAACCGGTTTTCTACCATTGCTAAGTTTGGTTTTAGATTGAGGCTGTATTAAAAGTTGTCCTTTTCTCATTCATCGACAGCAATGGAACTATCTAACATCTACAATACTGTCCCCCTGCTGGCGGATCAGGATTTGTGTAAGCCCGGTAACTCGTTCCGTAGCTCTCAGTTCGTATGAAAAGCGCTTGAGTAAAAAAGATGGTTAATTTTTTAAGAAAAAATCCTCCAAGGATTCCGAATCCTTGGAGGATTAACCACTAAATTATACGAACGCTTAAAAAAATTAAGTAAACGAGATCTTAAAAATACTTTTCACACAGGCTGTCTGCTGCGGAATGTATTTCGGGAGCTCCTGCTTCAAATAATTACTTTTTGTATTCGTTACTTTCTTCATTTCGAGCTACAAACATAAATCTAGATCTAGGGCATACGCCCGCCTGCCATAGTACATGTGCGGCGGAAAGGCCACGAGATGACCTAAATAAATTGTTGAACTTAACTAAACTGCTTCTCGCGATGACTTCGCTTTGTCAACGAATTATCTAACATCTACACTAATGACCTAAGTGGAACTAGACCTTGACAGCGGGTTGGTTTAGAATGACATGTAAATTTTCTTTTAAGTAATCACTCGAATTAATCGTCAAAAACGCTATCTTTGTAGGATGGAAGAGTTATTACAGAAGATCGAACGTAAAAAATTTAAAGTGGGTATTATTGGGTTGGGCTACGTAGGGCTTCCCCTGATGTGGACATTCAATAAAAATAATATGCCCACCTTAGGCTTTGAAATTGATCAACGTAAGGTTGACTGTCTTGCTTCGGGAACTCCGTATATAAAACATCTTGGCAAAGAAATGATGAAGCAACTCTCTGAAAGTTCGATCTGTGATTATACTACGGATTTCAGCAGAATACCAGAAGCTGATGCATTGTTAATGTGTATTCCAACTCCTTTAAATGAACACCGTGAGCCGGATCTCAGTTTTGTAGTTAAGACTTCTAAAACCATCGGGAAGTATCTTCGTAAAGGTCATCTTGTTATATTAGAATCAACTACCTATCCGCTTACTACAGAAGAAATTATCATTCCAATTTTGGAAGATCTTTCGGGATTGAAATGTAATAAAGACTTTTACGTCGCGTATAGTCCTGAAAGAGAAGATCCTGCTAATAAAAATTTTAATACAGCAAATATCCCTAAAGTGGTTGGGGCTAGCTCCGAGAATGCTCTCACTATAGCCTGTAAAATGTATGAAACATCTATAAATGAAACTGTACCGGTTTCTGATTGTAAAACAGCGGAAGCAGTTAAGTTGACCGAAAATATATTCCGGTCGGTAAATATCGCATTAGTAAATGAACTAAAAGTGGTTTATGAAGCCATGGGGATTGATGTTCATGAAGTATTAGATGCAGCGGATACAAAACCTTTTGGATTTATGAAGTTCACTCCGGGGCCGGGTCTTGGTGGACATTGTATTCCAATCGATCCCTTTTACTTGACCTGGAAAGCCAGAGAATATGACAAACATACGAGGTTTATTGAACTTGCCGGGGAGATAAATACATCTATGCCTTATTATGTAATTGAAAAGACAACAGAAGCTCTCAATAAACATAAGAAATCAGTGAACGGCTCAAAGATCTTGGTGATTGGTTTAGCTTATAAACCGGATGTAGATGATATGAGGGAGTCACCAACGTTTAAAATTCTTGATCTACTAAAAGATAAAGGAGCAGATGTTTCTTATTTCGACACTAATATTCCAACAATCCCTAAAAGTAGAGAACATGAGGAATGGACGGGTATTAATTCAGTGAAATGGAATGAAGAAACGATATCATCTTATGATGCAGTTGTAATTTCTACCAATCATTCAGATATAAATTACAAAGAGTTAGGGAATTGGAATAATTGTATTATAGATGCAAGAAATGCAATGAAAGATTATTCAACAGTAAAACAGAATCACATTTTTAAAGCTTAAGATTTATGAAAATAGCAGTAGCAGGAACCGGGTATGTTGGGCTTTCATTGGCCGTTTTATTATCTCAACATCATGAAGTTACCGCAGTGGATATTGTTGAGGAGAAAGTAAAGCTGATCAACAACAAAAAATCTCCTATTACTGATACAGAGATAGAAGATTTCTTAGCAAATCAGAAACTAGATCTCCGTGCTACTTTAGACAAAGAAGAAGCTTATAAAAATGCAGAGTATGTGATTATTGCTACTCCCACAAATTATGATGCTGAAACCAATCATTTTGACACCAGATCTGTAGAGTCAGTGATCAAAGACGTGATGGCCATTAATCCTGATGCGGTAATGGTTATAAAATCTACTGTTCCGGTTGGATATGTGAAAAAGACTAAAGAAGATTTTGGCTGTGAAAAGCTGATTTTTTCTCCGGAATTTTTAAGAGAAGGAAAAGCGCTATATGATAATTTATATCCATCTCGTATTGTAGTTGGAGAACGTTCAGAGAGAGCTGAAAAATTTGCTGCGCTACTAGTTGAAGGTGCAAAAAAAGACGCTGATGATATACCGGTATTATTTACGGATAATACAGAAGCGGAAGCCATTAAGCTTTTTTCGAATACGTACCTAGCTATGAGAGTGGCGTACTTTAATGAGTTAGATTCATATTCAGAAACACACAGACTTAATTCAAAGCAAGTAATAGAAGGAGTAGGGCTAGATCCACGAATTGGAGACCATTACAACAATCCATCATTTGGTTATGGAGGATACTGTTTACCAAAAGATACTAAACAATTATTGGCAAATTTTGAAGATGTACCTAATAATTTGATTAAGGCAATTGTTGATGCCAATAGAACTAGGAAAGACTTTGTTGCAAGACAAATATGGAAAAACGCTCCTAATATTGTAGGTATTTATCGATTGGTGATGAAGCAAGGCTCAGATAATTTTCGTGCCAGTGCTATTCAAGGAATTATGAAAAGAATTAAGGCAAAGGGAATTGAAGTTGTTGTTTTCGAGCCTTATTTGGATCAAGATGAGTTTTATCATTCAAAAGTTATTAAGGATCTTGACGAGTTCAAAAAGATTTCAGATGTCATCGTTGCGAATCGTATGGTTGAGGAGATCAAAGATGTAAAAGAGAAAGTTTATACGAGAGATCTTTTTGGGAAGGACTGATTGGGATAGTTTTGAGGTATGAGGTATGGGGTATGAGTGATTAGTTAGTAGTTTTGATTTAGAGTTTATAATGTTCAGCTAACAGCTAACAGCTAACAGCTAACAGCTAACAGCTAAAATAATAGGAGTTCATGAGTAGAATTAAATTTTCGGTAGTTGGTTTTGGGAGAATCGGACAGCGTCATGCTAAGATAATAAATGAATATCCTGAATCTGAGCTCATCTCAATTATCGATGTTGATGAAACCCAGCTTGACCAATCCTCATCTTTGGATATAGATACAGATAAATTTTCAAGTATTGATGACTTCATTGCTAAAGATGAGGGCAAAACAAAGGTAGTTTGTATAGCAACTCCAAATGGATTTCATACTCATTATGCTTCTATGCTGATGAAAGCCGGTTATCATGTGGTCATTGAAAAACCCATGGGTTTATCTACAGAAAGTTGTGAGCAAGTACTTTCTGATATGATAGAAACGGGAAAGCAAGCATTTGTGGTAAAACAGAATCGATATAGCCCCCCTTCAAAATGGCTAAAGGAAGTTATTGATGATAAAATGCTGGGCGATGTGTTAATGGTTCAAACCAATTGTTATTGGAATAGAGACGAACGCTATTATTCAACAAGTGAATGGAGAGGGACCCGAGATTTAGATGGAGGAGCTTTGTTTACCCAATTCAGTCACTTTATTGATCTTTTATATTGGGTATTCGGAGATATTAAAAATGTTAATGCGGTAGTAAAAAACTTTACTCATCCAAATCTTAAAGACTTCGATGATTCAGGTTTTGCTCAATTCGAATTCGTTAATGGCGGTATAGGGAGCATTAATTATTCAACTTCTTGCTGGGATCAGAATATGGAAAGCAGTATTACGGTTGTAGGTACAAAAGGCAGCTTGAAAGTAGGTGGACAGTACATGAATGAAATTGAATATTGCCATATTGAAAATTATACCATGCCGGAGCTCCCGGAAACAAACCCACCAAACGACTACGGACCTTACAAAGGAAGTGCAGCTAATCACCATTATGTAATCGAAAATGTGGTTAACGCTTTAAAGGGAAATGCTTCAGAGACTACCAACATTTTTGAAGGTATGAAAGTGGTCAATTTTATCGAAAAAATTTATAAAGCGGCAGGTTTTATCAAGTAATGTAGTATAGAGTTTTTAGTTTTGATTATATTCAGCTATCAGCTATCAGCTATCATAACAAACAAAAGCTATACTAGTGAGTACGTACATTGATAAAACCGCAATTGTAGAAGATGAATCCAAGATTGGTGAAGGAACCAAGATATGGCACTGGGTACATGTTACTAACGGAGCTGAAATTGGTGAAAATTGTGTGCTCGGTCAAAATGTGTTCGTAGGCAGTAAAGCAATACTTGGAAACAATGTTAGAGTTCAGAATAATGTCTCAATTTACGATGAAGTAATTTTAGAAGATGATGTATTTTGCGGACCTTCGATGGTGTTTACAAATGTTGTAAATCCCAGAAGCCATGTTAACAGGAAAGACGAATATCAGAAAACAATAGTAAAAAAGGGTGCTTCTATTGGTGCAAATGCTACAATTGTATGTGGAAATGAAATTGGTTCCTATTCATTTATCGGCGCTGGAACGGTTGTAACTAAACCTGTTCCAGATTTCGCTCTCGTTGTAGGAAATCCTGCTAAGCAAATCGGCTGGGTTTCAAAGGCGGGTATAAGATTAGAATTTGATAAAGAAGGAATTGCACAATGTTCAGAAACAGGAGAAGTTTACGAGTTGAATAATGGATGTGTAACCTCTAAAATAGACGCTTAGTATAATTACAAGTTTATGATCTCTCTTCTCGACCTTAATGCTCAATATGATTCGATCAAAGATGAAGTAAATGATGCAATTCAGAATGTTCTAAACGAACAGAACTTCATTATGGGAGATCAGGTTAAGATGTTTGAATCTGAAATAAATTCATACATAGGTTCAAATTTTGCCTACGGATGTGCTTCGGGTTCTGATGCGTTACTTTTAGCTTTGATGGCGATAGATATTGAACCGGGTGATTATGTAATTACATCTCCTTTTACTTTTTTTGCTACCGGAGGAGCAATTTCGAGACTAGGTGCTATTCCTGTATTTATTGATATCGAATATGACAGCTTTAATATAGATCCTGAGAAAATCAGAGCTTTTCTTGAAGGAAAAGATGAGCTCTCAAAAAAAATTAAAGCTCCACCAGAGAAAATCAAAGCAATTATTCCGGTTCATCTCTATGGCCAGATGGCAGATATGGATCCCATCATGGAAATTGCCAATGAGTTCGATTTGTACGTTATTGAAGATGCCGCTCAGTCGATCGGGGCTACATATAAAGGCAGACCAGCCGGCACCATGGGTGATTTTGGATGTTTCAGTTTTTTCCCTAGTAAAAATTTGGGCGCCTACGGCGATGCAGGATTGATCACAATGAAAGATGCTGAGCTGGCTGAAAAGATTGATGTTTTACGATTACACGGAGCCAAACCAAAATATCATCATAAGTTAGTAGGTATAAATAGCCGTTTAGATACAATTCAAGCTGCAGTTTTACAGGTTAAACTAAAATATCTGGATGAATGGTCAGAACAGAGAAAGAAAATAGCTCAAACATATAACGAACTTTTCAGGTCAAATGATCTTACAGGATTAAATCCAAATTGTTCAAACAAATGCGATGAATTGGGTAAAAAAGAATGTAGTATTTCTAACAATAAAGTGATTTTACCTGTTGAAACGCATGGTTCTGAACGAAATAAAGGAAGGCACATTTATCATCAATACACATTGCGTGTAAAGTATAGGAACGATTTGTCAGCTTATCTAAAGAATGAAGGAATCGGAAATGCAGTGTATTACCCGAAGCCCCTTCATATCCAAGAATGTTTTTCTGATTTAGGATATATTGCCAAAGATTGCCCCATTTCTATTTGCGCAAGTGAACAAGCAATTTCATTGCCCATTTATCCAGAGCTTGAAACTTCAAATATTGAATTGATAGTTGAAAAAATAAGTGAATTTTTATCGAATCCATGAATTTAAGATAATGAGTATATCAATGAAATCACCACTTACACAGTTTATTGTTAAAGCGTTGTGCTTTTTTATCGTTTGGTATGTGATCTATGAATTGTGGTTATTACCGGATGGCTCACTAGATGAATGGATCTCCTTAAATATTATCTCAAACAGTGCCGGAATTGTGGACTGGTTAGGCTATGAGGTTTTTACTTATAACAGAGTTATTGGTATTTACGGAAATGCAGGAATCGAAGTAGTAGATGGATGCAATGGAATTGCGGCAATGGGACTATTCCTTGGATTTATACTAGCCTATCCCGGTTCCTGGAAAAAGCGGTTAAGTTTCTCAGTAGTAGGAATAGGGGTTATATATTTCGTAAATATCATTCGAATTTCAGTTTTAACTGTAACGCAAGCACAGTGGCCGGCCTTTTTTGATTTTACTCATGACTACTCAACCACCACTATCTTTTACATAACTATATTTTTGATGTGGATGATCTGGGTGAATTTTAATGCTTTGCCAAGCTCAAAAGTTAAGGCAAATACTGTATGAGTATTTGGAAAAAGCTAATACTCACAACCGCTTTTATAGGATTCTACTTTCTAATACTGCGCCCAATCAGATCTTATACAGCTGAGATAATCAGACCAATTGTTAAAACTCAGAATTTTGAAACATATAACCAAAGCTCTGTAAGTACCACAATAATTTATTCCAGTAAAAATCTAACGAAGGAGTTTCCATTTAAGATACCTTTCGGCATGTTCTTTTTATTTAGCACAATTAGCCTAATTTTTATAAGCGCCGGATGGAAAAATTTTGGAATTTTATGCTTAATTCAAATTTTTTTCTGGTTGATAGCTTTTGTTAGTATGCTTTTTGGAAGTAAAGGAAATCTTTTTTTTCTGGAAGTAATGGATATGATTCTTAGATATTTACTTCCTCTTTCAAGTTTAGGTTTTCCTGCTTATTTAATTATTCAGAAAAGATCGAACGCAGAAATAGATAGTTATGAAAGCTAAACTTGAATCACAGCAAGAGTTGCTTCAAAAAATTCCTGAGATTTTATTTCAAGATCAGGGAAATCATGAACTCAAGTTAGATATTGATAAACAGGCTAATATTTGGATTGTTGCTGTAGGAAAGGGTTCTCTGAAAATGGCAAAATCATTATCAAAAAATTATACAGATCAACTTATTGATGGATTAGTTCTTTCTCAAAAAGTAGGCGTTGTTTCTGATAATATTCAGGTATTTGAAGGTACACATCCAACTCCTGATGCCAATACAGTTGCAGCTTCTTATGAAATTCTGGATTTTGTAAAAAATATTCCCCCAGGAGATACTTTAGTTTTCTGCATTTCAGGGGGAGCTTCATCTATGTTTACTATCCCGCCATTCGGAATTGAAATTGAAGAGCTCCAAGTACTGTATGAGGAACTTTTGAAATCAGGGGCTTCAATTCAGGAGATGAATATAGTTCGCAAGCATGTGTGCGATGTAAAAGGAGGGAAGTTAGCGAGTGGTCTCCATCATCTTAATTTAATTTCAGTTATTGAATCGGATGTCCCCGGAGATGATTTGAGCACAATTGGAAGCGGACCAACAATTCCTGATCCATCTACTTACATTGAAGCTGTTCAAATTCTAAAGAACGTGAAGATTTGGGCTAAGATACCTGTTTCAATTCAGGAGCATTTGATCTGTGGAGTTGAAGGATATATTCCGGAGAATCCTGAACTTGATGAACACCCAAGTCATACCATAAAGCTAATAGATAGTTTAGATAGATTAAGAACTAATATTTCAAATCTTCTAAAAAAAGAAGGGTATAACGTCTGGATAAATAATGAGAGTTATTCCGGTACAGTTCAAAAAGTAGCAAAACATATTTGCAGCAAGGCGATTTCAATTCTGAGCGGAAATGATAAAGTAAAAAAACCGGCAGCTTTGATTTACACCGGAGAAGCCACTGTTAAAGTTTCCGGAAAGGGAAAAGGAGGACGAAATCAGGAGTTAGCATTGATGTCGGCACTTTCTTTTGAAGGTCAACACACCATTTCTATGTTGAGTATAGATACGGATGGAATTGATGGCTCGACTGATGCGGCAGGGGCACTGGTAAATTCAAATACAACATTACTTGCTCGAAAAAATAAAATTGATCCTGAAGCATTACTTTCAGATAACAACTCCTATGAATTTCATAAGCTGGCAAATACGCATATCAAAACAGGGCCAACAGGTATTAATTTGATGGATTTACAAGTGGTATTGATCAATTAAGAATTCAAAATTAAGAATTATAAATTTTGAATTTTTAATTCTTAATTTACGTCAACAAGTATAATTTATCCTTAACTTAAATTTATGATTTGGGAATCCCAACCTAGCGCCAGCGTCTCGCTGGTGCGGTTTATATATTCTTTCCGTCCAAGCGGGAGGTTGAACTGGGAAGAGATTTTTTCTTTACGCCTGAGGAGTAAAGTTCCCAACCTAGCGCCAGCGTCTCGCTGGTGCGGTTTATATATTCTTTCCGTCCAAGCGGGAGGTTGAACTGGGAAGAGATTTTTTCTTTACGCCTGAGGAGTAAAGTTCCCTTTCTTCCACAGGAATGCCTATGGCAAGGATTGAAGGGGTGTCCGCCACGGGCGGGCGGGGTAGTTGAAACTAATAATCACATCTTCAGCGAAATTCCGTCAGCCGTACTCCGTCCGACAGACGGACAGACAACATGTAAAATCATGACTCATTCCATCATTTCACTGAAAGCGGCCTGTCCGCCGTACAACTCTGGAAGGCGGGGGTGATGAAGGTTTTTATAATCTGCCGAGGGCATCACTTTGTGGGAATTCAGGTTCATAAGTAATTCCTTACAAAAAAATATTAAACACTTAAAATTAATCACTCAAACTCTTAACTTAAATCCATGATTTGGGAATCCCCGCTTTTACTATGGTTTTTTATCCTCATTCCGGTGTTGATTGTTGGAGTATGGTTTAGAACTAAATCTCTCCAAAAAAAGAGAACGCGGTTTTTTAATGAAGAACTATTCTCAACGCTCAGGCGTGGTTTTTGGAAACCGGGTGATATTCTCAGAACTACTTTTGTGATTGTTGGCTTATCATTCCTTCTTTTAGCTTTTGCAGGCCCTAAGCTCGGGACTGAAGTCCGTGAAGTGAAGCGGCAAGGTGTGGATATGCTAATCGCTTTAGACCTCTCTGCAAGCATGAATGCGGAAGATGTACGTCCCAGTAGATTGGAGAAAGCTAAGTTTGAGATAAATAGATTAATTGAGCGACTTAAAGGTGATCGTGTAGGGTTAATAGTTTTTACCGGAGAAGCGTATTTGCAAAGTCCGATGACGCTGGATTATTCAGCATTAAAATTATTTCTGGAAATTGCTGATACCGAGCAAATGCCAAGTTCTGCTACAGACTTTAAAGCGGCAATGGAAACAGCAATTACCGCATTCGAATCATTGGAAGAGAATGAAACAGAAGCAGCAAAGGTACTGTTAATTATTTCTGATGGAGAAGATCATGGGCAATCTTACGAAGAACCTCTCCAAAATCTGATCAATAAAAATATTTATGTTTATACTTTAGGAATAGGAACCGATGCTGGGACAACAATTCCTATCTATGAAGAAAATACTTCAAACCTAATTGGCTATAAAAGAGATCGTTCGGGAAAAGTTGTAACCACTTCTCTTCAAAGCGATGTGCTTCGGGAAATAGCCAATAAAGGAAATGGAACCTATTACGCAATTGAAAGAGGTAATGATGGAATTGACGCTTTCCTGGCTCGTGTTGATGAATTAGAAAAAGGGGAATTTTCCAGCCAGGAATACGCAGATTACAAAAATCAATATCAATGGATGGGAGCGCTGGCCTTATTCTGCTTTACTTTTGCGTATCTTGTACCGACTTATAGAAAAGAGAATTAGATAGATGATCAAACTTTTTATTACTGATCTTGATGGTTGTATCAGTATGCCTTTCATACCTCCTAACTGGGAAATGATTACTCAGATTAAGGAACTTAATGAGTTGAGTAAAACAGACAAAACAATTCCACCATTAACAATTTGTACGGGACGCCCAATGCCTTACGCAGAAGCTGTTTACCAATGGATGGGAATGTATAAACCTTTTTTGTTTGAAAGCGGAGGAGGAATTTACGATATGAATAAAAACAAACTTCATTGGCATCCTACTTTTGGTAAGAAAAGAGAGACAGAACTAAATGAGTTGAAACTTCATCTTCGGGAAAACTTCATTGATAAATATCCTGATTCTATTCCTGAGTTCGCAAAATTCACCGATTCAGGGATTATAAATCAAGAACCCGAAGTTATCTATGAAATGTATCCTAAAATCAAAGAATATGTAGGAGCCAACTATCCCGACTTTGAAGTTCATTATACCGATGTATCCATTAATGTAATTTCTAAAAGCACCAATAAAGGAGAAGGCATTAAGTTTTTGTGTGAACTACTAAATCTTGAATTAGATGAAGTTGCTTTTATTGGGGATACAGGAGGCGACAAACCCGGTTTAGAAATTGTGGGCAAAGCTTTTGCGCCAAAAAATGCTATGAAATCTGCGAAAGAAGTTTCTGATGTTATGGAAGGAGAAGAAGCGGAAGCCGTTCTTCAGGCATACAAAAAAATAATTGAATACAACCGAAGTTTTTAAGAAAAGTAAAAAGTAGATAAGGTTAGATCGAAGACTTTTATTATCAGTTATCAACCTGAGTTCGATTTTAAAATATGGATGCAAACAACGGCTATAAGTCATTCCTGCGGAGGCAGCGCCAAAGGCACTCCCACGGAGGAATCTTAATTGTTGTTTAAAAATCATATGGAATAGTTTAAAGAGATCCAGATTCCAAGCCTCTTTCCGTCCAAGCGGGACGCTTGAACTAGGGCAGGGTTTTTATTAATATTATCAGCTATCAGCTATTCCTTTCCTGTAGTTTTTTGAGAAGCTCAAAGTATCGCTCTATCAATCTTTGATAATCTTGTGAGTATTTTGTAAAGTTTGGATTATTAAGGCGAGAGCGAATCTGTTTTTCAAGTTCTTCTAAAGTGATATCGGAGGGATTTGCTCTGTTAAAATCTCCGGGCTGTTTAGCTTCTCTTTCCTTTTCTTCTTCATCCCGTTCTTGCATCGATTTCTCTGCTTCTAACATACGTGTTAGAATATTTTGTTGTCTTTCAATCAGTGTTGGATCTACAGCACCTCCTCTAAGATCATTGATCGTATCTTCCATTTCTTCGATCATTCGCTCAATTTCACTTCCTGCTCGATCACCTTCTAACCCGCCATTTTCTTTAAGCTCTTGAAGTTGCTTTCTGATTCTGTTTTGTTGCTTAGCTATTTCATTTAATCGTTCCATTTGATCGTTCGATAAACGCTCGCCCTGCATATCATTGATCATCTGTTGAAGCTGTTCATTCAACTGTTGCTGACTCCCTTTCATTTCTCCCATTTGTTCAATCATCTGCTGAATTGATTGAGGTGAACCACTGCCTCCTTTTCCACCAGAGTTATCACTGTTCTGAAGTTGTTCGAGTAAGTTTGCAATCATGAAAGCAATTTCATTGATACCGCCAAATGCTTGTCTGGAAGCAACAGAAGCGTTTCTTTGATCACGTTCTGCCATCTGCGTTAATGCTCTTTCCAATTTATTTTTGAGTTCAATGGATTTGGTATTAACCTGATTCGAAAATTGAGGTATCGTTTTGGATAATTCAAATAATGAATCTGAAAGAGCACCAAATATCTGATCCACATTCCTTTGATCTCTGGCTAATTCCACATAAGCCAAACTTCGATCTTCTGTTTCCTGTGATAAATACACTAAATCTTCTTGTTCGTTTGAAAGAGTTAAGAGAGAATACAACACATATTGAAGTCCGGCGATATTAATCTGTTGCTGTTGTTGCCCCATAGCTTGCATTTGCTTCCGTGTTTTTTGAGCAAGTTGCTCAAAGGGTTGCTGAAGATTAGGCTGCTTTTTTTGTTCTTGCTGCTCCCCTTTATTTTGATCTCCGTTCTCACTCTGTTGGTTTTCCTGTTCCTCCAACCATTCTTTAATCTGCTCTTCTATATTTTTTTGAAGCTCTTCTTTGGCTTCTTTTTGATACTCAGAAACCGGCTTTTCTGTTTTCTCAGATTTGTGCTCAGATAATTTGTCAATCGCTTCCTGAAGCTTTTCCAATTGTTTTAAATCTTCCTTTCGTTTATTCTCGGCTTCTTCTTGTGATGGAGGATTTTCTGCCAGCTCTTTTTCTTGTCGGGCCTGATCTTCAAAAGATTTCGCCAGTTTTTCCATATCCGACATCAACTTCAATTGCTTGAAAAGTTCAATAGTTCTTTCCAGTCGTTTTTTGAAATCCTCTTCACTGAACGTTACTTCCTCCATGGCTTTACGAAGTTGTTCAGGAGTTAATTGTTGCATGTTTTCCCGAAGCTTTTCCAGAGCCTCACGTAAACCAGGGTCATCAATTTCCTCCATCAGCTTTTTAAGTTCATCGTACGCTTTTTGAGTTTCCTCACTCAATAAATTATTTTCGCTCAACTCTTTTTTGATCTCATCGAATTTCTTGTTCAGCTCATCAATTTTCTTTTGAACTTCTTCCTGCTTTTTTACAGCCTCTTCAACTTGTCTTTGATTTTCATAGGTGGTTTCCGGGTTTTCTTTGAGACTCTCTTCAAACTCTTCATAGGATTCACTCATTTCCTCAAAAGACTCTGAAATTGATTCCAAATCGGTTTCAACATCTTGTTCTTTTTTATCGAGGGACTCAAAATAATCTACCAAAGAAGGAACGGTTAGCGTGATTTCCTGAGAACGGGAAGTCTTTCGTCCATTATAACCATCGTTATCAGAGGCTTCGATCCAGAATGTAAGTTCATCAAGAGGAGAAAGATCTAATTTTGAGAGATCCCAATTAAATCTCTGGAGCACGCCATTTGCAGGGCGATTTATTTTAATGGCTGAAGTTCTGGGTTCATCCACATATGCTTTCTTGAGCTCGTACCTAAGCTGGCCTTTCGTAATGTTGAAGTCATCGGTAGCTTTAAATGTAAGTGCTAAAGTCTTTGGTTCAACCATCTCAAAAGAAGCACTTGGTTCAACCAACTCTACAATTGGATAGTCGTCTAAAATCGGTTCTATAATAAATTGAAAAGGATTTTTGTTTTGTAATCCGTTTTCATCTTCTAATATAAAAGAGATTGTATCAGGTTTTGTTACTGTAAAAGAAGCAGTAAAATTAAGCGCATTTACGTAATTACTATCCAGGCTATTTGAACTGCTAACAATCACCAGATCAGATATATCTTTATTCAAATTCCCTTCTAAACTTAGATTTGATCCTTGATATGCTCGAATCAACGAAAATGGATAGGATTGAGCAGATGAATCTAACTTAGTGTAACCGGGAGGAATAACGGTTGCGTTGAGATCTGAAAAACGAGGGCGAAGTTGTACAAGTGCATTATACGTTTCAGATTGAAATTCGTTCATCTGAACAAAATATTCCAGATTGTTATTCAAATTGAATGGAATAGAAACAAATCCTGAATTGGAAGGCTCCATATTCAAAGAACGAAAATCTGTTTCAACTTCCGTCTTCACAAAAAGATTTACATTATCAGGCAGCTTATTCTCATCAAATTGAATAGAAGCAGAAAAGGACGAACCCTGTTCGAAAGTGACATCACCAGGTTTTATAGAGTAGGAATAAGGATTTGGTTTCTCAAAGGAATTCCATAATAGTGCCGCTCTTTTTGTGCCGTCAGAAAAGGAAAATGCTGTAATTGCAAAAAAGAGGGTAACAGCACTCACGATTTTTAAAGATCGATTGAAGAACTGAGTTTGTGACTGAGATTCAGCATAAGAATCTAATTTTTCCGTAAAGTTTTGATAGTCTATAGAAGAAAGGTTTTTCTCCAGAGCGGCCTGAACCAGAGACGAATCAGCTACGTTATCTTGTTCCAGATCCAGATAATAATTTATTTCGTTGAGATCTTGAGTTCGGGCAAAAGTTCTGTAAAAAGCGTCAAATGAAACAGAAGTGATTTTTCTATGAAGCCAAACAAATAAACCGAGACTTAGAATAATCCCAACAAGTAAAAATCCAATTTTAGTAGCAGCATCCAGAAATTGAAATTGTTCCGTGGCAATCAAGATGACTACGGTTAAAATCAGTAGTGAAGCGCCAAACAGAAGTCGTGAAAACAGAGCTCTGCGTTCTAGTTTATCAAACGCTTCATGGAGCTCATTTTTTATGAGCTCCGATTTAGATTGTGATTGGTTTTTTTGCATACACTTAAGAAAAGAAAATCTAGCTTAACATACTCTAAAAAACCGTAAATGATGTGGTTTATTGCTAGTGTAGTTAATGGTTAATTAGTATAGTCGTTATTGGGGTGAGATGATGAGAAGTTTAACTCACCTTAATGATTAACCAATAAATAATAAACCTCAGTTTGATATAAGAACACGTCCATTATTGTTACTTACATGTTGAGGTTTTTTGTCTATACGGCTTCCAATTACCAGGCCTTTGAACGGTGGTCGGAGAAAGTGAGCGAACAGGTTTGCGTGTCCGAATGGACGAATAAATCTCTACCGGCTCGATAGTGGAAGCTATCTGGGAAGAACGAAGACCATGAGATTTATTCAGCAACGCTGTTCCTCACACCGACCAGTGTTCATAGCCGGGAGCTTACCCATAGGGATGCCTTTGGCATTGTTACTTTTGGCGGCACAAAAGTAAGGCAAAACGATGATCGAAGGCAGTATTTTGAATGTGCAAGTTTGAATTCCGAAAGTCTATAGACATTGTACAATCAATTATTGTCGGTTCTTCTGCTGAAGAAAATCGATAAATATTTGTTTATCAAATGGTTATAATCCCTTTCTAAAGTTGAGCTCAGGTAATCACTTAAACCGAATTAAATGCAAAGCTGATAACTAAATTATTGCTTTATTTTCTTTATGGTAAAAGCACTAGCGTAGCGTCATCCATGAATTGTCCTAGATCTGTAAGGTGTTTTACGACATCTGAACATTGACTTTACACTAGCTATAATTCATTTAAGGAAAGAGAATCAGTAACCGAGTATTTACCTTCGGCAAACTCAAGTTTGATAATTTCTTTGTAGTAGTCATGTTCAAGATAGAGATAGAAATCTTCTTCCACTGCTCTCTTCAGGAAATCCTCTTTTTCTTTCAAGGTTTCTGCCGGATACATATCATAACCCATTACCCAAGGCAGCGGAACATGAACGTGAGTTGGGAGCAAATCGGCAACAAAACAAAGCTTTTTATGATCTCCTTCAATCAAAGGGAGCTGTTGGCCAAGTGTATGCCCGTTTACAATAATGGTTGACAATCCGGGTTCAAACTCATGGTTTTCATCAACCAAATGAAGTTTATCAGTTTCTTTTAGTGGATTGATGTTTTCAGGAAGAAAACTAGCTTTTTCACGAGCATTTGGATTTGTCGCTGTTTCCCAATGAGTTTTAGTAACGTGATATTCGGCGTTCGGAAAAGTGAATTTAGAATTACCGGCTTCATCCAGATAAGAAGTTCCGCCGCAATGATCAAAATGAAGATGAGTAAAAATGACATCGGTTACATCTTCAAAAGAAAAACCATGTTCTTTGAATGACTTTTGCATGTCACGCTCACTGAAATCTACTTGATAGATCTTCATCATTTTTTCACTGAATTTTGTTCCAAGCCCATTATCAATCAAATATAACTTGTTTGTAGCTTTTGATTTAATGAGCAAGCACCTCATGGTCATTTGGATGCGATTTTTTTCATCCGCAGGAATTCCACGTGACCACAATGTTTTAGGCACCACACCAAACATAGCACCGCCATCCAGTTTGAAATCTCCGGTTTCGATGGTGTATAATTCAAAATTCCCAAGTGTTGTTTTAGATAAGCTCATACAGTTAATTTATATTTTTAGAAAAACTGTATTAAGATATTAAAACGGCACAACTAAATCAGTCGATAATAAATACGGTTCCACCGTTTGGACCAGCTACTTCATTTTCGAAGCAGTAATATTTTTCTTTAAATTTACGACACCCTAGCGGCGATGATATATCAGGCGTTTCTACATCAAGATAATGATATTCAAACTCATCAATAATATTGTTATAAGATGCGTAACCATAGGGAATGTTTTGGGAATTGTATCCAAAGGAAAATGAATATTTTAATTCTCCACTTTTGCTATCTTTTAGTATAAAAAAATCATTTAAAGAAGCAGGAATCTTAATTCCAAAACCTACCCCTGAGCGCTCTATAGTTTTTAAATTAAAATTGTTTTCTAAATTAATATTGTACGTTTTAGAAACTGAAAATTCTGATTCATCTTTCTTCATTTTATGGATTTTATTTAAGCCTTTAAGCGCAAATAAATATTCGGTTTCAGATATTTGAATGAAGAAAGATTCAAGAGAATAGAATTCGATTTTGCTTATTCCTGATACTTCTAACAATCCCGATTTTTTCAAGTCAAAGAACAAAGTATCTTTCACTTCTAAGGTTTTCCTGTCCAAAACATACCCTAAAGGAAGAGTAGATCTCTTTGATCTTAAAAAAGCCGGATTCACGTAGAAAGATGTACCTGAGAGCAGATTATTTTCATAAAAAGAAAGGTGATTTGACTGACCAGGAAGACGCACTATTTGTTCTTTTATTATTTTACTCTTAAGAACATCTATAATAGTAATTTGTCCGCTATTCTCTTTTAAATATAATTCATTTTCAATTAATACTGAGGATTCAATTCTTAAAGATTCACCTGGACCTCTTCCTTCAGGTATATATTTTTTGAGGATTTTACCATCATCAAGGGAAACCATAAATACATGATGATCCAAATCGTTTGATACAACAATGATATCTTCATCATTAATTGGATGAATATTTACAATATCCCCAAAGAAAAAATCACCTAATATTTTTTGAGAAAAAATATTAGGTGAAATAAAAAAAAGAACGCTAAATAAAAGTAGGTTTTTTTTCATTAATTGTCTCAATATTAATTTTAAGTCTAAATTTACCTGTTGATTGTGGCTGTTTTGGAGAAATAATACAACTACCTAATCCAAAAATTCACTTGAGTTTGAATTTAGTAATTGCCTTGATTATGATAAAACTACATATATTCAGAGTCAATTAAGTCGGTATACCCTCTCTCCCAAGCCCTTGCTTGGGAGAAACACCCGGAGCTCCTGCTCCGAATAGGCTCCGTGCAGGCCGGCCGGCTCTTTTTTCAATCAGGCATGGCAGGTCTGTTCCGGCTGAGCCGAAGGATGGAACTACAATCATAGAGTATCGTTGCCAAAACAATATCGTATCCTCATCGAATCGTCAGACCACTTCTTGTCCTGATTCTAACCAATAAATCAGGTTCAGTGGTCAGACGAATTCTACTCTTCTTCCGACGCCTTGAGTTCGTCTGATGAATGATTCCCTCGTCACGTAGCTCCGCTGCGTGATGCTAATTTGGAAGCTCTGCTTCCATTACCCTCTCTCCCGAGCTCTTGCTTGGGAGAAACACCCGGAGCCTGTCTGCCGACAAAGGCAGGCTCCTGCTC
>CAXBHO010000071.1:0-20503 GCA_963975485.1 uncultured Balneola sp. | reverse complement strand
ATCCATTATGCCGCTTAAACAAGGTACGTTTAATTACCGTCAGGTTAATAATCAAAATTTTCACAGGAGAATCCAGAGGATTCAAATGATTATAAAAAAGAGTACTTAAATATCAGACCCCGGATGGGGTCGAATAGAATGCTATATCTCAATACCCTTAGTAAGTTTTTTTGCATTTTGATAAGTCTTATCCAAATCATCGCCAAGTAAGGTGTAGTGTGCCATTTTTCTTCCCACTTTACTTTGAGTTTTGCCATATACATGGAGATGGCCGTTTTGAGTTTCTAACGCCTTTTGAATATGATCAGTTTCAGCTGGGCGATTATGCGTTCCTAGTAAATTTATCATAGCAATAGCCGGAGCATTCATTTTGGTTGAACCAAGAGGAAGTCCTAAAACTGATCTAACATGGTTTTCAAATTGAGAAGTTACGCAACCTTCAATGGTGTAATGTCCGGAATTATGGGGACGAGGAGCAGATTCATTTAGAAGAATATTTCCGTCTTCTGTTAAAAAGAATTCAAAAGCATAGATCCCTTTTCCATCAATGGCTTCAACAGCTTTAACGGCAAGTTCCTGCGCTCTTTGTTGGAATTTTTCTTCAATCGGAGCCGGTGAAAGTACAGCCACACATATATGATTTTCCTGAACAGTCTCACAGCAAGGGTAAACCGCAACTCCGGTTTCGTTTCGGGCGACCTGAACGGCCAATTCTTTGGTAAATGGAACAAAAGCTTCAGCGAGAATAGCTCTGCCAGTATTGCCACCGAGTTTCTCAAATGCTTTTGTAGCAGATTGCAGATCTTTAACAGTTTCATTTCCATATCCATCGTAGCCACCTTTGGAGGATTTCAACAAGTAAGGCCAGCCATGTTCATTTCCGAAATTCTCCAGATCATTCATTGATTTTACCAGCTTATATGGAGTAACCGGAATTCCTGCATTTTCAAATGTCTGTTTTTCAATCAGTTTATTTTCAATTAATGCGAAGCTTTTTGGAGAGGGGAAAATTGGCGTTCCGCTTTTCTCTTGAACTTCATGAAGAATTTCAGAACTGATAAACTCATTTTCAAGTGTGATTACATCACATTCTTTAGCAAATTCAACCATGTCATCAACAGAATCGAAGGAACCCGAAGTTGAAAATGGAGTCATAAATTGGACAGGTTCATTTTCAGTGCGATCAGAAAAGACAGCCACTTGAATTCCGAAACGAAAAGCTTCTAAAGCACTCATTCTTGCTAGTTGTCCGGCGCCGAGGAAGCCAATCTTTAATTTAGCTGGGATTGAAGTTCGAGACATTTGTTTTTCTTTTAAAGTAAGGATGATTCCATAAGCATTCTATCAAAACCTCGTAAAAAAACTGTAATCACTTTTGAACATTCTACATTTACCACCTATCCATGCGGTGAATGAGGCTATTTATCACGCTAACTTAAGAATCAGTTTGTGAAAGTATTTTAATCAAAGTTTAAACTCTAACAATTATGAAAAAATTAATAAAAATATTTGGGTTATTTACAGTGACAGGTCTAATAATGTCATGTTCAGATTCTCCAAATAATTCAGATGCTGAAAATCCGGATACGACTGTTGAGGAAGACATGTCTAATATTGAATCTTCATTGGATAATACCATTGAATTGATGGGCAACTTAGAAGATGGTTCTTTTAGTACGGCTATGAAGTCTTTTTTGGGTATGAGTGCCGGCGAGATTACATCTGAAGATTGGATTGAAGATGTCTTTACCGGGATGGAAGATTATATAGATATTGAAGCTACTGAGGATAACAGACGTTTCGATTTTAATGCCCATAGAGGAGTGTATTCATATAATCCAAACAATGATGAGTGGACCCAAAGTTCATCAAATAATATTACACTACAATTCCCGTCTTCTGAAAATAGCAATTCTAATGACATGACTGCTATACTATCAAATTATGCAGATGCACAGGCTAATGTGGATGGAGATAGCTATTTTTTACCAACTCAATTACTGTTAGAAGTTGAAAAAAGTGGAGAAAGAATTTTCGCATTCGACTTAAAAAATTTAGTGTACTCTGACAATCCTGATTTACCTGTTCCGAATATAGTTGATGTCGAGATATTTACAGCACCTTTTACGCATACATTAAAATATAACAAGAACAGTAGTACAGAATTCTCATTTAGTTTTAAAGTTGAGAATGATGACTTACTTACCGGAATTGATCTGGAATTAAAATTAGGCTCTGATGATTATGCAAATTTAGAGGAAGAAGACTTAGAGAATCTTTCAGGATCACTTATGCTTACAAGTAATTTTACTATTGATTTCGATTTTGAAGTAGGAACATTACTTACAATTGATGACCCTTCAGAAAATCAGATAAATTCGTTATTCAATGCAGAAGTCAAGTACAAAAGTTTTGTAATTGGGCAATTGGAATGGTCTGAAGAGAACGAAGATGTGATGATTATCTATAAAGATGGTACTTCAGAGTCTGCCAGTAGATATTATGAAGATTTTGTGGAACGTATTGAAACAGTATTTTTTGCATTTTCAGGTGACTGGGTAGATTTTTGAAAAAAATACACCTCCTAATTTTTATTGTAATTTTCCAAAGTTTTTTTTTAAAAGAAGTATTGGCTCAAGTTGCTGATACTTCTTTTTCAACTTTAAGGCATCAAATTGGATTTAATATCACAGAAACACTCAGGTTCTTTGAGAGAAGTGAAAATGATATCTACGAGATTTATTACCGCTATAAATTAAATAAAAAAACAGCCCTTAGAACAGGTTTAAATTATAATTTGGATACAAGCGGGCAGGGCAGATTAGTTATTGAAGCCAAGTTTGGGATAGACACAATTACTAAGGATTATGATCGATGGAAGGTTTATGCCGGTGCAGATATAACAGGTGGATTTGAAAAATTCGAAAGTAACGATAGAAAAAACATATCTGCCGGTTTGAATCCCTTTTTAGGTATCATTTTCTACGTAAATAAATTCTTTTCAATTTCAACAGAACCAGGTTTGGCATTAACTATTAAACACTTTAATCAACCTTCCAGTTTTAATCCAAATAACAAAGAAACATGGATTGAAATGGAAATTATTAATGTGGGACAGCTTATTGTCGGGTTGCATTTTTAAAGCTATTTTTTTGAACACAGCAGTTTAAAATTAAGTAAACGAGATCTTAAAAATACATTTCACACAGGCTGTCTGTGTTGAGCTCGTTCGGAATGCCTTGTTTGAGGCTCCGCCTCAATGGAAGCAGAGCTTCCAAATTAGCGTCACGTAGCTCCCAAGGGGACAGGAGAGCTACGTGACGAGGAAAAATCAATATTTCCCTAAACATAGATCGGGATCTACCCGAAGGGATGCCTTCGGCACGGGCATACGCCGCGAGATGACCTTTCCTTTGTTTAATGTAGGAACCTTATATCGAACTGTGGCTACAAAGATTTTATCGATTATTCCTAATTCTTAATTTTATATTCTCTTTCTATTCTATGCTAAACAATGCTTACTTTAGGCTTTGAAAATAATAGAAGTAAATCTAGTAATGGACATAGAAGAAAAATTAAAGCAGTTAAAATCAAGATTTGAAGAAGTTAATGCCGCAATGAGCGATCCTTCTGTTTTTGATAATCCTGAAAAGTATACCGAATTAACTAAGGAGAGAAGTGATCTTGAAGAGCTGGTTGAAGACTATGATTCTTGGAAAGATTTAAAAAATCGTCAGGAAGGAAACGCAGAACTCATCGAGATGGATGAGGATGCTGAAATTACGGAGATGGCAAAGGAAGAGAATAAAGAGATCAAAGAGGAGCTTGTAAAGTTAGAAGAAGAAATTAAGATGAAGTTGGTTCCCAAAGATCCGGAAGATTCTAAAAATGCGATTGTGGAAGTACGTGCAGGAACAGGGGGAGATGAAGCGGCTATTTTTGCGGGAGATTTGTTCGATATGTATCGCAGATATGCAGATTCCCAAAACTGGAAATTGAGTTTGATGAGTATCACTGAATCTGATAAAGGTGGATATAAAGAGATTGTATTTTCATTGGAAGGAGAGGAGATTTTTGGGAAAATGAAGTATGAATCCGGTGTTCATCGAGTGCAAAGAGTGCCGGCTACAGAAAGTCAGGGAAGGGTACATACATCGGCAGCAACGGTGGCAGTGTTACCCGAAGTTGAAGACGTGGATGTGGATATAAATACGGCTGATTTGCGAATTGATACTTTCAGGGCAAGTGGTGCAGGAGGTCAGCACGTGAATAAAACAGATTCTGCCATTCGTATTACTCATGAACCAACGGGAATTGTAGTAGAATGCCAGGAAGGGCGATCACAGCATCAGAATAAAGATAAAGCGATGAAGATGTTACGGTCTAAGATGTATGATATTGAGCTTGAAAAGAAAGAAAAGGCACGAGCAGCTGAGCGGAAAAGCCAAGTTTCTTCTGGTGATCGTTCGGCTAAAATTAGAACGTATAATTTTCCGCAAGGAAGGTTTACGGACCATCGAATTAACCTAACGCTGTATGATTTAGATAACATAATGAAGGGCGATCTTCATGAAGCAATAGAGGCACTAAGGGTTCAGGACAATCTGGATAAATTAAACGAATTAGTAGAGGATTAATTTAATCTCAATTCTATATAGAAGCTTTCGTTTGCGAGGAGAAATAGCCCAAATCAAGCTGAATGTATGGTAATTCCAAAGCAGTCTCTCTAATTTGGACTTATTCGAGGAGATTGCTTCGCACTAAATTGCATATTAAGGAGGTAATTACTTTATAATGCTCGTGCCAAAGGCATTCCTTCGGAGCAAATGCGAATATTATCTAGAACTCATGTTAATTTAATGTAGCGAGAAATTCGGAGGGGGTTAAAACCGGAATTTCTGATAATTTGAAATCTTTAATGTTTCTTGTAATAATTACATCTAAAGAGTTTTCTAAGGCTGTGTAATGTTGAAAAGCATCTTCTAAGTCTGCAAAATCAGAATTTAAGGCTTGTTCTATGGCAAGATCTGAGGTCTCGGCAATTTCAAAAAGAGGTTTTACAATTTGTAGATTTTGTTTTGTTTTCTGTTTTCCAATCATGCTGCTACACATATAGTAGATATTTGAAATACAGATAGCAGAAGTATAAAGCCGATGGCTGTTAGCTATTGATAGATCAAATATCTTAGAAGATTGAGCAGAAAATTTTTCTCGATTCAGCAATACATCTAAAAAAACATCGGAATCTATAAATAGTTTTTTCATCCGTATTTCTTAATCAAGTATTCCAGCCTTTCATTACCAGTGAGCTTATCGTCTCCCATTATTCCACGCATTTTTTTAACTAAAGGCGTGTTTTCAGTTTCATAATCAACATCAGAATCGGAGATTTTAGACGCTTCAGAGCTTTTGTTATTAGAAGCTGTAACTAGCTTTAAATAGTTTTCAACTAAACTAGAAACAGAAACACTCTCTTTTTTGGCATAATTCTTAGCACTCTCAATGACTTTATCATCTAAAGTAAGAGTTAATTTTTTTTTCATGATATACGTGTTTATTGAATTAAAATATACGTGTAAATAATTTTATGTACAAAAAAAGCCCATTTGTAATCGAATGGGCTATGATTTTTTAAAAAATAAATTGCTAATCTACATTTGGAGCTGCTGCTAATAATGCATCACTAGCTTCAGATTCAAACTTCTTGAAATTATCGACGAACATCTTAGCCAATTTTTTTGCTCTAACGTCGTATTCATTTCCATCACTCCAGGTATTTCTAGGAATTAACACTTCGGAAGGTACTCCATCTACTGAAGTCGGTACTTCTACACCGAAGACAGGATCCTTAGCATAAACTGCATTATTAAGATTCCCGGCAATGGCTTCACTCAACATTCTTCTTGTGTGAGCCAGTTTCATTCTGGAACCAACACCATGTGGACCGCCTGTCCAGCCGGTGTTTACTAACCAAACCTGTGAATTATGTGTACGAATTTTTTCAGCAAGTAACTCTGCATATCTAGTTGGATGTAATGGCATGAACGGAGATCCAAAACAAGCAGAAAACGTAGCTTGAGGTTCTGTTACACCACGTTCTGTTCCGGCAACTTTAGCAGTGTATCCACTAATGAAATGATACATAGCTTGCTCTGGAGTTAACTTAGAAATAGGAGGGAGCACACCAAAAGCATCGGCTGTTAAGAAAATAATATTTTCAGGATGTACGCCGGTTCCGGTTTTACTTGCGTTGGGAATAAAATCAATTGGGTAAGAACAGCGTGTATTTTGTGTAAGGCTAACATCATCAAAATTTGGTTCACGGTTGTCATCTAAGATTACGTTTTCCAGAATAGTGCCCGGCATCTTAGTTGTAGCATAGATCATTGGTTCGCCTTCTTCAGAAAGATTGATCGTTTTTGCATAACAACCACCTTCAAAGTTAAACACTCCATCATCGCTCCATCCATGCTCATCATCACCGATAAGGGTTTTATCAGGATCTGCAGAGAGCGTAGTTTTTCCTGTTCCTGACAGCCCAAAGAAAACAGCAGTTTTTCCGTTTTCATCATGATTAGCTGAGCAATGCATTGCCATAATTCCTTTTTTCGGAAGCAGATAATTCATTACTCCAAAAATTCCTTTTTTAACTTCACCGGAATAAAGAGTTCCTCCGATAAGGATAATCTTCTTTTCGAAATTACAAATAATAAATGTACT
This sequence comes from uncultured Balneola sp., assembly GCA_963975485.1. GTDB lineage: Bacteria > Bacteroidota > Rhodothermia > Balneolales > Balneolaceae > Balneola. The sequence goes on along the minus strand of CAXBHO010000071.1, from coordinate 13,783 downwards.
TGATTTAGTGCCATCTTCAGCCGGATCAGCTTCCAAAAAAGGAGCCGCCATTACTGTGAATTCAGGTTCATGCTTAGCTAATTCTTCATTATTCGGACGAATGAACATATTATGAGCAAACAAGCCATGATAAGCTACTTCACTGACTACTCGTACTTGTAATTGAGTATCTTTATCTGCACCACAGTATAAGTCCTTAACAAAAAGCTCTTTATCAGACAGATAATTTTGAGCTTTTTTAAAAAGTTTATCAAATACATCTTCAGAAATGGGTTGATTAACATCTCCCCAATCAACATCATTATGAACAGAAGGTTGATCAACAATGAATTTATCTTTTGGAGATCTTCCTGTAAATTTTCCGGTATGTACAACAAGAGCATGATCTTTTGTGAGGAAAGCTTCACCACGAACAATCGCTTTCTCATAAAGTTCAGCAGGTGTTAAATTCCAGTGTACATTGTTATTGCTCTCTAAGCCTAAATATTCTAATCCGATGTTGCTTTTAGGGTGCTTGTCGTAGTTAGGTATCATTCTTTATATAAAGTTTTAAAGTAAAGCACTAAAGTTAAGGATTTAGTTTTCTAATTTTAAGTAAAAAAGGGTTTAAACCTTAATTTCTTAGGCATTAAAGAAAGAATGTGGAAGCGCTTTTTTAATTAAGGGAGTGATGTTTGTTTACCTAAATATTCATAGTAGATCATTAAAAAAGGTGAAAAATAAAACCCTAAGAATTTTGATAATTTGTACATTTAGCCATGGAAGATAGACAAAGACTTATAAAACTGGGTTTAATACAAACTGATTGTGTAGAAGAACCTGCTGAAAATATTTCAAAAAGTATAGAATTAATAAGAAAAGCTGCTGAAGATGGAGCAAATGTTGTTTGTCTTCAGGAACTGTTTACTACACTCTATTTTTGCAATACACACGATGAAGAGAACTTTGATCTCGCAGAACCTATTGGTGGTGAACTTGTGCAAAGATTAAGTGAACTTTCAAAAGAATTAGAGATAGTACTTATCGCTCCATTTTTTGAGAAAAGAGCACAAGGCTTATATCATAATTCATTAGTAGTAATTGACGCTGATGGTTCTGTTTTAGGAAATTATCGCAAAATGCATATTCCTGATGACCCCGGATTTCATGAGAAATATTATTTCACTCCGGGCGATAAAGAATCTGGATTTCAGGTTTTTGATACTAAATATGGAAAAATTGGAGCTTTGATCTGCTGGGATCAATGGTATCCTGAAGCTGCAAGAATTACTGCCTTAAAAGGCGCTGAGATTATTTTTTATCCTACAGCGATTGGGATGTTGAAACGCGAATCCAGAAAACAGAAAAAAATATATAGAGATGCCTGGATTACCATTCAAAGAAGTCATGCTATTGCAAATGGTTGTTTTGTAGCGGCTGTAAATCGGGTTGGTAAAGAAAGTGGAAACAAGTTTTGGGGAAATTCTTTTGTAGCAGGTCCATTTGGAGAGATCATCAAACAAGGTGGAGAGAAAGAAGAAATAATTATGGCTGAGATTGATTTGAGCGCCATTGAAAGTCAGCGTAGAGAATGGCCTTTTTTCAGAGACAGGAGAATTGATGTTTACGGTGATGTTTTAAAAAGATTGGTCGATTAGGTTAGTTATGAATTATGAGTTATGAGTTAAAAATGCCGGCAGAGTGGGAAGAACATACTGCTACGTTGATGCATTGGCCTTCAAACCACGAAACTTGGCCAGGTGAGCGATTAGAAAGGGTAGAGAATGTTTATCTGGACATTTTAAAGAGCCTTTCGAGATTTGAGAAAATTCTTTTGTTAGCTGAGACCATTCAGGTGCAAGAAAGGATTGAGATTTTATTTTCCAAAAAGGAAATCAACAAGGAGAATATAAGCATCAAAGTCTATCCGGTTAATGATGTTTGGGCCAGAGACTGTGGACCTATTTTTGTGAAAAGAGATAACGAGTTTGTTATCACAGATTGGGAATACAACGCGTGGGGAGAAAAATACCCGCCTTGGGACTCGGATAATAGAGTACCAAAATTTCTAGCAGATCAATATGGAATGGATAGAATTTCAACAAATATAGTATTGGAAGGCGGTTCCATTGATGTGAATGGTGTAGGCGATTTATTAACTACGGAATCTGTATTGTTAAATCTGAACAGGAATCCTGATTTGACTAAGGAAGAGATCGAACAGAAATTGGAAAAGTATTTGGGTGCAAAGAATATAATTTGGCTCAAATCAGGCTTAGCCGGTGACGATACAGACGGCCATATTGACGATCTAACCCGATTTTTAAATGAGGAAACAGTTTTAACGATGATCTGCGAAGATAAGAATGATGTAAATTATTTCGTATTACAGGAGAATCTAGCGATCCTGAAAACAGCTAAGCTGAATAACGGTAATCCCCTTAAGATTGAAACGCTACCTCTTCCTAAAACAAAAATAGAGGGCACTACAGTAGATGGATCAGAATATGTGCCGGCGAGTTATGCTAACTTTTATATTGGAAATAGATGTGTGTTAGTACCGCTCTACGATGAAAGATACGATCAGAAAGCATTGAATCTCTTCAAAAAATACTTTCCTGAAAGAGAAACTATCGGGATTAATTGTGCTAACCTGGTTTGGGGACAGGGAAGTATCCATTGTATTACACAGCAACTGTATTCGAATATTGAACAGATGAACATTCAACAAGGAACATTCAACAAGGAACATCGAACAAGGAATAATGAATATCGATTTTGCCGTATTACTTGATAAGTGTTAGCCTTTTGGTTTGAACAACCCCACTTGCTTCTAATCGATAGAGGTACACTCCGCTTGCTAAGTTAGTCGCATCAAATTGAATAGTATTAGTGCCGGCGGGTCGGACATCATTAACTAATTCCTGAACTTTTCTACCGAGTACATCATAGACCGTAAGTTTGGTAAAAGCGGCTTTATCTAACTCAAACTGAATAGTTGTGCTTGGATTAAATGGATTTGGGTAGTTTTGTTTTAAGGAAACTGAAGTGGGGATTTCGGGATTCTCTTCATTACTCACCGGAACTTGTTTGATGGAAGTAGGCTGCCCATTTTCGACTTTATAGAGATCTGTTTTGGTAAGCACATACAAAATTTTTGAGTTTGGCTTTTTGTAGAGACCGGTAATTTCAGTATTAAAATCTAGTATTTTCTGAAAAGTTGAGCCAAAATTGGTGGAACTAAAAACGGAATTAGAGTCTGCAAGGAATAAACTGCCGGAGACAGAAGTATCCGTCGTGGCAAACAGTAATCTGTTTAGATCATCAGGTAAGGTAATTTGAGTCCAGGAATCTTCAACTCCGCCATCATTGGAGATTCTAAGATTATTCTGATTTCTGCCATATATATAACCTGGATTACTATCAAAAAATAAAGCCGAGTAAAAAATGGATGAGTCAGCTAGAACAAAATCAGAGGAATATTCTTCACTCCGAAATAAATGACCGCTTGAGTTAATTCCAAAATACAGCGAATCTATAGTAGGATGAATGGAGAGAAGTTCATAATCAAAATGAGTGCTATCAAAATAACTGATCATTGTATCGGAATTGTTTACAAAATTAGGCCATAGCGCAGTATCAGATGAAAATGGAATGGTAATATCATCTAACAGATAATAAAGGGAATCATTTTTTGTACTTAAAAGAAATTCAGTCCCTTGGTTATAATATTCGTGTATATTTTGAGCCTTTATGACAATCGGAAAAGGAAATCCAAAACCTGCATTTCTATAATCTTGAAACCAAGGAGCAGCACCGCCATCTGTTGAAGTCATTCTAATCCAACTAGAAGGATTTTGAGTATAAAAATCATAATCATACGTACTTTCACGAGTGTACATTCCGGGAAGTGTCCACTCATAATAATAACTTCTTAGTAGAATGGAATCAGCTTCAGATTCTGTATCAAAATGAAAAATATTATTATTCAAAAAATTCGAAGAATCATTACCGGTATCAGGACTTTCGTGTAATCTGTAAAACAACTGAGTAGTCTCACTAGAATCTTCAAAGCCTTTCAATTCATGAAAATACCGTTCCTGAGCAATAAGAGATGAACTACAAATCAGGATCAGTAAAAAAGAGATTAGATTTTTCATATCAAGTTATTAATCTATAGGAACATAATAAAACGATCTCATATATGCATATTAAGTTTAATATCTAAGTGTTTACTTTGATATCTTTGTAGTCCATAAATAATGATCCTGAAATAAGATTAAATGAGCACAATTGCCCATGAACGGTTTGAGGCTGTTATAGGCCTTGAGGTACACGCACAGTTATTAACAAAAAGTAAAGCTTTTGCTCCGGTTGCCGCACAATACGGAGAAGCACCAAATACACAGGTTTCGCCACTTTGTTTGGGACACCCGGGAACACTTCCTGTTGTAAATGAAAATCTCGTTCGGTATATCATCAAGATGGGTTTAGCAACAAGTTGTAGTGTTGCACCAAAATCTATTTTTGCCCGAAAGAATTACTTCTATCCAGATTTACCGAAAGGATATCAGATTTCTCAGTTTGATACACCTATTTGTTTTGATGGATTTCTGGACATCGAATTGGAAGAATATGAAAAAAGAATCGGTATCACTCGAATTCATATGGAAGAGGATGCGGGGAAATCTATTCACGATCAGGATCCATATAATACTTTGGTTGATTTGAATCGTGCAGGAACTCCGTTGATTGAGATTGTATCTGAACCTGATCTTAGAACTGCGCAAGAAGCCTATGCTTATTTAACTAAAATTAAACAGATTGTTCAGTATCTGGAAATTTGTGACGGAAATATGGAGGAAGGAAGTTTGCGCTGTGATGCAAATGTGTCTGTTCGTCCCCGTGGAAGAGAAAAATTTGGTACGCGTACAGAGTTAAAGAATATGAACTCGTTTCGGAATGTGGAAAAGGCCATAGAATTTGAGATCGATCGTCAGATTGAATTGATTGAAAGTGGGGGAGAAGTGGTTCAGCAAACGAGACTTTGGGATACTTCCAAAAATAAAACCCGAGTGATGCGTTCCAAAGAGGAAGCACACGATTACAGATATTTTCCAGAGCCAGATCTTCCTCCTATTATTGTTTCGGAAGAATTACTAGCTGACATCAAAAAGGAATTGCCAGAATTAGCGGATGTTCGCCAAAAGCGATTTATTGCTGATTATGAAATGAGCGATTTGGATGCTATCACACTCACAGAAAGTCGTTATTTAGCCGATTACTTTGAAAAAGTGGTTTCCTTTACAAAAAATCCGAAATCAGCCTCGAATATTGTATTGGGAGATGTACTCCGTATTTTAAATGAACAGAGCATCGAGATTGATGAATTTTCAATTTCGCCGGAGCGCTTAGCAGAATTAGTAAAACTCAAAGAAGAAGACAAGATAAATTCTTCGGCGATGCAGGAAATATTTAATGCAATGCTTGGCAATGAAAAATCAGCTGAAGAGTTAGCTAAAGAGATGAATTTAGTTCAGGTTTCTGATTCAGGATTTTTAGAACCTATTGTGGATGAGATCATAGCAAATAATCCTGACGAAGTTCAACGATATAAGGATGGTAAAAAGCAATTGATGGGCTTTTTTGTAGGACAAGCTATGAAAGCATCAAAAGGTAAAGCCAACCCAAAGTTGGTAACAGAAATGGTTACAAAAAAATTACAAGAGTGATTCGTTAGAATCCAATTATTATGAAGATTACAAAGTTATTTTATTTAATTCTAATTACTGTTTTTATTGTAAATTGTAGCAATGACCCGGAATGGGAAACAGCACTTTTAGATGGGAAAATCACGGTGGCAGATTCAGTGGATAATTCAGGGGATTACTCCGGTATCCACTTGGTAATCACCTATCAAGAGTCGATCAACACCGAGCGTGATACTTTATTCAATAAGGCTACAAATAAAGCAGGTGTAGTAAAAGGGAAAGTAGAGTTTCCTAAAAAAGGAGTATATCCTGTTTTCTTATATAGAAATGGAAACCAAGTTGGGGCAACACAGTTCATTTTAGCTGATAATGATACGCTTACGTTTAGTGGAGAACTGCCGGGAATCAATCAAACACTCCAAGTGAATTCCCGTGAGCATCGTGCGATAGAAACTTTTAATAGAATTGATCGGAATTTCAGAAGAGTTTCAGCCTATATAAGTGCCGGGGCAATTGCAGACTCTCTAATATATGATGAGGTTTTTAAATGGAGTGACATCTACTGGGAAGTTGCTCAAAAGAATAAAAATACTATCGCATCAAATTTAGCAGCAACAGAATCTGTTCGACTATTAAACCTCATTAACAAGCCTTTAATGATGAAAAGAATTGATGAAGCTTTGCAAGACGAAGACCGAATATTTATCGCTTCACACTTCGGATTTCCTCAAGTCTCAAAAATATATGGAATTGATAAAGGTGTTTTCTATTTAGATTCTCTGGCTTCTCTTACTGAAGATGAAGACATAATTTTGAGTTTGAATCAGCTAAAGATTGAAGCTTATTACGATAGTTCAAGGGTTGAAAAAGCTAAAAAAGCATTAGAAAAATTTGAAAGAGAATACAAAGATAATGTAAATGCCATGGAATGGGCAAAAAATATAGGATACGATCTTGTTTATCTGGCTCCCGGATATAGAGTTCCTGATTTCAAATTTATAACTCAGGAAGGAGATTCTGTAAATGCAGCTTCTTTAATCGGCAAGCCGTATATCTTAGAAATTACACCTGTCGCAAGTAAATTGTATCAAAATCAATACGACCGAACTGTAGTAATTCAGCAGATTTATCAAAATTATGATCTAGAGATTTTTACCATACCCTTGGATAGAAGTGAAGTTACCGTAAATGCATTTTTTGAAGAGAGAGTTAAGCATTGGTCAGTTGCTGCTTTTGATTCATTCGACATTCAAAAACTGATCGAGACTTTTAATGTGACTGATGTTCCAACGAGAATTTTAGTAGATCAGAAAGGAAACATCGTTCGTAAGTATGTAGCAACTGAATTTACGGATGTGATTCAGGGAATGAACACCATTATAAATCAAACCAAACGGGAAAGTTAAATGAGTAAACGACAATTTTTGATTGCCGGAAACTGGAAAATGAATGGAGGCCCTTTTGAGGCTGCAGAATTATTAGAAGGATTAATAGCTAATAAAGGCAAATTTTCTGATGATGTTGATGTTCTTGTTTGTCCACCTTTTGTATCACTTGGTATGGCAGTAAAATATTTGCATGATTCGGAAATCCAAGTTGGAGCTCAGAATTTTCATTTTGAAGACAACGGTGCTTACACCGGCGAAATAAGTATTTCAATGCTTGCAGAAAGTGGCTGCAATTATGTGCTGGTTGGGCATTCAGAAAGGAGACAATATTTTGGTGAAACAGATGAATCTGTTAACATAAAAACTCGCAAAGCGTTATCCGAGAAAATTAGCCCCGTTGTTTGCGTTGGTGAAAGTTTAGATCAAAGAAAGTCAGCAGTTCATTTTGATCTTGTATCAAAACAAGTGCAAGCTGCATTCAATGAAATTTCAAATGCAGAAGCTTTGGATATTGTAATTGCTTACGAACCCATTTGGGCAATTGGTACCGGAGAAACTGCTTCTCCTGAACAAGCACAAGAAATGCATGCATTTATCAGAATTGAAATTGGCAAAATCTATGATGAAGAAACAGCTTCAGCTATACGAATTTTATACGGTGGAAGCATGAAACCTGCAAATGCGGAAGAACTACTTGGCCAGAAAGATGTAGACGGTGGTTTGATTGGCGGGGCTAGCTTAAATGCTGACAGTTTTGCTGAAATTATTACCATTGCAGAAAGATTGACTTAATTTCAGTTTAGTCTAGTTTGATTTAAAGCTTAAAAGTCATCTCGCGGCGAATGCCCGAGATCTGGATAGTAAAATATGAATTCTCGTTATATTAAATTTAGATTCCTCTGAGAAGAGCCTTTGGCACTACCTTTGTCCGCCTTTCAAAATGATGCCTGTAAGCAGTAGAGCTTTTCGGCATGCAGATCTGTACAGCGGAAACGTAGGAATGACTATATTTTTAATTAGTTTGTATTTGAGACTTAAATAGGTTTTTGGAAAGTAAAATTGCATTAGAACACGGATAAAACAGATCGTGCGGATTTAATTTTTTGAGTTATTCAATGTTAAAATTTTAGTAAACTAAAAAATATCATTATCCGCTTAATTAGTTTCATCTGCATGCTAACATTAAAATAAGTACAGAATAAACTCTATTCAATGAAATATAACGTACTTCTTATCGGATCGGGAGGAAGAGAACATGCATTAGCATGGGGAATTTCTAAATCTCCTAAACTCGAACAATTGTTTATTGGCCCGGGAAATCCGGGAACCGATGCGCTTGGGAAAAATGTACTGGTTGATGTAACCGATTTTGACTCAGTGTGGGATTTTATTCAAAAAAATAATGTTCACCTCACTGTCGTAGGTCCTGAGCAACCGTTGGTTGATGGCTTAGCTGATTTTCTTGAAGACAAATGTCATGCAGTGTTTGGTCCCAAGAAACAAGCTGCTATGCTTGAGGGAAGCAAGGAATTTGCTAAAGATTTTATGAAGCGACATAAGATTCCAACAGCAGCTTATGAAGTATTTGGAGATGACGAGTTCGATAAAGCTGCGGAATACATCAAAGAAAAGGGAAGTTATCCGGTGGTGTTAAAAGCTGATGGATTAGCCGGAGGAAAAGGCGTGCTCATTCCTGAAAATGAAGAAGAAGCATTTAAAGCTCTGGAAGAACTTAAAGAAGGATCATTGAGTGATGCAGCTTCACGCTTGGTGATCGAAGAATTCATGGAAGGTGAAGAGGCTTCCGTTTTTGCTATTTGTGATGGTGAGCACTATAAGGTAATCGGAAACGCACAAGATCATAAGCGAATTAATGAAGGTGATACCGGATTAAATACCGGAGGAATGGGAGCTTATTCACCAGCACCTTTAGTAACAAATGAGCTGTTAAAAAGAGTCGAATCTGAAATTATAGAGCCAACTATTTCTGGAATGAAAGAAGAAGGACATCCCTATCAGGGGATTTTATACGTAGGCTTGATGATTACGGAACAAGGTCCGAAGGTAGTAGAATATAATTGCAGGTTTGGTGATCCGGAGTGTCAGGTTATAGTTCCCGCTATGAAATCTGATCTGTTGGATGTAATTATTTCTTGTACGGAAGGAAGACTTTCAGAAACCGAGATAGTGCTTGATAATTTGTTTCGTTGTACGGTTGTTATGGTTTCAGGTGGATATCCGCAGAGTTACAAAAAAGGAAAAGTAATATCGGGATTAAAAAGTGTAACCAGCGGATTAGTTTTTCATGCCGGAACAAAAACAGAAGGTGAGCATCTTGTAACCAATGGTGGAAGAGTTTTAAACTTTGTTGGTGAAGGGAAATCTCTCCAGGAAGCTATTGACAATTCTTATGCTCAGATTGAAAAAGTAAGTTTCGAAAAAGCTTTTTATCGCAGAGATATTGGTACCAAAGGATTAAAACGTCTTGCATGAGACGATTCATCCACATAGTGATTTTTTCAGCTCTGTTTTCTTTACAGCTTGCCGCGCAAAAAGTTGACACTCTTTATTCAGGACTCAAAAAAGCCAGTTCTTTTATTGTTTTAAATGAAACGATTTATGTTGTTGAATCAGGTAACCACCGTGTTCTGAAATTGGATTTAGACGGTAAACTGATCGAAAAATATGGAAATCGAGGCGGAGGTAATTACCAATTTGATAATCCGGTATCTATTGCTTCCTCAACCGGATTAAAGATCTTTATATCTGATTTGGGCAATAATCGCATTCAGGTTTTTGATAAGCGATGGCAATATTTAAGCTCTATCACAGGTAATAAAAAATTTCAAACTAAAGACGAGATTGAGCCATCCTATTTGGGGGTGAATAAACTAGGTGAGATTATCTTTTATGATGCCAAGTCAAAATCATTCGGTAGGTATAATGAAGACGGTACATATTTAGATCAAATTCCAATCCCTTCAGAGATAAAGTCTGTACAAGGATTTCAAGTTTCAGGGGATAAGCTTTTTATTTTAGATAATAAGTCAGGATTTGTACATCGACTTTCAGGAAATGGGTTCTATGAGACTTTTTATCCCGCTAAAGGTGTTTCCAATTTTCAATTTGTGAATGGGAAAATGATATTAGTTCAAATTGATAAAATGAATATGAGCCAGTTGAATTCTTCAGATTCTCGTGTTATTGCTATCGAAAATCCTACCCAGAGAATATTTAAGAACGAAAAGTTTCTTTATTTGTTAACCTCAAAAGAACTAATTAGAGTTGCATTAAGATGAATTCTGAGTTTATTTTTGATAGCTCATTAACTTTCGAAGAAAAAGCACTTCAAATCTTCGAGTTTCAGAAAAGTCATAATCCGGTTTACGCTAGATTTTGCAAAGCACTTGGAATAGATAAAATATCCTCCATTGAAGAAATCCCTTTATTACCGATTCAAGCTTTCAAAGAAAAGGAAGTTGTAACTGCTACAAGAAATTCAAAATTAAGAATTAAGAATTTAAAATTTCTTAGTAGCGGCACTTCGGGGATGAAAAAAAGCAGGCATATTGTTGCTGATCCTGATCTCTACAAACAGTCTGTTTTGAATGGAATGCATGAATTCTATAATTTGGAAGAGTTTGTAATTTGGGCTTATACGCCGGGTTATAATTCAAATCCTAATTCTTCTTTAATATGGATGCTGAATGTGTTGATCGAAAACGATGCTTCCGGACTCAGTAAATATGTAAAACTTGAGAAACCATTAGTACAAAATGAGATCAACGAGATCAAGAATTCAGGGAAAAAATTAATGATATTTGGGGCAGCTTTTGGTCTATTAGATCTGTTAGAAATAAGCAAAGTTGATATTTCTAAAGATAGCATTGTAATGGAAACGGGAGGGATGAAAACATTCAGAAGAGAAATGACAAAATCTGAACTTCATCAAAGATTAGCGCATGGATTTGACCTTCCTAAAGAGAATATTCATTCAGAATACGGAATGACAGAGTTATTGAGTCAGGCGTACAGCGTAGGAGATGAATGGTTTGATTGTGTTTCCCGGATGAAAGTCAGTATCAGAAATCCGGATAATCCAATGCAGGAAATGAAGCATGGAGAGGAAGGATTGATCGGAGTTGTAGATCTTGCGAATCTAAATTCTTGCTCTTTTATCCTTACCGGAGATAAAGGAGTGATGAATGAGAAAGATCAGTTTCAGGTTTTAGGCAGATGGAATCCAGAGAACTTACGAGGCTGTAACTTTTTAATCGACCAAGATTGAAGGGAATTAAGAATTATTCAATTAAGAATTAAGAATAAATTAATACCTCAAAATTTTAACAAAGTGCGTCCCCTCTTGCACCAAAGGCATTTCTTCGGAAAGAGGGGATTGAGGTTTGCTACAGAATCACAAAATGTAGATATAATAGGTTTGTCATTTCTGCCAAAGGCATCTCGTTGAGTGAACGAATGTGAGAAATCTAAAGGTTGTGAATCAGAGGTAAATTTTTATTTGATGGACTTTTCCAAAATGTTGAAAAAAATGAATTCATTTTACACACACATCTCAAAAGTAGCTCAAGCCACAAAAGCCTGGCTTCAGCCCGATAATAAATCTTTGAAAGAAGCAATTGAAAGGACTGTTTCAGAGGGCTTATTTAGTCTTGAGGACATAAAGTTCCAGATTAGAGCACTGAAGCAAAAAGTGGATGCAGGACAAGTCGAAGAATGGGCTAGTCGGGCGAATCTATCAGAATCCAAAAATTCCGTTGGACAAAAAGTATTGTGTTTACATGCAGGAAATCTTCCTTTGGTAGGCTTCCAAGATGCTTTAGGGACGATATTATCAGGAGCGGATTATTACGGAAAGCTTTCGTCAAAAGATCCCTATTTATTGAAGAGTTTCTTATTAAAGCTTGATGAGTTCGAGCTGAAAAACAACATTGAATTTTCAACAAACTTATCGAAATTCAAAAACCTGAATGCTGATAAGGTTCTATTTGCAGGTTCAGAACAATCGGTAGAACCGGTTAAAGAAAAGCTTTATAACATTGGGGCGGTTGATAATGCTACGGAATTTATAATTCGAACAGCGAAGTTTTCTATAGCGTATTTAGATAATGAAGACCCGGACACACTTCGGGATTTGATAGAAGCGGTTTTTAGATATGGAGGAAAAGGGTGTCGTTCTGTGGCGATAATTGTTAGTCCGTATTCTTTGGAAAAAGTAAAATGTCACTTTACCGATTATGTGGAAGAATTTTGGTTGAAGAATCCTCAGCATCAGAAACCAAAAGAAAACCTAGCCTATCAATTTGCATTCAATAAAGCGGTTGAACGAGATCAGGCTTGGTTAGATGATTTTCTTGTTCAGGAAACGGATGAATTTCCCGATCAAGAATTTACGTTGAATTGGGTTCAGGGAAATCATCAGAAACTTAAAAAACTGCACCAAAAATTTGGGAATTCAGTTCAATCTGTTTACCGAACCGGAGAAAATATTGAAGGAATTGACACTGAGTTTCTCAGTACAGCCCAAACTCCTGATCTTTGGTGGGAGCCGGATGGGGTTGGGGTTATTTAATCTAAATCCGGTTCTAGTTCAAAACTAGAAACTGAACTTAGTTTTCCATTGTAGTTTATGATAGTTAAGCTAAATCGAAACTTATCACCAAATTCTAATAGATTGAGTCCATATTTAAAACTTTGAGAAAAATAAGGAAGTATTTCAACTTCTTGCCATCCATTACCTTCATTTAGTTCAACAAGTATGCCTTCACTCGTGAATGGATTTGGTATTGTTTGCCAATTAACAATTAAAGAATCTGAGCTTTTTACTTGTGAACGAAATGATAGACTTCCAAACTTGATATCCAAAGTATCGCTATACTCACCTTTAATCCTTTTATTATTTTCATAAATCACTGAGGTGATAATGACTGTGTGAGGAAATCCATACTCACCTGAGTTTTCGACGAATGAATCACTATCGCCTTCAATTTCAGTAGTCTTTATTAAGCTGTCTGAATTTGAATCCGATTGATCGTACAGTTTTTGAGTGATTATAAAGGCATCGTTTTCAATGGAACCATCAACCCAGTTTAAATTCAGGCCATTCATGTTTATTAAATACCTGGCATCTCTAATGTAAGGAGTTCCAGAACTGAGATCGAAAATATTATCCCTTTCAAAATCAGGGGCACTTAAACAGTTTAAGAAGCAGGAGAAAGCAATAATAATGTAAAGTAAATTTTTCATTGTGCAGGAATTGAAAACTTCACGGTTCCTCTTATTGCTGAAAAATCTTCAGAATCAAAATAGAAATGCAGAGGTTTTTTGTTTCTATAGCCCATTGTTGGTTTGGTATAAATCCCGTCAATCACATTGTATAAGTAGGTAGAAATTAAAGTAAACAGTGAAAGATTTCTAAATAATGCGTCAGATTTAAGACGGTCATCTAATATATCGAGCCTGTTCCCAAGTTTGGTTACTTCGTTTGGGGCGTTAGATTCTCGGTAGTCAACAATTAAATCATCGAATTCAGACCTATTATTTCTATACTTAAGTTCGAATGTAGAAACAGAGATTACAGATAGTGCTAAACCTATTTTTATAAAAGAAGATTTATTGTATTGATGTTTATAGTGTAGTGGTCTAGGAAAATAGGACAGCAAAACAATAAAATGTTAATTTGCTGAC
>CAXBHO010000070.1:0-20562 GCA_963975485.1 uncultured Balneola sp. | reverse complement strand
TTAGCGTGAGATAAAGGTGATGGAGGTTTTTATAATAGAACTCAGGTTTCCATGTTTCCATCCGCTTTTGACCGGGATTACAAAGGATTTACAGGTTGCACAGGATTAAAGATGGACTGAGAACTACATCCTGTTCATTCTATAATCCCGAAAGTCCCGGTTCAACGAATTGAGGAGTGTGCTTTTAACTTCGCCTGCCTCCCAAGCTTGTACGGCGGGAAGACCGGAGGATGACATAATTACTCAATCAGCTTCAAAACCCGATCGAACCTAGGCACACCTTTATCATGAGAGTACCATACAATAAACCCGTTACCTATTATGTGATCTTTCGGGATAAATCCCCAAAAACGGCTGTCTTCACTATTATCGCGGTTATCACCCATTGCAAAATAATAGTTCTGCTTGATGGTGTAACTATTGGTCTCTTCACCGTTTATAAAAATCTTCCCGTCTTTTCTTTCTAAACGATTATTTTCATACCGCTCGATCAAATCTTTGTAAATATACCAGTTTTCATTAGTTAGCTCAATTTTCTGGCTTTTAAATGGAATTACAATTGGTGGAAATTGATCCTGACTTCTGAATGCTTTCGCAAAATCGTATGAAGATCGGGTAGAAGCATATCCTCGATCTGTTTGTCCTTGTTCCGTCATATCTAACCAAAGAGAATCTAATTCCGGCCAAGCTTGTATTTCTTCTACAGCTTCTTTGGTTAGATTTACTAAGTAAGTGTCATCTCCAATATAATCGATAAAAATATCTTTACCGCCCGGTACATTTTGAAGTGCTCCGGCTCCAACAGATTTAATTTTTGCTTCACTCAAGCGAACACGTTCGTTCATTCTTAAGAAGTAATGGCGTTGTAACCCTTCGTGATATTCTTCACGTTCACCATTTATATATACCATTTTATCTCGAATTTCTAACGTATCTCCGGCAACAGCGACCGCTCGTTTTATATAATTCGTTTTTTGGGAAATCGGCTTAATTTCATGAGGCACGTTGAACACAATTACATCATTACGCTCAATATCTCTAAATCCCGGAATTCTTGTTGAAGGAAGTTTAACACCCGGCAAGCACCATTGTGTAAACGGGACACAAATTCCCATTGGCGTTCTTGGACCATAAGTAAGGTTAGAAACAATCAGGAAATCTCCCACCATCAAATTCTGCTCCATAGATGGTGTAGGAATTTTATATGATCCAAAAATCAACGCTCTAAGAATAGCGGCTGCGACAAATGCGAAAACCAATGCATCCAACCACTCACGCAACCAAGATTTTGCTTTCTTATCTTCTTCTAGTTTGTCCTTCCTTCTTTTCCAAAATGAGCTTTTTTCTTGCTCTTCTTTATTCTTTTCTTCCAATGTATTCGTTAATTAAGTTTTATATGAGAAGGCTGTTCAATTGGTTTTACTTCATGGTTTTTACCGTCGCTTTCAATCAAATACCATTTCATTCTTTGTTCTGAAAAATAATAATCTGAAAATTTAGCGGGTTTTGCATCAAGAAGTGTTTTCTCAAAAGTTCTCATAATTTGTGGCATCAGGTCAACATACTTACTTGCTGCTCCAAAAGTTACACCGTTTCCAAAAGGGCCTGTAAAATCTAGTATAATTAATGGAATTGGTTCTTCAGCAATAGGATCATCCACAAAAAACCAATATTCGAATTGAATGGCTTTAGCTAATCTGAAATTTTCTTCCTTTGAAAGACTTTCCAGTGTTTTAGTAGGATCTCCAAAAGCACCTTGAAGCAACGCTCTAATATCTAACGATGACATCCCATCAATTGCAGTTTGTCCATACAAACCCTGACCGGTTAAACTATAACTCCTGATTTTTTGATCAAAATCAGCAGCGTCTTTATTTTCTACTTTCATTATTTCCGGTTCTTCAAATTGAGCCCACAAAGCTGTACTTCCTAAAAATCCGTACATAAAAAATAGAACACCTAATTTTATCATTTCTCTCATATTTATCTATCGTCTTCATCCATAGACAGAACTGCTAAAAACGCCTCTTGAGGAATTTCTACTGAGCCTACCTGTTTCATTCTCTTTTTACCTTCTTTCTGCTTTTCCAGCAGTTTTCTTTTACGTGAAATATCTCCACCATAACATTTAGCTGTCACATCTTTACGAAGTGCTCTTACTGAATCACGAGCAATAACTCTGCTACCGATTGCAGCTTGAACTGCAACTTCAAACTGTTGTCTTGGAATTAATTCCTTCAATTTCGCACAAACTTTTCGTCCTTGATAATATGCTTTATCACGATGTGTGATACTCGATAATGCATCCACGGGTTCCGCATTCAATAAAATATCTAATCGCACCAAATCTCCTTTGCGGTAATCAATAAATTCATAATCTAAAGAAGCATATCCACGAGTTCCCGATTTTAGTTTGTCATAAAAATCAAAAACAACTTCAGCCATCGGTATCTCATACGTAATTTCGACCCGATTATTTTGCATGAATATCTGATTTACATAAACTCCACGTTTATTTTGACATAATTTCATAATTGGGCCTATATAATCAGCTGGAGTTAAAATACTCGCCTTAATATAGGGCTCAAAAATGGAATCGATCTCAGCCACTTCCGGCATTTGGCTCGGATTATCTACCTGAATAGATTTTCCTTCTTCCAGCTTAACTTCATACTGTACGTTCGGAACTGTTGTTATGATATCAATATTGAATTCTCGATCTAATCGCTCCTGCACAATTTCCATATGCAGTAGCCCAAGAAATCCTGCTCTGAATCCAAATCCTAGTGCTTTTGACGTTTCCGGTTCATAGGAAAGAGAAGCATCATTTAGTTGCAGTTTTTCCAAGGCTGATCTTAAGTCTTCAAAATCTTCAGCTTGTGTAGGATAAATTCCTGAAAACACCATTGGCTTAGATTCCTGATATCCCGGAATGGGTGTGTCTGCCGGATTTGCAACCGTTGTGATTGTGTCACCCACTCTAACATCTTGTAGAGATTTCACACTCCCGATCACATAACCAACTTCGCCTGCCTTCAATTCTTTTGCAGGCTCATATTTCATTCGGAGATAACCAACATCTTCTGCATTATACTCCTCTTTATTCGCCATGAATTTGAAAGCCTGCCCTTTTTTAAGCGTCCCTTCCATCACTCGAACATAAGCTACTGATCCACGATACGTATTAAACACCGAATCAAAAATTAGAGCTCTAAGTGGTTTATCTACTTCTTGCTTTGGGCTTGGTACTCTGTCAACAATAGCTTCAAGTAAAGCCGGAACACCTTCCCCTGTCTTTCCTGAAACGTGTAAAATATCTTCTCTTTCACACCCGATGAGATCAATGACCTGTTGACCAATTCCTTCAACATCTGCACCGGGTAAATCAATTTTATTAAGAACAGGTATAATTTCAAGATTGTGTTCTATAGCTTGATAAAGATTTGAAATAGTCTGTGCTTCAATTCCCTGAGCAGCATCTACAACTAAAATTGCACCTTCGCAAGCTTTTAGTGCGCGGGAAACTTCGTAGGCAAAATCTACGTGACCGGGTGTGTCAATTAAGTTAAAACTGTATTCTTCTCCATTCGGACGTTTGTATTCAATTTTGATCGCATGGCTTTTGATCGTAATGCCACGCTCTCTTTCCAAGTCCATGTCATCAAGAACCTGTTCCTGCATTTCCCGTTCGCTGATAGTACCGGTTGATTGTAGAAGGCGATCAGCGAGCGTAGATTTCCCGTGATCAATGTGAGCAATAATGCAAAAATTACGAATGTTGTTCATGTATCCTTTTAAGTCCGTCTCTTTTTAAGCCTGTAAAGATACAAAGAAGGAATGAGGTACTAAAGCGATTGTTCTAAACTATCAGTTTATTTTACAACAGCTCTTTCTAAGTTTTCCATCCAGTAATTCTGAATACATTCCCAAGTAGGGTTTGAGTAAGAGAGTAGTTTTGCTTTAAATGAGCGAGGAGCTTTTTTTAGCTCTTCTTCTCTCTTAATTGCTTGATTGATGTCGTAATATTCTTCAACATGAACCAATTTATTTAAGCCAAAGTTACCCTTTGTACAATTCATCTTGAGCGCTCTGTGCTTCTTCAAGATATTCTTCAGATCATTGGTCAAGCCAATGTAAATCAGTTTCGAGCGATTGCTGACAATGTAAATATAATATTTTGGTCTCATACAATTTATCCGTTTTGTAAGTAAGACAATTTCAAAGCGATTCCTTACAAAATTTTCAAAAAAAATTTAATCTGCTTCCGGGCTTAACAATTCCACATGAAATCTGAACTTTGGAGACTCTATAGACATGATTTTGTACAGTTCTTCAATAACTTCAAAGACCAGATCGGGATGGCCAATTATAGTAGTTGCCAAATATCCTACTTCGATTTGTACATCAAATTGTGCGAGATGTTCAAGTAATTCCTGTACTTTTTCTCTTGGGTTGTGAGTTTCTAAAGGAATGTAAGTTAGCTGTGCTATCGTTTTCATATATACTATTATCTTATTTTTAACTAAAGTTAACGATATCGTTATTGGGCTTCAATATCATTTTTTAATTAAAGAAACTCTAAAGTTTGAAAATTGGTTGCGTGATTTATCATTTATTTAACAATCACTGCTTTCTCCATAACCAACTAATTGCTATCTTTGAACCGTGAAAGGAAAAAACTTACATACCTCCCATCTCCATCATGATGTCCATCATCTTCATAAAGGACATTATTACGCTTAATCAGCGCTTTTTCGCTTCACAAATTTTTCTATCTAAACTTATATTACACAACATTACTGACCTATGACACGATCGAAAGATTCTTCGACTTCATTACGCATTGCTATTCAAAAAAGTGGCCGTTTAACGGATAAAACCGTAGCCCTTCTCCAAGGAATTGGCGTTGAATTCGATAATTATAAACGCAACCTAATGGTTAAAACCCGCAATTTTGATGTGGAACTTTTACTTCTTCGCGATGATGATATTCCCGAATATGTTCAAGATGGTATTTGTGACTTGGGGTTTGTGGGAGCGAATGAACGAGCTGAAAAGAATTCTGATGTCACCGTTCTTCGTGGATTGAATTACGGGCGTTGCAGATTATCAATTGCTGTTCCAAATAATAGTGAATTGAAAATTGCTAAAGATTTTGAAGGTAAAACAATTGCCACAAGCTACCCTTTCATCACCGGAAAGTATTTTAAAGAGCAAAATATTAACATAAAAATGGTTGAGATATCAGGTGCGGTTGAAATCACTCCTCAGCTTGGAGTTGCTGATGCGATTGCAGATCTGGTTTCAACAGGTGGAACACTGCGGGCAAATGGATTGGACGAACTGATTACAATCATGGAATCTGAAACCGAGTTGATACAAACCAATCAAGAGCTTTCTGAAGGAAAAAAAGTACTGATCGAGAAATTTTTAGTACGAATTGATGGTTATCAGCAGGCAAAACAGAGCAGGTATATTATGATGAATGCTCCGTCAGATTCCATCGAAAAAGTGAAATCAATCATTCCTTCTATGAAAAGTCCTACTATAGTACCTTTGGCAGAAAGTGATATGGTTGCCATTCATACGGTGATCCCGATCGCCCAATTCTGGACGGTAATGGAAGAACTCAAAAATGCCGGCGCTACTGATATTGTGATGTTGCCGATTGAAAGTATGATCCTCTAATCAAATTCCAATACTCAAAACTCAATATCCAAAAATAATTGAGCATTAAAATGAAAACTTATCAATATAAAAACCTAACAAATGATCAAATCAGGAGCTTGACTAGACGCCCGAAAATAGATTTCAACTCTATATTCAAAATCGTGCAGCCAATTATAGATGATATTGCAGTTGATGGAGATAAAGCATTGCGATCTTATACAAAAAAGTTTGACGGTGTCGATTTAGATACAGTTTTAATCGACCCAAGCAAGGTTGAAATCAACCTGGATGAAGAAGTAAAATCAGCTATAGATATTGCTTTCGATAATATCTTCAGGTTCCATCGTGCACAAAGAACTATGAAGCTTGATGTGGAGACGATGCCTGGTGTTAAGTGTTCACGTGTAACAAAAGCAATTCAAAAAGTTGGCCTTTATGTTCCCGGAGGAACTGCGGTGTTGCCTTCTTCTGCAATGATGCTCGCTGTCCCCGCAATGATCGCAGGATGTGAACAAATAGTTCTGGCAACACCTCCTCAAAAAGATGGAAATATTGCTCCTGAAATTGTTTATATCGCTCAGAAAGCAAAAGTACATTTTATTTTAAAAGCCGGTGGAGCTCAGGCTGTTGCAGCTTTGGCTCTTGGTACGGAAACCGTTCCAAAAGTAGATAAAATACTTGGGCCCGGAAATCAGTATGTAACTGCAGCTAAAATGTTGTTGCAAAATAGTGATGCTCAAATTAGTATCGATATGCCGGCCGGACCTTCTGAATTATTAGTTATTGCTGATAAACAAGCTAATCCGGCATTTGTAGCTGCAGATCTGCTTTCACAAGCGGAGCATGGAAAAGATAGCCAAGTAGTTTTAATTGCAACTTCAGATTTTGATTTTGATACTCTTGATGAAGAGTTAGAATCACAACTTAGTGCACTTCCCAGAAAGGAAATTGCCAAAAAAGCATTAGAACAAAGCTATATCATTGAAGTCACTTCTTTGGAAGAAGCTTTTACTTTCTCCAATGAATATGCTCCTGAGCACTTAATTGTTAATGTTAAAGATGCGGAAGACTTTAAGGATAAAATCAGCAATGCCGGTTCGGTATTCTTTGGTAATTTAACACCGGAAAGTGTGGGTGACTACGCCTCCGGTACAAACCACACTTTGCCAACTTATGGATATGCCAAAATGTATAGCGGAGTGAATTTAAGTTCGTATCAAAAATCTATCACTATGCAAAGTTTAACCAAAGAAGGTCTAAAAAATATTGGGAAAACGGTCGCGATTCTTGCTGATGTTGAGGGATTACAAGCTCATAAAAATGCGGTTAGTATTAGATTGAAAGAAGTGGAGGGTGATGAAGATTGATTTTATAAAAAGTTACAGATTAAGTTTAATTACACAAAACCTGTCATATCGATCCGCCAGCTGGCGGAGAGATATCTAAAAATGCATTATTACCTTTTAAGAATTTTAGATTTCTCAATCTCATGCTTTCGCTTGATTAATCGAAATGACAAAATCGTTAAGTCTCTCTCATGAACAAGAAATTCAATTTAGAAAACCTCGTAAGGAATAATATCAGAGGCCTGAAACCTTATCGTTCAGCCAGAGATGATTTTAATACCGGTATTTTGTTAGATGCTAATGAAAATAGTTTTGGTTCTCCGGTTGAAAATGATCTTGAATTGAACCGATATCCAATGCCTTATCAGGAAAAACTTCGATCTAAAATCGCAGACTTCAGGAAAGTTGATCAACAAAATGTTTTTGTGGGTGTGGGAAGTGATGAGGCCATTGATTTATTATTCAGGATCTTTTGCTCACCGGGAAAAGACAAAATCATTATAAATCCTCCTACTTATGGGATGTATAAGGTTTCAGCGAACATTAACAATGTCAGGATTGATGAGATATTATTAACTGAAGACTTTCAACTTCAAACAGATAAGATTCTAAATAAAGTTACAGATTTCACCAAGTTGATTTTTGTCTGTTCGCCTAACAATCCTACAGCAAACAATATTGACCGCAATGACATCATAGATCTAATACAGAACTTTGACGGTTTAGTAGTTGTAGATGAAGCTTACATTGATTTTTCTGAGCAAGATAGTTTTGCTGAGGAAGTGAAGAATTACCCTAATCTTGTGGTGTTACAAACGCTGTCAAAGGCATTTGGGTTAGCCGGAATTCGTTTGGGAATTGCCATTGCTGATCCTGTAGTTATCAGCTATATGCTGAAAGTGAAAGCACCGTACAATGTCAATAAACTCACTTCAAGCGTAGCTTTAAAAGCTTTTGATGAAATTGAAAAAGTTCAAAAAAATATCCAACATATTAACACTGAAAAACAAAGAGTACTATCTGCTTTGGAAGGTTTAGACCAGATTGTAAAAGTCTTTCCTTCTGATGCCAACTTCCTGCTTTTCAGAGTTGAAAATGCACTGGAAGTGTACAAAAAACTTGCTCAAGCCGGGGTTATTATTCGTTATCGAGGTAATGAACCACGTTGCGAAAACTGTCTACGTCTTACTATTGGAACTGCACAGGAAAACGATCGTTTTTTGGAAGCCCTTCGAGAGATTCTTTCAAAGTCATGATATATTCTGAGGACAGATTTAACACACCCTTGCCGAAGGCATCCCTTTGGGAAAATCCCCTCTTTCCGAAGGAATGCCTTTGGAGCAAGAGGGGACTTTTATTCTTTTTCAAACTTTTTTCCCAAAACTGGAATAGCAGTCCTATCTAAGAATAGTAGTATTGCAGAACTTATAAAAACAATGATTGCCATTATAAATAGCGCTCCTCCATCTCCTTGTACTTCTATCCCCAAAACGGTTAAGTGGCTTATTATGGCTCCACTCATAACACCAAGTGCTAATATTGCACCTAACCAGTTAAATTTGGGTATTAGCAATAAAATTACGGCGATCAATTCAGTTACACCTGATGCATATCTTCCAAAAGGCTCCAAGCCTACCGTTTCAAAAATGTATATGCTTCCCGGAGCTCCGGTAAATTTAAAAAATAAAGTTTGCAATAAAATTCCGGCGGCCACAATCCGCAACACCCATACCAGTATATTTAACTTTGAATTCATAGTTCAACACAATTAGTTAGTAGTTGAATGATTTTAGCCAAAAACTGTGTTCCAAACTTCACAATTAAGTAACATTTTATGACTGTATCCATTGAAAGTACTACCCTTTTACCTTCCAAAAAAGAGTTCCTAGTTCGTGAATTCAGTATTTCAGCTTTAAAAAGCATTCAACATGCAGGTTTCGTGTTAACGTTGAATGGAGATTTATTGACTAACGAACAACATCTTATTCTTGAACAGGAAGGAATTAGTTTTAACAATTCTGAAGTGATAGATTTTTCAATCCGTTTAGAGAACAATGAATTGGTGCTTCAAAATAAAGCTGATGATGAAATAGCTCGCTCATCTGAATGGTCAGTTATTGCACCTTCATTGGTTTCTCCAAATAGAACTGCATCGGTTAGCAGAGAAACAAAAGAAACAAAAATTAATGTTGATTTGAATCTGGACGGGACAGGAAAATCTACTATTAATACTGGATTAAAATTCTTTGACCACATGCTAGAACAGATTGCACGCCATGGTCTTGTTGATCTGGATATTTACTGTAAAGGCGATCTTGAAATTGACGAACACCACACTATTGAAGATGTGGCAATAGCACTTGGCGAAGCAATCACCAAAGCACTCGGAGATAAAAAAGGAATAGAACGCTACAGTTTTGTTTTACCGATGGATGAAGCGCAATCAACAATAGCAATTGACCTTTCTGGACGACCTTATCTGGTATTTGATGTACCGTTAAAACGTGAATATGTAGGTGATTTCCCAACGGAAATGCTGGAACATTTTTTTTACAGCTTAGCAATGAACTTGAAAGCGACTCTTCATGTTACATGCAAAGGTGATAATGATCACCACAAAATTGAAGCATGCTTTAAAGGTTTCGCTCGGACTTTGAAGACGGCTATAGAACAAAACGGGCGTATTAAAAATCAAATACCGAGTTCAAAAGGCTCCCTTTAGTATATGATTGCTATTATCAAGTATAAAGCAGGAAACATTGCTTCAGTTTCGAATGCGCTAGACCGTTTGGGAGCACATTATTTTTTTGCAGAATCACCTCAAGAACTTGAAAGTGCACGTGCTGTGATTTTCCCCGGTGTCGGACATGCTCAAGCTGCCATGCAATCGCTTCAAGAACTTGGTATTGACGAGTGGCTTAAGAATACTCGAAAACCCGTTTTAGGAATTTGTGTAGGGATGCAACTTCTTTACGAAGGATCAAGTGAAGGTGATACTAAAGGCTTAGGAATTATTCCCGGTAATATGAAAAAGTTTGAATCAGATACACAAAAAGTTCCACACATGGGATGGAATACCGTTCAAAAGCTAAAAAATCATCACCTGATTCATGGGCTTGAAGACGAAAAACATCTTTATTTTGTGCATAGTTATTATGCTCCTGTAACAGATTACACTATTGCATCCTGTGATTATATCAATCCATTTAGCGCTGCAGTTGTGAAGGATAATTTCATGGGCGTTCAATTTCATCCCGAAAAATCCGGTAATGTTGGATCTAAAGTATTACAGAATTTCTTAGATTTGGTGTATTCCAAACAAAAAGTAACTCGCATCATAACTGAATGAAAGTAATTCCCGCTATTGACCTTTTAGATGGTCAAGTTATTCGCCTCCATAAAGGTAAATACGAAGAAGCAACTGTTTACGATACAGATCCTGTAAACACCGCAAAAAAGTTTAAAAAAGCCGGGTTTAATCACATCCATATTGTTGACTTGAACGGAGCCAGGGAAGGTAAATTTGTAAACCTTCCTCATATTCAATCCATTATTGATGCATTAGGAATATCAGTACAAACCGGAGGAGGAATACGAACTTTTGAAGATGTAGAATTACTTCTAAATGCAGGTCTATCTAAAATTATATGCAGTTCCATGGCAATTAAAAATGAAAAAGATTGGATCAAATCTTTAAAAAAATTTCCTGACCAAATGATTCTTGGAATGGATCTTAAAGACGGCAAGATTGCTTATTCGGGCTGGTTAAAAACTACTGAAGAAGATACTTTTACTTTTCTTGCACGAATGATAAAACACGGACTTAAAGAAGTTCTTTGTACCGATATTTCAAAAGATGGCACCTTATCAGGCCCAAATTTTGAGCTCTATAATTCATTAAAAAAAGCTTTTCCTGAAATTACTCTTATTGCTTCCGGTGGGGTTTCTAATCAGCAAGATCTCATTCAGTTAAGTAATGCTGATATTGATGCCGTTGTTGTGGGAAAAGCGTTCTACGAGAACCATATAACTCTTGAGCAAATGAAAAGCCTGAGCGAATAAACGCACAGGCTTTTAGAATTTAATGTTATTCTATTCAGTACTGTTTACTTAAGGTAAACTCTGACACCAAATGTGATCGATTGCAAATAATCTGCATCATTATTTGCAGGAATATTCCCTTCCAAAATAAGATCAATATTGTTATCTAAATGCAGATCAAAGCCAATGGGTATCAATACGGAATGGATGGTTTCATCAGCAAATAACGGCTGATAGTTAATGCCCGTATAAATGCTTACAGGGTCAAAATCTGTACTTAAATTAAGCCCTAGTTTCAATCCAAGATCTCCATAGGTATATAAGCCTGTTAGTGCAGCTACATCAACTGCACTTTCTGAGCTACCATTAAGAGCAGTTTCAAAATGTCCGCCAAAATAAGTTTCATCTTCAAACAGCCCTAACTTAAGATGACCGGTTACCGTATTTGTAATTCCGTATCCACCTCTAACAATGAACATAAAATCATCCTGAGCTGTTAGAAAAACCGGTTGTAATCCAATAGAACCTACTCCTTTTTCGAGCGGTTTTGCATTGGAGAAAAAACCGTCTTGAGCCTTAATAGAATTTGTGGTTACTAAAGCTGTAATTAAAAATGTAGTTAGTAAAATTATTTTTTTCATTGATTCTTTAATTATTTGTGATTCAATGTATTAACTGAATTTTATGAAAAAAGTTTCCGAAATTAAGTTTTTATAATGCTACTTTTCGTGTCTATGTTGACTTGTGTGGGTAATCAAGTATTAGCTTGTCATAGGTAACGTAAATCATGTTGATAAAACTGGTCGATACAAATTCAGGCGTTAATGCTATCTCCTTTTTGAGCTACACAAATAATAGTTGAGCTTAGTAATTTTTCCAGCCCTACACTTCGACCTCTCTCGATTTTATCTTTTCACTTTTCACTTCTCAAAAACACGCCTAAAACAGACATAAATGTCCTTCTTGTGAAAAAGATTATCACCAAAAAACCAATCTCCTATCAACTCTCTCCTTTCTCCTCTCAATCTTCTCTTCATCAAAAAAATCATTCATCCACTCTTTTAATCTTCGCACCAACCGCATTTAATTTATGCTCCAGATTCTCATAGCCGCGATCCAGATGATATATTCTAAGAACCTCAGTTTTATTCTCAGCTACCATTGCAGCAAGAACTAAACTTACGCTTGCTCTTAAATCTGTACTCATTACAGAAGCTCCTTCGAGTTCCGTTTTTCCAAATATAGTAACCGTATTTTTTTCCAAGCGCATATCTGCACCTAATCTGGTTAGTTCAGGGACATAGCTGAATCGGTCGTAATAAACGGTATCTGTAACCGTGGAAACTCCATTTGCCTGGGTTAACATAGTTGCCCACTGCGCTTGCATGTCGGTTGGAAATCCGGGATAAACTTCAGTGGCAATAGAAACCGGTTCCAGCTCTTTTGGAGCTTTCACTTTAACCGTGGATCCATCTATTTCGACATGTGCGCCCGTTTTTGAAAGCAACTCAGGTAGATTTCCTAACTGATCAACATTGCACCCTTCAAGGGTTAGCTCAGATGCCGGATGAAGAACTCCGGCAATCATAAACGTGCCTGCTTCAATTCTGTCCGGATCATTAGAGATTTCAACTCCTTTCAGAGACTCAACACCTCGAACGATAATTCGATCAGTCCCGATTCCCGAAATATCTGCTCCCATTTTTACCAATACATTGCATAATTGTACAACATCAGGTTCTTTGGCCGCATTTTCGATAGTAAACTCTTCAGATCTAAGAACCGCCGCCAATAATAAATTTACCGTAGCCCCTACACTGCTTGGCTGAAGTTTAAAACTAGATTTCTTTAGATTTTTATCAGCTTTTGCGATCACATATCCTTTATCCAAATCGATATCAATCCCCATTGCTTCCATTCCTTTCAAATGAAGATCAACCGGTCTTGGTCCCCAGGCACAACCACCGGGAAGAGATACTTTTGCATGACCATGTTTACCAACTAAAGCTCCCAGCATATAAAATGAAGCTCTCATTTTTCTTACAAGATCGTAGGGAGCTTCCAGATGAGAAACATTGGTAGGGTCAATAATTAAGGTGTTTTTTTTGTCCTGAAAATCAACTTTTGCACCAACCACTCTTAGAACATTGTTGAATGTATAAATATCTTTTAGCTGCGGAATATTAGTAATAGTCGTTTCTGAATCGCCCAGTAAGGAAGCGGCTATAATCGGAAGTGCTGCATTTTTTGAACCGCTGATCTGAATGGTTCCTTTTAGCGGTGTACCGCCTTCAATAATAAATTTATCCAATGTTCTCGATCTCCAGTATAGGTGAATTTTTTTCTAATGATTGTCCAACTTCCACAGAAATTGATGAAACTGTTCCATCTATAGCAGCTTTCAACTCGTTTTCCATTTTCATTGCTTCCAGGATAACAACCGGTTGACCTTTTGTAACTTCATCGCCTTCGGAAACCAAAATGTCCAAAATCTTGCCGGGCATCGGTGATTTTAGAGCCCCTTCGGCAACAGCATTTCCGGTTTTAAAGCCAAGTCTGTCGAGCAATAATTCCTGTTCGTCTTTTACTGAAACAGTAAACCAATTTCCATTTATTGAAAACTCAATGTCTGAACCGTCGTAACTTACATTATCAATTTTATAGAGTTTTGTTCCAATACGCAGAAGTTTTCTTCCATTTTGAGTTATAAACTCATAAGAGCCTTCCAGTTTTCCTGATTTAAACGTGTGTTCTTTTTCAGAAATTTCAACTTCTACAGGTTCTTCAGATATACGTGCTTCAAATTTCATACAGCAGATTGATTTAAGCTTTTAAGTCCGATTTTAGTAGCCCGAAAGGAAAAATCTTTAATATTATCACTATCAAAAAAAGACATTTTACTGCCTCTATTTCCATCCATATTTACTACTTCTACTAAGCGGTAGTTTACTAAGTTCATGAGATCGTCACGAAGCTCTCCATATTGCATTTCTGTTTCTTCCATAATCACATCAAAAGATTCCGGAAAGATCAATCGTTCAATAACTACTCGTTCAGATTTGGTGAGTTTTCTCATAAGGAATGAAGATAGAACTTTGAAGATTGAACATCCAACACACATTCTTGAATATTACCCTAAAATTTTTGAATGTTTTTCTATCTGATTAAAAGTAAGTACTATATCATAATTTGATAATTAACTCCTTTGTAAGCAGCCAATAATGAATCTTCGTGATCTATCTAAGACATCTGAAAATAAAGTCTCAAAAGAAGCTCGAGCCCTTAGTGAAATTGCACGAGATTCTTCTAATTCCTTAAGTGACAGGCTTATCGCTTTTGAAGATATTATTAACCTTGAAGTGGGTGATACGAGCCTGAGTCGTTCCAGAAATATTGAAAGAGATTATGATTTTCGTCAGTTATTCTTAAAGTTTGAAGGTGACAATCCTACGGGAACTCAAAAAGACCGAATCGGATTTGCTCAGGTTTATGATGCTTTACGCCGTGATTTTGATACAATTACCCTTGCAACCTGCGGAAATTATGGAGCTTCTGTAGCCTTAGCAGCCAACTTAGCCGGGTTAAAATGTAATATCTATATCCCCGAAGGATATCACACCGATCGACTTATAGAAATGGAAAGTTTGGGCTCTTCTATTTTTCGGTTACCCGGAAGTTATGAAGATGCGGTAACTAAAAGCAGTGAAATTGCTTTAGAGCAAGAAAGTTATGACGCCAATCCCGGTGGAGAGAATAAAAGTCTTCAAATAATCGCCTACTCACAGATTGCTTTTGAGATCTATGACCAACTGCGGGATGCACCTAAAATTTGTGCCGTTCCGGTTTCCAACGGAACTTTACTGGCAGGAATTCATCGTGGGTTTGTGTCGCTTCAAAAAAGAGGGAAAACTTCACGAATTCCGAAATTTATTGCTGCTTCTTCTACGTTAAAAAATCCGATCGTTTATTCCTTCAATAAGAATTTAGAGTTTTGCGAAGACCTTGATCCTAGAAAAATCAAAGAAACCTTGGTGAACGAACCGCTTATAAACTGGCATAGTTTTGATGGGGATGAAGCTCTTGCCTCAATTAGAGAATCAGAGGGTTATGCGTTCAATATCAGTGATAAGAATATGAAGAAAATGAGCACTTACTTAAAGCAAAATGAAGGCAAAAATATTCTTCCGGCTTCTACCGCGGGGCTCATTGGTCTTTTAAATTTAAATGAGTCAGAGCCGTTAGAATCTGATCGGTATGTGGCTGTTTTGACGGCGAAAAATTAATTTTAATTCTGTCTCCAAGAATTACTTACATCACCGGAAAAAGGTGTAACTTTGGTTCTGTCTTAATCAATTTTAACCGACATTTTAGCATCTATGAATACCAAAAAATCCATCGACGGTAACGCAATCGTATTTTGTCAAGGTATGTTTAATACTCCTGAAGGCAAGACATCTCACGGGCTTGTTCGTTTTACTGAACGCTACAATATTCTTGCTATAATCGATGAAAGATATGCAGGTAAAGATGCCGGTGAAGTTCTTGACAACCGCCCGAATGGAATTAAGATTTTCTCCGATTTTAGCACTGCTTATAAATCATTTACTGAACAAGAAATTGAAATAACAACCTTTGTGGTTGGTCTTGCTCCTGATGGTGGCCGTCTTCCTAAAGAAGCAAAAAAAGAGATCGCTTTAGCATTAGAAAAAGGATTAAATGTAGATTCAGGGTTGCATGATTTTTTAACCAATGATCCTGAGTTAGTAGCTCTTGCAGAAAAGAATAATTGTAGAATTCGAGACGTTCGAAAAACTCCTGACCGAGATAAGTTACATTTCTTTACCGGAGAAATTGAAAAAGTAGATTGTTTAAAACTTGCAGTGCTTGGAACAGATTCAGCTATTGGAAAAAGAACAACTGCGTGGTTGGTTGTACATGGATTTCAAAAGAATGGATACAAAGCTGAAATGATTGGAACCGGCCAAACAGGCTGGATGCAAGGCGCTAAATATTCAATGATTATGGACAGTTGCATCAATGACTTTGTTTCCGGCGAAATTGAACATGCTGTTGTAAGTGCCTGGAAGGAAACCGATCCTGATGTTGTAGTAATTGAAGGTCAAGGAAGTTTGATGAATCCCGCCTATCCAGGTGGATTTGAAATTCTGGCTGCCGGAAGACCGGATTTTGTGATTCTTCAACACGCTCCTACCCGTTTAGAATATGATGGCTTTCCCGGATATAAACTTCATTCCTTGGCTGAGCAGATCAATGCCATTAAAGTAGTTTCCGGAAAAGAAGTAATTGCAATTACATTAAATCATGAGGGACTAAAACCCGAAGAAATTGAACCTGCCTGTAAAATGATTACGGCTGAAACGGGACTTCCTTGTTTCGATGTTTTGGCAAACGGAGCTGAAGGATTAATTTCAGTATTAAAAGAGAAAATCACCAAATAATGAAAATCACAGATATTTCATTTGAACGATACAACCTTGAACTTACTGAACCATATACCATCGCTTATGAAACCATTTCTGAAGCGACTAATTTTATATTAAAAGTCGAAACTGATTCAGGAATAACGGGATTCGGTTGCGCAGCACCTGATATCACCATTACCAAAGAGAATCCTGATTCTTTAGAAAAAGTGATTCGAGATCACATTATTCCAGCCTTAAATGGAAGCAATCCCTTTAATTACGCAAGAATTCTAAATGAATTGAGAGATTCCACGAAAGTTCAATCTTCTGCATTGGCGATGACTGATGCTGCTCTTTTTGATGTGATGGCAAAAAAAGCGGGCGTTCCTCTTTATCAATTGCTAGGTGGATTTCGAGATTCAATTCCAACAAGTGTGACCATAGGCATTCTTTCAATTAATGAAACACTAAAAAAAGCTTCTCAATTTATTGAGGATGGTTTCTTCATTTTGAAAATAAAAGGTGGCTTAGATGTGGAAGAAGATATTGAGAAACTTCGATTAATTCGCGAAAAATACCCTAAAGTGATACTACGGTTTGATGGAAATCAGGGTTACTCAGTGAAACAAAGCATTGAGTTTTATAAAAAGACGAAAGAGATTGGTATTGAGATTTTTGAGCAACCACTCAGTATTGATGATGAACATTTACTGGAAAAACTGATCTCCAAAATAAGTCACCCGGTTATGGCAGATGAAAGTTTAAAAACTTTGGATGATGCTCATCGCCTTACGAAAAATGATTCTTCAGACATGATCAACATTAAGCTTATGAAAGTTGGTGGAATCTTGGAAGGCATGCATATTAATTCGGTTGCAAAAGCTGCCGGTAATGAAGTAATGGTTGGTTGTTTGGATGAATGCCGTCTTGGAATTTCAATGGGATTGCATTTTGGGCTCAGCCGACCGAATATTGAATTCGCCGATTTGGACAGCCATTTAGATTTTGAAAAAGATCCTTTCAAAGGATTATTCCATCTGGAAAAAGGATTTTTATACCCGAATGATAAACCGGGATTGGGGCTTTGAAGTGGGGTAAGAAGGTGCTTTTAAAAATGTCTTTTTAAAGATGTTATGGTGCGATTAATATTTGCTCCAAGCTCCTGTCTCACAGTTTTGGACTAAGCCTGAAATTAAGTGAAATTCTGATTTAACCAATTCCTCTACAACTTTTTTTGTGATTGAACAGATCTTGCTGATTTCTGGACTATCTAACATCGCATCAAGGTTTTCGATAAACCACATTGCTTCATCTCCCTCAATAAAAGTAGATAAGATTAGATGTGATTTTAGTAAATCATACTTACTACTTTAGCCCCTTAATAGTTCGGAGTGATATTTTAAATTTCAAAACTAATACATTTGAGATATGAAATACACGAAATAGACCTTAGACCAGAAGTTAGAAATACTATCGATTTCAGAAGAGATAGGTATCGTAGAAGCCGGCAGGTTCGGTTTGTTCCGCCAGGCAAGCCTGTTGCACAACTACAACGTTAAAATTCCGGCAGCATTCACAATTCGGGGCTGTCATGGCGGACAATTAGGGGACGAGCATCGGGGTAAATCTGTGTGTCGGTGCGTGTAACAGAATTTTTCCCGAATCATACCGCAAAAAAAGTCTCCTACAGCTCTTTAGCTACACGTGTAGCCTTACGAAGTGGCTTTGGAGCGCCATAACGAAGCCATTTCTTGAGATTAAAGGAGACACTGGCCAGCAACACATGCTTATATCCCGATGGATTTTGCATAAAGGCGGTAATGTTCTTCCCTGGCAGCGGTCAATCGTGGAGACCGTATTGTAGTTGAAATCGGCCCGGATCTCCTCAACACCCAGATGATGGCGGGAACGAGGTCACTGAGGGTGAACTGGTAAAAAAGTTTGGGAGTACGTGGTTTAATTCCTTGCATGGAGAAAGATACAAATTCGTTATTATTTGCCTAGTAAATAGTTAATAATATATATCTTAAAAAATATAACAGAACGTAAACACACGTCTGTTTTTCGCAGAACCGCTACCAAGCTCGGCTTGAGTTGTGCAACAGACTCGGCCGACGGAAGGTTCTTCTTTTGTGATAATAGGTGTTATTTATAATGGATTGAAAGGAAAACGAAGATCATTTATTTGTTTGCACCGTAACATCTCTTAATCACAGTCGTGTAAGCATTTGAAACTCAATCAAACGTTTTTATTATTATTATGAAAATTAAACAATTCGGCTATTTATCCGCAGCATTTCTTTTAACCTTATCAGCTTGCGGAAACGAAGGCAATAATAATAAAGAAGATAACAATGAAGAAATTGTAGTTATTCCTGTTGAAGCAACAACCGTAACCCGTGGCGATATTTCAGCATACTATTCTAATACGGCAACTCTTGAAGCTGAGCAAGAGGCTCTCATTGTTGCTAAAGTTCGTGGTATTATAAACGAAGTTTTGGTAGAAGAAGGAGATTTTGTAAAAGCAGGTCAGGTAATAGCTAAAATTGAAGACGACCAATATAGAATTGAGGCTGAACGTGCTAAATCTAACATGGATCGCCTATATAACGACTTTAAAAGAAGTAAAGAACTATACGATAAACAAGTTATCTCTGTAGAAGAGTATCAGAATAAACAGTTTGAATACGAAGCGCAAAAGTCTGCTTATGAATTGGCCAAACTAAATCATGAGAATACATCCATTAAATCTCCAATTAGTGGAGTAATATCTGAAAGGCTAATCAGAAAAGGCAATATGATCGGTACAGATCAAAATGTGTATAGAGTTACAGATTTTGATCCTTTGCAAGCTATTTTATATGTACCTGAACATGAGATGGCAAAAATTAATAAAAACCAGCCGGCAGAAATTAAAGTGGATGCTTTGCCCGGCAAATCTTTTAAAGCCCATGTTGAAAGAATAAGCCCAATTGTTGATCCTGCGACCGGAACATTTAAAGTAACAGTAATAATAGATGAGAAGAGTGACAAACTAAAACCGGGCATGTTCGGAAGAGTTAAGATCGTTTATGATACACGACTTAGTACTAAAATGATTCCGAAAGCAGCCGTTATGTCTGAAGATGAAACGCAAACCGTCTTTATAGTCAGGGATTCTCTGGCATATAAAAAAATCATCAAAACCGGATATGTAAATGGAAGAAATATTGAAGTGTTAGAAGGGCTTGAAGATGGAGAAGTTGTTGTAACAACAGGACAAGGAAGTTTGAAAGACAGTGCAAAAGTTAATGTAGTTCGCAGCTAAAAGGATAACTGATATGAAACTCATTGACTTCTCAATTAAGCGGAAAGTTACCATTTCAATGTTTACTGTGGCGATTCTGTTATTTGGAATCGTTTCGCTTTCTCGCTTAAATGTAAACCTACTTCCAAACCTAAGTTATCCAACCCTCACCGTTCGTACCGAATTTGAAGGCGCTGCACCTATTGAGGTTGAAAACCTAATATCTAAACCGATTGAAGAAGCTGTTGGAGTTGTTAAGGGCGTAAAACTAGTTCGCTCAATTTCCCGTGCCGGCCAATCTGATGTTGTTCTTGAATTTGCATGGGGAACAAATATGGATATCGCTAATTTGGATGTAATTGCAAAATTGGATGCCATTCAATTACCTCTACAAGCTAAAAAACCTGTTACTCTTCGCTTCGATCCAACTTTGGATCCAATTATCAGATATGCTTTGTACTACAGTAACGAAGACAATCAAAAAGGAAACAGTTCTGATGCTAAAATTGA
Source organism: uncultured Balneola sp. (assembly GCA_963975485.1). GTDB lineage: Bacteria > Bacteroidota > Rhodothermia > Balneolales > Balneolaceae > Balneola. The sequence goes on along the minus strand of CAXBHO010000070.1, from coordinate 286 downwards.
TGTTGCTTCTTTTTCAGATCAACAAGATGATCTGAATAATTCGGCCGCTATTTCCAGATTAAAGCAACTCAGAATTATTTCTGATGAGATATTAAAGAAAAACCTGGAATCTTCTGATGGAGTAGCTTCCGTCAAAATCAGTGGTGGTTTAGAAGAAGAAATTCAAGTCAATATAGATCAGGGAAGGCTAGCTTATTAACCTGACGGCTATTAAACGAGATTTTATCAAGATGCATAATTGATTTCTTGGTGGTTAAAATATTTCTTCACTCTCTCGCTGTTCTGT
>CAXBHO010000069.1:0-20730 GCA_963975485.1 uncultured Balneola sp. | reverse complement strand
CCCTGCAGCGCCGATGGTACTGCACACGTGGTAGAGTAGGTCATCGCCTTCTTTTTTTTACCCTAAACCTCATCTCCCCTAGAGATGAGGTTTTTTTGTTTGTACATTATATTTAAGAGATATACGTTGCACACCAAATAACCCACTTATATGAAGTATTTACTTATTCTTTTTACTTTTATGTTCTCTAATTCTGTTTATTCACAAGGAATACTAGATTGGAAGGCTCACACTTCATTCCGGTCAATTATTGGAATAGTGCAAGATGCGGATGAGAGAATATGGATTTCAACGGAAGGAGGAATTGCAATTTTTGAAGATTCAACTCTTATTAAAACTCTGACTATTGTTGAAGGCTTAAGTCGGCTTAGCAGTACATCAATAGAGTATGACCAGATGTCAAATTCAATTTTTGTTGGATATATAGATGGAATGATTGACAAGATTAATGTTGAAAATCATGAAATTCAACAGATAGAGGATATAAACAGGAATACAGTTTTTTCTTCTAAGAGTATCAATAAGCTTCTCGTATCTGATGATTTGCTATTTGTAGGTACTGATTTTGGAATTGTTGAATATGATATTAATTCTTTACTAGTAAGAAACTCTTACTTGAAACTAGGTGATTTTGATATTGGTACGGGTATAAATGATCTAGCAATAATTGGCAGTGAATTGTATGTAGCAACCGAACAAGGAATATCTTTTTCTGAGTTAGATGGTAATTACGCCGAATCAGATTGGCAAAACTATGATGAAACTTCAGGATTAGGTGAAGGAAGTATTCAAAGCTTAGGCTATTTTAATGATAGTATAGTTGCAACTTCTACAAGTGAGAACTATAAGTTGGAAAATGATAGTTGGGTTATAAACAACACTTTTACCAATAATCTAATTCTTGAATATATCCAACAAGGTTCAAAATCTATTGCTTTAGCAGAAAGAAATGTGTTTATAGAAGAAAACTCGAGCGTAAGTGTACAATTTATATCAAACAAGATTGCCACATCAGTAAATAGCTCAGCTAATGGTAGAACAATATTTGGAACGCTAAATAATGGATTTGGACTAGTTAATGAAACAAATTCAGGTACAAATTTTATAGTACCGATTGGCCCATACCAGAATTTCTTTCAAGGGTTAAATTTTGATAATGGTACTTTGATCTCTTCATCATCACAGAAATCTTCCGGAAATGGAAACATTGATAGAGGAAAAGGTTACTACATTTATAATGGTAACGTTTGGAAAAGCATTAATGCATATACTGAAGAAGAATTAAATACAAAACGGTATCAACAAGCATTTACAAGCTTAGTTACTGAACAATATTACTATTTTGGCAGTTGGGGTAGGGGTATTTCTCGATTTAGTAAAGAAACTGAAGAAGTAGTAGTGTTTGACGAAACAAATACCACAATACGTGGGTGGTCTGGTGCCGCTTTAGATTACCCGGTAATGATTGGTTTGCAAGAAGATTCTAACGGAGATATTTGGACGGTGAGTAGATTTGCGGAGATTCCGTTATATAGACAATCACCCGGAGATGAAGACTGGCAGGCATTTAATGAAAGCAATTATGTAAGTAGCTCTGATCTTTATGAGGGACTATTCATTGATTCTTTCGACCTAAAATGGATTCCATTGCAAAACCAATCGGCAAGCGGTACTGGTTTATTAATTCTTGACACTAAAGATTCTTCAGACGAGAATGATGATGTAGGTGTAAAACTTCAAACAGGATCAACTAATGGCAATCTTCCCGATAACAAGGTTAATGCTATTATTCAAGATAAAAATGGGGAAGTATGGATTGGAACTGAAAGAGGGATTGCTAAGTTTATTTTTCCTGAATTGATAGTTGATGGATCCGTACAGGAGAGAACGGCTCAATGGTTGATAAATGAGGATACATCTGCGGTTTCTAGGTTTTTACTTAGAGATATAAATGTAAGTGTAATGGCTGTAAATACTGCTAATGAAAAATGGGTTGGAAGTTCAAATCAAGGAATTTGGGTATTAAATCCTGAAGGTAGCAAAATTTTAAAGCGCTTCACTGAGGCAAACAGTCCTCTATTTTCAAATAATATAATATCCATCGCTATTAATGATGTAACCGGAGAAGTATATATTGCTACAGATGTTGGATTGATCAGCTATCAGGATGTCCCTCAAAGAGCGGTTAGCAAAATGGATGAGCTTAAAGTTTTTCCTAACCCATTTAGTTACGAAAAAAATAATCAAATTTATATTGAGGGTTTAAGTGATGAATCTACCATTAAAGTTTTGGGTGCTGATGGAACCGTTGTTAATAGATTTGAAACTATAGGAGGCCGTGTAACTTGGGATGCCAGAGATTACAGCGGAGCTAAGCTGGGCTCAGGTGTCTATTTTATAGTAGCAGTAGATAGTGAAGGAAGCTCGAAAGGAGTTGGTAAAATTATAATTGTTCGTTGATGGATATAACTACTGTTATTATAAATTACCAAACTCCAGATTTACTTAAAATAGCAGTAGCTTCTTTTAAGAAATTCTATCCTGATATTAAATTGCTTTTGATTGATAATGGTTCAAAAGATAATGGAGAATCAAAAGTTTTGATTGAAAAATTGAAATCTCAACATAGAAACACAGAAATTGTATTCTTCGAAACGAATGTATATCACGGACCGGCTATGGATATAGCAATTCGAGAGTATATCAATACGGAGTTTACTTTTTTCTTAGATAGCGATACTGAAACAAAAAAAGCAGGTTTTCTGGAATTGATGCAGGATATTTTATTATCCGATGATAAAATTTATGGAGTTGGAGAGGTCGCAAAAGTAAACAATCGAGGGTATAAGGCAGAAGAAGGGCATGATATTTTATTAACACCTTACATGCTGATAAAGAATGATATTTATCGAACTTTAAAGTCTTTTGTACATCACGGGCAACCTACTCTTTATAATTTTATGGATGCTAAAGAGAAAGGTTATACACTCAAAAAATTTGAAGTTTCCTCATATATAGATCATCTTTGGCGTGGTACCGCCAGTAAATTTGGCTATGGTTTGGGCATTAAAGGAAAGCTCGATTTTATCCTCAATAAATTAGGTATTTAGTGCTGGGAGAAAAACCTGATATCTCCATCATTATCGTAAACTACCGAGTGAAGAATTATATTTCTTTACTATTAGATTCGATAAATAAAGCGAAAAAAGATCTTAAAATTGAGATTTTCATAGTTGATAATAATTCACAAGATGATTCCATTGAATATCTGTCTAGATATCATCAGGATATTATTTTTATTAAAAACGAAAATAATAAAGGATTTGGGAAAGCAAATAATCAGGCATTAGAGCAAGTATCAGGAACTTATACATTAATTATAAATCCTGATACAATTCTTGAAGAAGATAGTTTAAGTGAGTTAAAAAAATTCATGGATTTAAATTCTGATTGTGGCGCCGCTGGGCTTAGAATGATAAATCCTGATGGAACCTTTGCCAAAGAGTGCAAGAGATCTGTGCCTACTTTAAAGTCTGCAATTTTTAGAGTACTAGGGTTGGATTCTGTTTTTCCAAATAATAAGCTTTTTGGAGAAAGATACTTAAGTTGGCTTTCACAATCAGAAGTGGCTAAAGTTCCGGTTATCAGTGGAGCGGGCATGTTTTGGAGAACCAACCTTTTGAAAGATTTAAATGGCTTTGACGAAGACTTCTTTATGTATGGGGAAGATGATGACCTTTGTTTCAGAGTACAAAATACCGAGTTTAATATTCAATATTTTCCTCCGGCACAGTTGCTTCACTTCAAAGGAGAAAGTGAAGTATCTCTTGGTATCAAAAACCTTAAGAAAGTAAATAGCGGTTTAATTCATTTTTTTAAAAAGCACTATCAGGAAAAGTATAACAAGATATCGTATTGGTTAATATCCATAGCCTTTTATCTAAGATTAATGATCATCTATTTCAAGATGCTGTTAATAAAAGAAAAGGTTCTTTTTTATGATAAGGAAACATTATTCATTGTAGTTGGAGAGCGTGATGTTGAGACTTTGGCCAAAATATTAAAGAAAAATAAAGGAGTGGAGATTAGAACAGTGTCAATTTCTAGCAACATCGAGGCATTGTCAAAAAATATTCTTTCAATTTCTAACGAACTAAGTAAAACAAGTCGGGTTATTTTTGATGTTGATTCTATTTCTTATAAAAACGCTTTGGGAATAATGGAAGCATTAAAAAATCAAAAATTCAGTTTCCACTTTTTCCTTAATAAGGAGAATAAAATAATTGGAAAGTCTAGTGTGATCGATCTCTAGATCATAGTTTTTCTTCTACTTGTTTAACCATTTCTGGGTACCATTCTGCAAAAGTATCATTTGCAATATGGCTTCTTATTTCTTCCATCAACCACAAATAAAAGGTAAGATTGTGAACAGAAGCTAACACAAGGCCAAAGATTTCGTTATGCTTTATAAGATGATGGATGTACGCCATGGTATAGGTGTTGCAAATGTCACTTGGGAAGTCCGCATCTAAAGGTTTATGATAATCTTTCCACCTCGCATTTCTGATATTTACTTTTCCATTTCGGGTAAATATCATGCCATTTCGTGCATTTCTTGTAGGCATTACACAATCAAACATATCTATTCCGCGAGCTACACATTCGAGTAAATTGCCCGGAGTACCCACACCCATTAAATAGCGCACTTTATTTTTAGGGATGTAATCAGTATTGAGATCAGCCATTTCATACATCAAAGAAATAGGTTCACCCACGCTGAGCCCCCCAATTGCAATTCCTTCAAAATCCAGCTCGCTAATAAACTTGGTAGATTCGATTCGTAAATCTTTATATGTGCCACCTTGAATAATCCCAAATTGATTTTGGTCATGTCTATAAAGAGATTCTGTTTCAAGGAAGTATTTTCTGCCACGTTTTGCCCAGCGATGTGTAAGTTCCATTGAGTTTTTTGCATACTCGTAAGTGCTAGGATAGGGAGGACATTCATCCAACAGCATCATGATATCAGAACCTAAAATTCGCTGAGTATCTACTACATTTTCAGCTGTGAACAAATGTTTAGATCCATCAATATGGCTTTTAAAATGAGCTCCTTCTTCATCAAGTTTTCGGTTATCAGAAAGCGAAAAAATTTGATAACCGCCTGAGTCAGTAAGAATTGGTCTATCCCAATTCATGAACTTATGCAGTCCTCCGGCTTGTTTCATAATCTCATTACCCGGTCTAAGATAAAGATGATAGGTATTGCCGAGTATAATCTGTGCTTTTACTTTTTCAATAAGTGCTTTCTGTGAGACACCTTTTACGGTTCCAAGTGTGCCAACGGGCATAAATATTGGAGTTTCAATAACTCCGTGATCGGTTTTAAATGAGCCCAATCGTGCTTTAGTGGAAGAAGTTTCTTTTTTTAAAGTGTACAAGCTATAATTTTGGTCTTATTATTTATGAAGGAGGTTGTTAAATGTGTATTTTATCCAATTCTAAAACTTAAGAAGCGAAATTTACTCAGTGGGTAATTTAAAAAGATATAACGAAGTAATTTTCACAAGTTTGCTGGATTTTTTAATTCTTCTGGCAAGCTGGTTTGTATTCCATTGGTATCATAATGACCAATTAAATATGATATTAAAGGATGCAGACTTGAATTTTGTACATTCCGGTGTATTAGTAAGTGTGTTCTGGATGTTTGTTTTTGTTCTAATGGGACTGTACAAAAAATTATATCTAGTATCTCGCCTCGACGAATTTATTGCAGTATTTAAAGCGACCTCTATTGGGGTGTTATTTTTGTTTTTTATTGGATTAATAGGCGATTCTGTTTCAATCAAGGAACAAAAATCACTTACGCTTTTCTATTGGGGAATAACTGTAGTTCTTGTCTCCTTTAACCGCTTTTTAATACGGACAATTCAGCGTTACTATGCAAGAAGAGGGAAGGGGCTTCACAAAACAGTTATTATTGGAACAGGCAACGCAGCTAAAACTGCCTATGATGATTTAATAAGAAACAAAACTCTTGGTATGCAGGTTTTAGGATTTATTCAAGTAAATGGGCAAATGCCTGAACCTGAGACCGGAATTACAAACGAAGAAGTGATAGGTCATTTAGATAACATAAGGGCTATAATTGATGAACATCAGATTCAGGATGTGCTGGTTGCTCTAGAGCCTGAAAGAAGAGAAGATCTTGTCAGTGTTATCTCTAAAATAGATTTCCCTGATGTAACACTTAAGTTATTGCCCGATTTCTATCAGCTTGTAAGTGGATTGAACAAAACAAATCAGATTTTTGGGATGCCATTGGTCGAGGTTTCACCGGAACCCATGCCCCTTTGGGAGAAAACAGCAAAAAGATTATTGGATATTTTAGTGTCAATTATAGCATTGATTTTATCTATGCCCTTTCTGATAATTGTAGCAATAATTATTAAAATGAATTCTCCGGGGCCGGCAATTTTCAGGCAAGTTCGGGTTGGTAAGAATGGCAAGGAATTTACTATTCTTAAATTTAGAACGATGCACATTAATGCCGAGGTTGAAACCGGACCAATATGGGCTAAGGAGAACGACCCAAGAGTAACAAGAGCGGGCTACTGGTTAAGAAAGTTGAGAATTGATGAAATCCCACAATTCTGGAATGTTTTAAAAGGGGATATGAGCTTAGTAGGTCCACGACCGGAACGTCCTCATTTCGTAGATCAATTTACAAAACAAATACCGCTTTACACTAGAAGACTTCGAGTAAGACCAGGGATAACCGGTTGGGCGCAAGTAAAATGGAAGTATGGCGGATCTTTGGATACAGTGCGAGAGAAAACAAAGTATGATCTTTTCTATATTGAGAATATTTCTTTAAAGATGGATGCTAAAATTCTTATCAATACAATAATTACCATCATAAAAGGGAAGGGGCAATGATGGAGAAGAAAGCACTTATTATCATTCCAACTTATAATGAAGCTACGAATATAGTAAGGATGATTGATCGATTAATGCTGCTGGAATATCCTTTAGACGTTTTAGTTGTTGATGACGGGTCTCCTGATGGTACAGCTAAGAACGTAAAAGTAAAACAAAAGGAATACCCCGAAAGAGTACATTTAATTGAAAGAGAATCGAAACTTGGTTTAGGAACGGCCTATGTGCGTGGTTTTGAATTTGCACTAGATCATACTTATGAATATATCCTGGAAATGGATGCCGATTTCTCACATAGGCCCGAAGATGCACTCAAATTAATTAACGCAGTTCATAATAATGAGTGTGATGTGGCAATAGGTTCTCGCTATTGTAAAGGTATTAGTATAATAAACTGGCCGTTAAGTCGATTGATACTTTCTTATGCTGCTAATATCTATGCCAGAACTATTACAGGGTTACCTATTTTTGATACAACTGCAGGTTTTAAGTGCCTGAGAAGAAGTGTGATTGAAGCTGTTCCCCTTAAAAGGATCAAATCTAACGGTTATGCGTTTCAAATTGAGCTTCATTTTAGAGCTTGGAAAGCAGGATTTAATTTAAAAGAAGTATCAATCGTTTTTAAAGAAAGACAGGAAGGAGTTTCAAAAATGTCAAAGGCTATTGTTAGAGAAGCAATTTGGCGTGTATGGGCTCTAAAATTCAGGAGTATTTTTAGAACTCTTTAACGTCATTTAGCCTGACCTTCTTAGTTTGAATAGTTATATTTAATAGAATTTTAACATAGAGAACACATGCAATATCTTGACTTTGAACAACCCATAGCTGATCTGGAAAAGAAGATCGAAGAACTTGAAAATCTTTCTACAGTCGGTGATGGAATTCTGAAAAAGGAAATAGCAAGCCTTAATAAAAAAGTCGAAGAACTTCGCAAGTCGATTTTTACTGATCTAACAAGATGGCAAAGAGTGCAACTGGCTCGTCACCCAGATCGCCCTTATACACTGGATTACATTGATAAATTTGTGGATGATTTTGTTGAGTTACACGGAGACAGATATCACGCTGACGACAAAGCAATTGTTGCCGGTTTGGGTAGAATTGATGGGCAATCAGTAATGATAATTGGGCATCAAAAAGGAAGAGATACTGCAAGCCGAACATACAGAAATTTCGGCATGGCAAACCCCGAGGGCTACAGAAAAGCATATAGATTGATGAAGCTTGCCGAAAAATTCAAAGTACCGATTATCACACTTTTAGATACACCGGGTGCTTTCCCGGGTCTTGAAGCAGAAGAAAGAGGCCAGGCAGAAGCTATTGCAAGGAATCTCAAGATGATGGCGCTTCTAAAAGTTCCGTTGGTCACTATTGTGATTGGTGAAGGTGCAAGTGGTGGTGCTATTGGTATTGGTATGGGTAATGAAGTTTTTATGATGGAAAACACTTGGTACTCAGTTATTTCTCCGGAATCATGCTCTTCAATTCTCTGGAAAACTTGGGATTACAAGGAACAAGCTGCATCAGTTTTAAAATTGACGGCAAAAGATCTTTTAGAGTTAAAAGTAATAGACGGTGTAATTCCCGAACCACTTGGTGGTGCACATCGCAATCCCGATGAAGCAGCAAAATTGGTAAAACAACAGATTGTGAAAAGTCTTAAGAAACTCAAGAAACTCAGTGCAACTAAATTAGTAGAGCAAAGGGTGCAAAAATATTCTTCGATTGGTGCATTTGAAGTGGTAAAATAGTGAGTATCATATTTCCTGATAAAAAACCTCTCATCGAATACACACATACTTTACGTAGCCGTTACGGCGAAACTGACAAAATGGGTTATGTGTATTATGGTAGATACCTGGAATACTTTGAGGTGGCACGAACTGAAATGATTCGGAGTTTTGGGCTTTCCTATCGTGAGCTTGAAGATGAAGGAGTAATGCTTCCGGTAATACATTCTGAGCTTGATTATAAATTACCGGTTTACTATGATGTTGAAATGAAGATCAAAGTGCTGGTTTTTGATGTACCCGCAGTTAGATTGCAAACATTTTATGAAGTAGCAACCACAGAATCAGACAAAATTCATGTTATTGGTGAAGTAACTCTTTGTTTTATGGATTCAGAGATAAGAAGACCTCGCAGGGCACCGGCTGAATTTTTAGCTAAGATCACTCAAAACATTTGAAGATGGACATTGCGCTCCAATTTAAAAACCGTTCCCTTTACGCTCTTTTATTTGCTATAAGTGCCTCTCTTTTTATTGTCGCATTAGGTCCGGGGTTATTCGGACATCTCTCAATACCTTACATTAGCTGGCAATTTAAAGCATTTCATCTATTATGCCATCAAGACCCACTACGATCATTTTCTATCAATGGAAGTCAAATGGCGGTATGTGCCAGATGCATTGGAATTTATAGTTTCTTTTTACTCGGTGTAATAATTATGCCTTTATTAGGACTAATAAAGAAATTAAAGTTCAGATTTTATTTCAGATTCTTGAGTGGGACTATTATTTTAAATTTTATAGATGTTTTGGGTAACCAATTTGAATTCTGGACGAATACAAATATCTCCCGACTTTTGTTGGGATCAATTTTTGGATTAAGTGCGGCAGTGCTTTTAACCAATGAATTTTTTAAAAAACTAAATACTCAGGAATAGAAATGGAAAACGAAGAAATGACGCCGAGTTATTGGCCATCAGTAACTCAAGCTGCAATTATAATCGGTGTGTTAATGGCTGCAATGGGAATAGGTAGCCAGTATATGACAATTAGTAATGAGCCGGCAGGTGCACAATTCTCACTAGGTCAGCTTGTTGGAATTTTAATTTGTTTAGTTGCAGCAATTGGTGGGATTATTTCAACCAGGCAACATGCAAAAGAAAATAATATCACTTTTACAATTGGTACTGGTGCACTCATTGGATTTTTGACCGGAGTTGTAGGTGTCGTAATTAGTGGAGTAATTAATCTGATATGGACAAAATTATTAGATCCGGGCTTAAATCAAGCGGTATATGATTGGCAAATTGCAAATTTGGAAGCCCAGAATTTATCCGATGCACAACTGGAAATGGCATTATCTTTTATGCCAGACCCGACTTCAATGTCAACCTTTTTGATTGCGACGGGAGTTTCTTTGCTAGTAATAGGCATTGTAAATCTGCTCTCAGGAATGATTGGAGCGAAAATCTTTGCTTCAGAAGACTAAAAATATTTAATGACACAAAACAAATTTTCATCTACAGAAAGAGCAACCTTTTACGAACAAACCATTGAACCCTGGGTAGAGCGAAACGGCTTTGCCCACGGGGCAATGGCGCTAGTTTGGTTTGTAATAGCATTTGTATTATTTCAATTGGTGGGAGGTATAACCAGCGCTGTAATTTTACTTCCTGAACTAATGGAAGTGATAAGGCAAGGTGGTGACGTTCAAGCAGTATTCACAGAAAACTTAAGCAAAGTATTTATTGGGAATACTACCGGTCAGTTTTTGATCATTGGGTTAGCTTCATATTTTATGGCCAAACTTCATACAAGCCCAGAGAATCATCTTCAATTTTTACGGCTTCAAACTTCTGATAATGTTTGGAAAGTTACGGTAATTACAGTAGTTCTTGTTTTTGTTTTTATGCCGTTAAACGGTTTTTTGGGATGGTTAAATTATATTGTTTTTGATTCTTTAGTACAGACATTTCCAAGCCTGAGCTGGTTTATTGAAATGCAGAATTCAATGACTGAAACTATTAAAGGATTTATTGGAACTGAAAACGCAGTATTTTTGGCTTTTCTTCATATTGGAATTGTGCCGGCTATCTTTGAAGAAGTAATGTTCAGAGGTTATATTTTGCGAGCACTAGAAAAAAGCTGGGGAATAATAGTAGCAATAATAGTTACCGGTTTACTTTTTGGAGCTTATCATATTCAACCATCTAATTTCATTCCTCTTTCAATGCTGGGAATATTATTTGCGTATATAACGTATGTCTCGAGAAGTCTCATCCCCGCTATGATTGCCCACTTGCTAAATAACGGAGGGCAAGTTATATATGGTTCCATGAATAAGGAATTCTTAGAGATGCAAATGACCACCACATTAGAAATACCTCCACTTTTGATAATTGGAAGCACAATTTTTACTGCTACTCTTATTTATTTATTATTCAAATTAAATCAATCTGATAAAAAATTGGCAGAACATGTTTAACGATCCTAAACCAAATAACATAGAAAACTGGGTGTGTGTGTTAGAGCGCAGTACTAAGTTAGAAATAGAACTAGCCAAAAGTTATTTATCTAGTTTACAGATTCCGTCTAATATTCTTTCTAAACAAGACTCATCATACAGTTTAAGTGTCGGTGATATGTCGTTTGCATATTTATATGTACCCATTGAGTTTGAACAAGAAGCCAGAAAAGCGTTAGAAGAACTTGACCAAGCTGAGGAAGAAGGAGAAGATTCTTGAATGAACTTCTGAAAAGAGCCTTATTTGCTGTTCCTACAGCTATTTTTTTTATCGCAGTAATGTGGTACGAAAGCTGGACATTTGATCTCATTATTATCACTATTGGATTGTTTACCCAGTTTGAAATGATCAAATTGCTTAAAAAAGCAGGAACTCCTACAGATTTTATTTTCCCATTAATTTTTGGGCTATTTGTAATGATCAGTCCCTATCTGCCGTTTGCTTTCGAAATAGGATTAGCTCTTTTCTTAATCTTTGTTGCTGTACAAACGTTCAATACAAAGACGGATGGATTTCATCATTTAACAGCGGCTTTTTTTGCCGGAATTTATGCCCCCCTTGGCTTTTTGAGCTTGATGCTGATAAGAGATTTTGGAACCAACGAGCAGGGTTTTGCCATCGCTTTAAGCTTAGTTCTCATGATTTGGGGTGGTGATGTCTTTGCCTATTTTGGAGGTAAGAATTTTGGCAAAAAACCTTTGGCTCCAGCAATCAGTCCCAAAAAAACAGTTGAAGGATTTTTGTTCGGTTTTATCGGTTGCACAGTAGGTCTTGCAATTTCAATTTATGCCCTTCCGTTTACATCTCCAATTACTATGCTCAATGGGTTACCTTTAATTTTAATGATCGGAATTTTTGGACCTATTGGGGATTTGTTAGAAAGTAAGATCAAAAGAAAAGCAGGCGTAAAAGATTCTTCCAATTTGCTACCGGGACACGGAGGCTTTTTTGATCGGTTTGATGCATTTATTCCGGCTTCTGCGGTAATGTATTTATATCTGATAATTATTCAGGAACTCGGATATGTCTCGCTTTGAAGTTCACTGGGAAATAAAAGAACTGTTTCTTAAAAATGTATTCACCATAGCCCGCGGTTCAAAAGCTTCGGTTAAGAATGTATTTCTAACGATTAGTAAAGATGAGATTCAAGGATTCGGTGAAGCGGGACCTAATACCAGATATGATGAAACTGCCGAAACCGTAATAAAATTCTTTGAGAAGTTTCCATTCGAAGAATTACATCAAATAAACTCACCCAAAGATTTAGAGTTGCTCATCGAAATTGAATCAGCGAAAATCAAAAAATTTAATATGATTGGCGATTCGATAAGTAATCCTCAATCAGCCAAATCAGCGATCGAAATGGCTTGGTTAGATTGGTGGGCAAAATCTCAACACCAACCACTGTGGAAACTTTGGGAAGCAAGCACAAACACAGGACCGGTAACTTCATACACAATAGGTCTTGATGAGATTTCTGTGATGCAGCGCAAAATTAAGGAAGCAGATCAATATCCATTATATAAAATTAAGCTTGGCACAGATCACGATCGTGGAATCATTGAAGGAATTAGAAAAGTAACGGATAAACCTCTTCGTGTTGATGCTAACGAGGGCTGGAAAACGGTAGATCAGGCAAAAAGAGAAATTGAATATTTACAGAAGAATGGAATTAAAATAGTAGAACAACCCATGCATTCATCTCGGCAAAAAGAATTAAGAGAATTAAAAAAATGGTCTCCGTTACCATTGATGGCAGATGAAAGTTTTACAGGAACCGAATTGTTGGAGGACATCGCAGAGCAGTTCGATATTATTAACATAAAGTTGATGAAGATAGGGAGCCTGATAAAAGCAAAACGTACGATCGAAGAGGCTCATGCACTCGGTTTAGAAGTAATGATTGGTTGTATGATCGAAAGTTCATTAGCGATAACTGCCGGAGGAGTGTTAGCGCTATTTTGCAAATATGCTGATCTGGATGGGAATTTATTGATCTCAAACGATCCCTTTTCAGGATTGAAAGTTTTGGAAAATGGACGGATAAAACTAACAAATAATGCAGGGCTTGGAGTTAACTTTTTCTGAATCAAGGGCTTTATTATCACCTAATTCCTTTATTCGGAATTTATCATTCTTAAAAAATTTTCCTCCTCTAAGATCTCAACTCCCAAATCCTGTGTAATCCCGGGCAAAAGTGGATGGAGACATGGAACCCTGAGTTCTATTATAAAAACCTCCATCACCTTTATCTCACGCTAACTCGTCATCTCGGTCTTGAGCCGAGATCTCCCAAACAGCGCTCCCCAACGTTGATCTGGAGATCGCGGATCAAGTGTGTCCGCGATGACAGGCCAAATTCACCCTAGTTCCACACGCTCAGCCTTGCAACTAAACCCGGTTGGACGAACCGAAGTCGTCAAACCGAAGTGCCACCAAACTACGGAACGAGAACAAGTACACTCCTCAATTCGTTGAACCGGGATTTTCGGATGAACAGGATGTAGTTCTCAGCCCATCTTTAATCCTGGCCATCCCGGAAATCCGGTGTAATCCCGGTCAAAAACGGATTGAGAAATAGAATGTTACCCCGAATTATTTGGAGCCTACCTTGTCGGCAGAAAGCTCCTGCTTGTCATTCCGCAGCGGAGCTACGGAACGAGAGTAAGAGAAGAACACCAAAAAAATAATGTACATTAAGAACTAATTGTTTTTGGATACTATTATTTTTCGGAAAAAAACTCCTGCTGACATTTTTAAAATTGGAGCAATTCCGTACACATCCGAATTAAAGGAAAATCCGAACTGGTTATTCTTTTTAGATAGTCCAATTCTTAAGTATTGGTAGCTTCTTAAATGTTCATTAATGCCTCCCCAATTGGTAAACAAATTCGTATATGCTAAAAAAGACCAATCCTTTTTTAGTGGTTGCATAAATTGCATTTGCATAAATAGTTCTGCTGTAAAGGTTTTTTTACTATTTAAATAAGCCATAGAGGGGTTAATGACAAAGGTTAGTTTCCCTGTCTTTTTAATTATAATCAGTGTAACTTTTTCCGAAAAACCAACAACACTATTAAAATAAAGTGTGGGACCAATAGAAACCGATTCGCTAAAATTCCAATAGCCTGTTGTCTGAACTCCAACTTCCTCAAATGCTATCTCTTTTTTCTTATAAAACTTTTGGAAAAAGGCTATTGTTGATAGTGATAACGTATTATTTTTTGCTACGGGCTGAATAGAAAAGTAAGAAAAATCTGTTTTAGTGTTACTAGGTGTATACTCTATCTGAGTAATTTGAGATAAAGCTTGATTGCTGAAACCGACTAGAAGGGTGATAGTAATTATATGTATTTTTTTCATATTGCAAACATCTTGGTTTGACCCTATTGTTCAGACAATTTTTATGAGAAGTTATAGATTGTTTTCAAATATACTTAATTTTGCCTTTCCGAATGAACCAGTGTTTTATTAATTGATGTTATTTGCAAACGAAAATAGATGTATAAGAGTTTGTTTTAATAACTAATCAGATTAATTATAATCAGTGTAAATTGAACTCAACACTAAACATCCACTAAACAAATAACGAAGCTTGGTGGATGTTGAATTAAACTTTGAGCGCACTCCGTAAAGTGCTTTTGTCCAATAAAAGAGACCTTTACAGCCCATATGGAGAGGCTAAATCAGCCAAAATCGGTTTCTCGGAGTGCGCTCAACTTTAATTAAAAATATTCAGGTTAATTATGAAAAAGCTAACGTTTTATACAATGATAACTGTGATAATGCTTATTGCGACTCCTTCAATAGCTTCTGCTCCATGTCTAGAAAATGATCCAGATTACGAGGGAATACGGTCGTGGGTGTATTTTCAAGATAATATTGATCATCCATCAAATTGTGCTTATGCCGGGAATGGATGTATATCTTGCACAGCCCCAGCTATTAAATAAATGCTAAACACTTCAATTAAAGGAGCATTAATATTAATGCTCCTATTAGTTTTTAATTGCAAAGAATCAAAAGTCGAAATAACACAAGTTCAACTTTTAAAAGAGGGTGAGATTGTTTTAAATGACAATCAGGATCGTGTAGCTAATATAATGGAAGGTTTACAGGTTACTGAAAATGGTCACGCTTATGGAATTGATTTCATCACAAAACTTCCATTTATATTATCGTTAAAATCTGGTGATGTTAAGTTTCTCAGTTCAAAAGGTAGGGGACCAAAAGAGCTTTTGCAACCGGTACAGCTAGTTTTAAAGGATGATAAAGAATTATATGTTTACGATTCTGCTTTAGATAAGATAGCACATTTTGTTAACGACGAAATAGTAGACAAACTTCCCGGATATTCGAGGGACAATATTTGGTTGAGAAATTCTTACGGGTTTTACTTTAACAATCATTTAATAACTGCATTCATTGATCCAACTATGATAAACACTGATAAATTAAATTACGAAGAGGCTAGATCTTTAGCTTTTTATAATTTAGCTGACTCTACTACAAACAAACGTGGTAGGTTGTCACCCACTTTGGACAAATTGGATTCCTATGGCAAATATCCACTAATGGCCATGGATGATAAAGAAGAAGTGATATATTATGTGTTTAGTATGGATCATACCGTTATGAAGTACGATATCAAAAGAGATTCTTCATGGGTAGTTGGTACGTATAAGCCTGAAAAAATACGTACTCGTAGTTTAAAAGTAGATTACAGAAAAGCCCCGACTTTACAGTCTGCTAAAAAATATGGTTTAGATATTACTAGATTGGTTGGAATCGAAATAATAGACGATGAACTGCTGATTGTTTGGCAAAATGCACAACCGGAGTTTTATGATCAAAGAAATAGTTCTAATAAACTTCGAGACTATTTTGGGATACTATATGATCTAGACGATTTCAACCAAGTGGCAGAGTTATCTCTTCCCGGAAAGTTTTTAGGTACTTATGAGAATACCATTATGATCGAAGAAAATGAAAATTTAGATACTTACACGATAGGTTTTTATAAGATTGCAAATATAGACACTACTAAAATTGATTTAGAAATTAACTAAGTGTAAAGCACTCCGTTCTGAATTAATTTTATTCACTTTTGATCTCAAATGATCCCTTTTCAGGATTGAAAGTTTTGCAAGATGGACGTGTAGATGTTGGAGAATTAGCAGGGATAGGAGCTGAGGAAAACAACGATTAATTTTCTTTTCTCTCAGGAAATTGATTATTCACTACTCAGTTTTTCTCCAAAATTCTTCAGAGCTATATATCTTTCCTTTTTCGTAGTCGTTTATGCCAGCTTTTAAATCATCCTTTTCTGTATTTGATAATTCATCCCACCAATCTTTTTCTTGTGCTGAAGATGATACTTTAACAGAATGAAGAAATTCAAGTAAGCTTTCATCGTGCAAATTTTCTATCCATTCTTTTAATTCTGCCTGAGTTTTTTGAATTTCAGAAGTTGTCATAGATCTAGTAAGTTACTTTAATACATTAAATGTAACTAAACGGAACTTATTATGAAATTAAATTAGTTTAGCAATAAAAAATATCTTTATGAACATACTCATTACAGGCGGTACAGGATTTATTTAGAAGGAGCCGGGCATAAGCCTCATATATATTTTAGATAAAGCCAGGAATTGAGCACATCTGTTGAGTATTATTACTTCCCCCCGCCCCACCTCTCCACATATCAATTGATTTAAATGTACTCATTTGGGTTGAAGCTTTTTTCTGATTTTAAAAGGCTAATGATAAGATATATGGATTAATTTTGTAACAAATTGTACTCATGATCCTCTTAGTTATAAAGATGTACAACAAATTTAGGAGGTTTATATGGGGAATTATCAAAAAAGAAACATTTCTGAAGCGCTTATTGTATTAAAAGAACACCCTTTAGAAATAATGACAGTAAAAGAATGGGCACGATATATGGGTTATTCCAGATCTCATTTTTGCAGGTGTTTTAAAAAAGAGTTTGGGATTTCTCCGAAGCGTAAGTTGAGAGTATTCAGATTGCGGCTGATCAGAGATGAACTCAGGAAAGATCCAAAGGCTAAAGGTTATAAAGTGGCAGTAAACACCGGGTTTGATGATGAAGCATTGTACAAATATATTGTGTTTCATTGCCAAATGAATCTTACAGAATTCAAAAATCATTTTCTTTAAAAAAGCACAAATTAGCTACAAGAGTAGTTTGTTTGTTTTAGTTCTTTAAGTTTCATTGGATATGGAATTACTGTAAAATTCCACACTTAATTAAATTTAAAAGGAGTTAACATGACAATACAAACAATTATCATTTCAATTGCACTATTTATCATACCTTTTTTTGGTAGCGATATTAAAGAATTGAATACAAAAAAAACCGAGAAATTAACCGTATGTACCGAAAAAATTGATATTAATGGGATGCTCATTGAAGGTTGTATGCCTAATATGGGTTATACTTGCACAATTATTTCTTCCGATGGTACATTCAGTTTTGGAGCTTCACCTACAAATCCTACAAAACCGGTCAAACTCCAGTAAAATTAAACTTTAAAGGATGAGATGTACTTTCTCATCCTTTTTTAAAACTTTTCAAATTAAATTATGAAGTATTTTTTTCTTTTTTTGTCACTAGTTTGTTTATCGAATACAAGTAAATCACAAAACTTAACAGTAGTTGGAGAAATAAACTATGAGTTTGAGGATAGTGGTACGTATAGAGTTTTTGGAGCAAATAAAATAAACTTAGCTTGGTTTGATTATCAAGAGGGAACTTTGTTTACATACGATTTGCAAACAAAAGAGGTCAAAGAGAAAAAGCTTTCACAAGGAAGAGGTCCTTCCGAATACCTTCAGCCCACAAGTCTTTACATTGATAAAAACAGCACGATTTATTTATCAGATTTTCCAAATTCCAAACTAATTGTCTGGAATCCGGCTGAGGAAAAGTTTAGGGAAGACATAAAACTAAATGTGCCTCCCTTTAGAATTACAGGAGATAATAAAGGCATTTATTCATTCAATTTGAATAAGTCAGATTCTCCTATTGATTATTTAGAGTTGAAAACAGGAAACAGTACTTCATTTGAATTGGACGGTGGTTTCTTTGAAAATGCTAAACCGAATGAAGTACTGTTTAATAAAGACGGTTCTCTGATTTACTTTAATGAACAGGTGATACATCTTTCAAAGTATAGAACTACGCTGACATTTTTTTCAAAGGGCAACGAAGAGAATCTGCTGAAAGTATCTACTGATAGATTGGCTGAAGAACAAGAAATGGAAGTGAAGCAAACGGAATTAGCTGATGGTTCTGTCCAGCAAATTTTAGATGTTACAAAGCTACTATTGGCGCATACTTTCGCAAAGCATCCATCCGAAGATGTGTTGTTAATTTCGTTTGAGGATAACAGGAAAGACTCAACTTTCGACCGAAATGCTATATACTATTATTCACCCCCAAGCAAAGAACTAAATTCAGGATTTGCAAAATTAGATTTCCCGGTTGATCGATTAATTTCTAATTCGGTAAATATTTTTGCATTCTCAAAAGAAAAAGGGAAAGTATATATTCTTCAATGAAGATACTTGATTTTAACTTAGCAAAACTGAATTGATTGAAGCTCATCTCATTACACAAGATCAGGTTGATATCAATGGGCTATTCCAAATCTTATATTTATTTAGAGTTTAGTAAGAATTTGGTATATCGCCTAAACAATAGTCAAAACTATTCTGGTTGAATTGATTAAAGATAAATTGAAACCTTTGCGCTATATAGGTAAGAAATAGGCTTTTATATTCCCGGATTTACTTATGACAAGTCATTCTATTAAAATTTCGTATTTCACCAGCAAAGAAATCTGACAGAATTTAAAAGTCATTTTCTTTAAAAAAAGCACAAATTAGAGGTTTTTTGTACTTGCTTTTGATTTTCAGGAATAATAAAGTGGTAGGGCAATCAACAAGATTGTAAAACAATAACAAATCGAATGAGGATTATTATGAAATCATTAGAATTACATCAAATGGAAATGATTGAGGGAGGTGGGCGAACGGCTAGTGCTTTAGCTTGCTTAGCCGATGGATTAATTATGGTAGCAGGTACTGTAGCATTCGTAGCCACCGCTCCTGCTACTGCGGGGCTATCTTTGGGCTTATTGGTGTTAGGTTGGGGTTCTAATATAGCATGCTGGGCAACTACTGCATGAAAAATAAATTCCAGATATTTTTGGTTATTGCATCATTATTAAGCTTTTTTTCAGCTGTATACATGTTCTATGTTGATTTGATAGAAGGTGTAGTTCTAATTATATCTGGAATTACTTCTTTATTTGTAATTTTATTAGTTATCTCTTTAAAAAGAGATCAGAAAATTAATTAATCAATAGTTAAAAATTTATTTCTTCTAATAAATTAAGAGCTTATTAATTGTAATCTTGATTCTTTTTCAATAGATATCTAACAAATTCTGTAAATATTATTCTGCTAATGAAAAAAGTTAATATTAGTGAAAGCACTTCTGGGTCAAGTCCCAAATTCTGTGTAAAAACAAAACCGGTCAAACTCCAGTAAAATTAAACTTTAAAGGATGAGATGTACTTTCTCATCCTTTTTTAAAACTTTTCAAATTAAATTATGAAGTATTTTTTTCTTTTTTTGTCACTAGTTTGTTTATCGAATACAAGTAAATCACAAAACTTAACAGTAGTTGGAGAAATAAACTATGAGTTTGAGGATAGTGGTACGTATAGAGTTTTTGGAGCAAATAAAATAAACTTAGCTTGGTTTGATTATCAAGAGGGAACTTTGTTTACATACGATTTGCAAACAAAAGAGGTCAAAGAGAAAAAGCTTTCACAAGGAAGAGGTCCTTCCGAATACCTTCAGCCCACAAGTCTTTACATTGATAAAAACAGCACGATTTATTTATCAGATTTTCCAAATTCCAAACTAATTGTCTGGAATCCGGCTGAGGAAAAGTTTAGGGAAGACATAAAACTAAATGTGCCTCCCTTTAGAATTACAGGAGATAATAAAGGCATTTATTCATTCAATTTGAATAAGTCAGATTCTCCTATTGATTATTTAGAGTTGAAAACAGGAAACAGTACTTCATTTGAATTGGACGGTGGTTTCTTTGAAAATGCTAAACCGAATGAAGTACTGTTTAATAAAGACGGTTCTCTGATTTACTTTAATGAACAGGTGATACATCTTTCAAAGTATAGAACTACGCTGACATTTTTTTCAAAGGGCAACGAAGAGAATCTGCTGAAAGTATCTACTGATAGATTGGCTGAAGAACAAGAAATGGAAGTGAAGCAAACGGAATTAGCTGATGGTTCTGTCCAGCAAATTTTAGATGTTACAAAGCTACTATTGGCGCATACTTTCGCAAAGCATCCATCCGAAGATGTGTTGTTAATTTCGTTTGAGGATAACAGGAAAGACTCAACTTTCGACCGAAATGCTATATACTATTAACACAGCGGTAAAATATAGGAATATATAATTTAATTATGTATCTTT
>CAXBHO010000068.1:0-21050 GCA_963975485.1 uncultured Balneola sp. | reverse complement strand
TTGCTGCTACTGGAATTTGTTCTTTGAAATTTGAGATTTACGAGTGATATATACGAGTCCACATAGCAATCTTTCCAGCATCATCGGCACAAGCCCCGAAGATATCGATAACCGTACGCAAGGCAGCGACCGCTTTTTGCTGATGGCCGTTGTTGCGCTTATGATATTTGGTGTGCTCGCTGTGTATTCGTCTATTGCTTATTTCGCAGAATCAAAGTCAACAACGGCGTTCACTTTGATCACCGGTCATATTATTAAGCTGGGAATTGCATTTATAGTGATGTTGATCGCTTCAAAAATAAATTACCATACTCTGGCAAAATTCAGCCGATTAGGAATGGTTATTAGCTGGGTTTTACTGGTTGCCGTACTGATGTTTGGAACCGAGCAATTTGGTGCTAAACGATGGCTTAATCTTGGTGGTTTTACCTTTCAGCCTTCCACTTTTGCTACAGTAGCATTGTTGCTTCATGTATGTGTATTGCTTTCGGAGAAACAAGATTACGTGAAAGATTTTAAGCGGAGTTTTGTCCCAATCATGGTTTGGGTGAGTATAACCTGTGCTTTAATTGGTGTTCAAGATTTCAGCAGTGCAGGCATTTTATTCGGAATTTCTTTGATCGTGATGTTCATTGGTCGGATCAGCACTTTACAGCTTGGAACCTTAGTATTAGTTGGTGTTTTTGGTGGATTTCTACTTCTCAACCAATCAGAAAACCGCCAAAGCCGAATTGATGACTATGTCACTCAGGTAAAAAATATTGAAAGTGGTAAGATCCTTCAGGGAACCGGCTACCAAGCACAGCAAGCTCATATTGCTATTGCAAAAGGCGAAATGTTTGGCGTAGGAATTGGAAAAAGCTCGCAACGAGACTTTCTGCCTGCTCCATACAATGATTTCATCTTCGCTATCATCGCTGAAGAATATGGGATTTTCGGAGCTATGAGTCTGATTTTAATTTTCACTCTGATATTATTCAGAGGCGTAGTCTTTATTTCTAAAAATGCGGAAGACACGCTCGGTTCTTTGTTAGCCATTGGCTTTACTCTCACGTTCGTACTTTATGGATTTGTAAACGCAGCGGTAGCAAGCGGACTACTTCCTGTAACGGGATTACCGATGCCTTTTGTAAGCTACGGTGGTACAAGTATGCTTTTTGCAGGATTGATGATTGGTATTCTTTTGAATATTTCGAAACATCATAAAGATCGGAGGACTATGTATTATGAATAATCCGAGAATTTTAATAGCTGCAGGCGGAACCGGGGGGCATGTTTACCCGGCTATTGCAATCGCTGATGCTCTTAAAGACGAAAACTTAAACACTGAGATTTTATTCGTTGGTACTAAAAATCACATGGAATGGAAAGCTGTTCCAAAAGCCGGATATAAAATCAAAAGTGTTTGGATCAGTGGGTTTCATCGCAGATTAACTGCTATGAACCTTTTATTCCCACTTAAACTTATTACGAGCCTTGTACAAAGTTTTGGAATTGTCAGCTCATTCAAGCCTCATGTTATGGTTTCTTGTGGTGGTTATGTAGCCGGACCGGTGGGTTGGGTTGCAGGAAAACGAGGAGTTAAGATTGTAATTCAAGAGCAAAATAGTTTTCCCGGCGTTACAAACAGAATGCTCTCGAAGTTTGCATCTAAGATATTTACGGCCTTCAAAGAAGCTGCGAATTTCTTACCTGCTGAAAAGATCATTGAGTCAGGAAATCCAACCAGAAATACTATAGACAAAGTTGAAAAAGAAGCCGGTTTGAACTCTTTCAATTTCGATAATTCCAAGCCTGTATTGATGGTTCTTGGAGGAAGCGGTGGAGCTAAATCAATTAACGAAGCAGTTAAAGAGAATTTAGAGAAACTCTCAGATCTACAAGTGATTTGGCAATGTGGCAGCAAATACATTGAGGCTTTGATGGAAGAAATTGACCTAGCGAAGAATATGAATATTCGCCTAACTGCTTTCATTGATAATATGCCGGAAGCCTACGCTGCCGCTGATTTAATCGTAAGCAGAGCCGGAGCCGGCTCTTGTTCAGAATTTATGATAACAGGAAAACCAAGTGTGTTGATCCCCTCCCCTAATGTGGCCGGAGATCATCAAACACAAAATGCACAGAGTATGGTAGATGCCGGAGCTTCGGAATTACTGAAAGATTCGGATGCAGTTAATGCACTACCGGAATTGGTGCATTCGCTGATAAAAGACCAAAAAAAATTGAAAGCAATGAATCAGGCAGCATTACAACTTGCAAAACCAAATGCTGCAAAAATGATCGCAAAAGAAATTTTAGAACTAGCAAAATCTCATAAAAACTAATGGAGAATAGAATTCAAACTCAACCCGTATTTGGACGAACCAAACATATTCACATGGTTGGTATCGGTGGAATTGGTATGAGCGGGATGGCTGAAATCTTAATTCAAAGAGGGTATAAAATAACCGGTTCTGATGGAGCTTCTAACGAAACTACAGACCGCCTTAAAGAATTAGGTGCTACTATCTATCATGGTCATGCTCTTGAAAATATTGAAGGTGCTGATGTGGTGGTTTACACAAGTGCCGTTAAAGCTAGTGAGAATGAAGAAACTAAAGCTGCAATAGAACAACGAATTCCAACCATCAAAAGAGCGGAAATGCTTGCTGAGTTAATGAAAATGAAGTTTGGAATCGGAGTTGCAGGAACCCACGGAAAAACTACTACTACTACAATGATTGGGCATGTTGCTCAAGATGGTAATTATGATCCAACGATCATGGTGGGTGGAAAAGTCCACAGTTTTGACAAGACGAATGCAGTTGTAGGCAAAGGAGATGTAATCATTGTAGAAGCAGATGAATTTGATCGCACATTTTTACGTCTCACTCCTTCTATTGCCATCATTACGAATATTGAAGCCGAACATCTGGACATTTATGATGATCTTGAAGACGTGAAAGGTGCCTTCATCGATTATGCAAATAAAGTTCCTTTCTACGGAGCGGTCATTGTGTGTTTAGATGATCCGAACGTTCGAAGTATTCTTCCTGATCTTGAGCGGCGAGTCATTTCTTATGGATTAAGTCCGCAAGCTCAGGTTCGAGCTGTTGATATTCAAATGAATCAGTTTACAAGCACATTTACTGTCATTAATGATGACAAGAAATTAGGCGTCATTACTTTAAAATCTCCCGGCAATCATAATGTGAAAAATGCTTTGGCGGCTGTTGCAACAGGAATTGAACTCAGTATTGATTTCAAGTTAATCAAGCAAGGTCTTGAGCGTTATGAAGGTGTATTCAGAAGATTCCAGAAAAAAGCGGAAGAACAAGGTGTGATGGTAATTGACGATTACGCTCATCATCCTACTGAAGTAGCTGCAACACTGAACGCTGCTCGCAAAGGATGGCCGGATCGCAGAATTGTTGCTGTTTTTCAGCCTCATTTATATTCAAGAACTCAGGATTTGTATAAAGACTTTGGTCTTTCATTTTCAGATGCCGAAGTATTGTTAATTACCGACGTGTACCCTTCTCGCGAAAAACCAATTGAAGGCGTAACCGGGAAACTCATTGCAGACACGGCTGAGCAATATGGTCACAAAAATGTAATCTATGTGGAAGACAAAACTAATGTGACAGAAACATTAAAAGAATTTGCAGAATCAGGAGACATCATTATTACGATGGGTGCCGGAGATATTTACAAGTACGGAGAAGAATATGTCAAAGAATTGGAAAGTGGAAATTATAAACCTATTGCTAGCTAAACAGTGACAGAATCAACAGTAAATAGCACACCTAAAAAAGGAAAATTACTTCCTTGGGCAACGGCAATTATGCTAGTTGTAGGCGGAGCTGTGCTAGCTGCTATGTATTGGAACAGAAATGTTACTGTGAATGAAGTTTCATTTTCTGGAAATGTAATGGCTGATACGGAATTACTCATTAAACAAGCAAATATTACAATGGGATTTCACCCGGATAGCTTGGATTTAGCAACGATCGTTGCAAGACTTGAGAAGATTAATTATGTAAAAAAAGCCTCTCCCTATGTTGAGCCTAGCGGAGCTTTGAATATCCAAATAGAAGAACGGACACCAATCGCTCTTTTAATGAAAGATTCCAAAAAAGCTTATGTGGATGCAGAGGGTGTGAAATTACCTGTTCTTGATGGCAAGACTTTTGATCTGGCTTTGGTTTATGGTTTTGATGCTTCCTTAGATAATGACACGCTAAAAAATGAGGCTTTTAAACAAATAAGTGCATTTCTAGTAGATGCAAAGGAAAATAAATTTGGCTGGATGACCATCAGTGAAGTGGCTTACAACAAAGAAGAAGGAGTTGTGGCACTGAGCCAAGAAAACGGAGTAAAACTTTTATTCGGAAGTAATGACTTCAAAACAAAATTAGAGAACTGGGAAGCCTTTTACACTGAAGTAATTAGGGTGAAAGGTATCCAAGCCATGCAACAAGTGGATCTTAGATTTACTAACCAAGTTGTAACGAGGGAGGGGTAATAAATGGAAAGACATTTAATTTCAAATAGCAACCGAATGACCCACCCCTCAATCCCCTCCGGCGGAGGGGAAGCTCTTTGGTCTGATTCAAAAAAAGAGCAACGAGTTTCTCCTCCTTGGAGGAGAACAAGAGGAGGGTTAACAAGCTCATATAGCTTAGAAATTCTTCAATCAATTTTTAGCAATCAACAAACAAAGCGGTATCAATAATGTCTGAACAAGAAAACATCATGGTCGGTCTCGATATTGGGACTACAAAAATTTGCGCAATCGTTGCTTCCATCGAGCACGAAAGAATAAACATCCTCGGAGTTGGTAAAGCTCCCAGCGATGGTTTAAATCGTGGCGTGGTTGTTAACATTGATAAGACCGTAAACGCAATCAAAGACGCCATCGCTCAAGCAGAACTTGCTTCCGGAATTCAGGTTAATTCTGTGAATGTAGGTATTGCCGGCGATCACATCCGCAGTATGAGAAGTAAAGGCGTGATCACGATCAATAACAGAGATAATGAGATTACAGCCCACGATGTTGAACGTCTTTTGGAAGATTGTCAACGCATCATGCTCCCAACCGATCAGCAGATTTTACATGTAATTCCACAAGAGTTTGTAGTAGATGGACAAGATGGAATCAGCGATCCGGTTGGAATGAGTGGAATGCGCATGGAAGCAGAAGTTCACATTATTACAGGACTAGTTTCTGCAGCAAAAAACATTTACCGTTGCGTGGAACGTGCCGGCTATCAGGTAGCTGATATTATCCTTGAGCCTCTCGCCTCTTCTTACTCTGTACTTGACCAAGAAGAAAAAGAAGCCGGCGTTGTTTTAGTAGATATCGGTGGCGGCACAACAGACGTAGCTATCTTCCAGGATAACACGATCCGACACACGGCAGTAATCGCCATTGCCGGACAGAAAGTAACGGACGATATCCGATTGGGATTAAGTGTTCTTGACGATCAGGCTGAGACATTGAAAAGAAAGCACGGCGAAAGTTATGCAGATATGATTCAGGAAGATGAAGTAATTACTGTTCCCGGAATTGCAGGTCGTCCACCTAAAGAAATTACAAAAAGCATTCTTGCTAAAATTATACAGGCAAGAATGGAAGAAATCATGGAAATCGTAGGGATCGAGATTAAACGCAGTGGTTACTCCGAAGCACTTAGTGCCGGAGTAGTTCTTACAGGCGGTGGATCTTTGATCAAGAATATTTGTCCACTAGCTAACGAGATCTTAGGAATAGATGCCAAGATCGGAATTCCTTTGGGAATTACAGGCGGTTTAGTGGAAGAAGTTAACAGCCCGATTTACGCTACCGGCGTTGGTCTTGTGATTCATGCTTTAAAAACAGGCATGGGCAACAATCAAACAATGATGCCATCGTCACAAAAAAGCGGAAATAATATGGAACAGGTGATGAATAAGATCGCCGACCGTATGAAAAGTTGGTTTAAAGAACTTTAGAAAACAGCAATCATCTACAAATAAACAATCCAGTAAATAATAAATACAAACAGGAGTAATCATGGCTAACCATAATACTCGATTCTTTTTCGACGAACAAAGCCAGGAAAACGCTAAGATCAAAGTGGTCGGCGTTGGCGGCGGTGGCGGAAATGCAATCAACAATATGATAAATATGGGTCTCGACAGTGTGGAATACATCGCACTTAACACCGATGCCCAAGCACTTAAGAACAGCCAAGCTGATATTAAAATTCAGGTTGGAACCTCACTTACAAATGGTTTGGGTGCAGGTGCTCGCCCAGAAGTAGGCAGAGAAGCAATTGAAGAAAACCGCCACGAAATTGAAGAGGCTATCGAAACTGCGGATATGATTTTCGTAACGGCAGGAATGGGTGGTGGAACCGGAACCGGAGGTGCGCCTGTTGTTGCAGGAATGGCCAAACGGAAAGGAATTCTTACAGTAGGAATTATTACCACTCCATTTGATTGTGAGGGTAAAATCCGTAAGAAATATGCACTCGAAGGCATTACGGAACTTAAAAAGAATTGCGACACCGTAATCGTAATTCCTAACGAACGCCTTCTTGATATAGCTGACGAAAACACCACATTAATGGATGCTTTCGCCCTAGCTAATGAAGTTTTATATAACGCAACACGCGGTATCAGTGACTTAATTCTAATGCCTGGCTTAATCAATCTTGATTTTGCGGATGTTAGAACTACAATGACTGACGGTGGAGCTGCAATCATGGGTTCTGCTACAGCTGAAGGTCCTGACAGAGCTGAGATCGCTGCTCGTTCTGCTATTAACTCTCCTCTATTGGATGGCGTTAGCATTCGCGGAGCACGAAGCGTTCTTGTTAACATTAGTGCAGGATCTGCTCTTGGTATGCGCGAAACAACTACTGCAACCAGTATTGTTCAGCAAGAAGCCGGCGATAATGCAGAGATCATTCTTGGTACTGTTCTCGACGAAACATTTACTGATGAGATCAGAGTTACTGTTATAGCTACAGGATTTGATCTAGCGGAAGACAGAACTACAGCTAAAGTTGCTCCGAAGGCAGCTACAGGTTTAAATGCCGCTGCTGAAAATGCTTTGAACAATCAGCAAGTAAAACCACAAGGCGCCCCAAGTAGAATTTCTCGCACTCCGAGCGATTATTACAAAGGAGAAGGGAATCTTAAGAAATTGGATACCCCTTCGTACTTACGCCGTGATCTTTCAGTTCGTCAAGACGAGCAAGAAGCTGAACTTGAGCAAGAAGATTACCGTGCTGAAGAGCCACAAGAAACAAAAAGCAGAGACAATATTGCTCCATTCCAAAGCCGAACAGAGCGTATTCAAAAAGACGATTCAGATCAGCCAGCATTCCTGCGCAAGATCATGGATTAATTGATTTCTGTAACTGATTTATGAGTTGCCTGGGAAAGGTCTTTTCATGAATCAAGATTTTACTGGATATAGTTGCTGTTCACTTTTGGTGAGACGGCTATAGATTGCTAACAACAAAAGAAGCCTCTGGATAAGGGGCTTCTTTTTTTGATCACTGATCCCTCTGATTATTCGATGATTTATTTTTGCTTAGAACAATGACAGGCATCCTTTAGAAAAGTTATCTTCTATTTACTTCTAAACTTATCCCTTATCACCTTATAGACTAATAACTATTTCACACTGTCATTTACTAACTTTGTCACTTCGAGTGAATGTGAAAAATAACAAAACTATTGTATCTAAACTCAGAAAGTATTTTATTTAAAAAAAACAGAGCCTTATGGAATCATTTGAATTTAAAGTAGATACTTCTACTAAGTATATAAAAACACTAAACGCTTTAGGGTTTGTTATTTTTGGGTTCACTATTGGAATAACAACTTTCGCTTACAAGACTGGTGAATCCATTGATTGGATGAATACTTTTATGCTAACTGTTTGGAGTATATTATTTGGTTTCTTTCCTGGTTTTGCGAAACTGCCTGAACTCTACTTCACCGAAAAAGGTATCTATCTTAAAAACTATGCTTTTCATTGGGGAGAGAGAAAAGAGATAACCTGGGATAAAATTTCCAGTATCCGTGTTGACAGAACCCAACTTTCTATCAAAAATACTATCGGTTCTTCTGAGAAGATTAAGCTACCTCTACACACCAAAGAGCAGATCAAAAATTTAAAATCTTATCTCAAAGAAATCACATCCAAAAAAGAAGTAGAGTATTTGGGGTGATTTTGGATCGCTGATTGAATGATGTATATGATTTTCGCTGATGTAATAGGTGAATGAGAGCGAAAGCTCGAATGACCGAGAGATCTTACGAACTACTAAATTTTCTCCCGCCTCCAATCACTTTTTTACTCAATCACTCTCTTCACTTTGCAACTTTGTCACTCTCTTCACTCTGTCACTTCTTAATCCCCAACCATGCATTTCTTCTTTCTACTTCTTTTCTTCCTGCTTTATTATCAATAGTTGTTTGAAGTCTTTTAGAAGCTTCCAGTTTTACATCAAACGACTTTCTCTTTCCCCATCTTTCTACCACAACTTTGATGATGTCTCCCTGTTTATGATTTGCTAAAATATCATCCACATTTTCAACGGTACTTAACTGAGTTCCGGCTATTGAAATAAACACATCTTCAGATTCAATTCCTGCTTTATAAAGTGGACTTCTAACTGTTGCATTCCCTGTCATTTTCCATTCGTCTTTGTCTTTTCTGATGGTTTCTCCAAGACTGGCTTTATTTGACTCAGCAAGCTCAAGCTTCACTCCTGCTTTTGAGAATAGAGACTTATAATCTGGTAATTGACTATCGAATATATAATTCTCAAAATAGCTGTTTCCGAAATCTGCACCTGCATATTCAGCTAATGTGGTTTGTAGATCTTTTACCGTATATGAAATTTCTGTCCGACCGTATTTTGTCCACACTTGTCTCATGAATCCATCCAGAGTTAAACCTTTATCCATGCTTCGAAGCGAAAGATCTAAACCTAATCCCAACACGCTTCCGTAGGTATAATAAGAAACAAAGGTATTGGAACGGTTAACCGGATCAACAGACCGCGCCGCATCCACAAACGGAGCTTGATAGCTCATTTCAATTGGGTTGAAGTAATTTCTACCGGGTGAATTAACCACGTAATTCAATCCGCCATCTAAACCTTCTACATACTTTTCTGGAGTGTCAATGCCTGCTCTCGACAGAATGAGTCCCGTATAATAGCTTGTGAACCCTTCAGCAAACCAAAGTTCACCACTCATGTTTGCTTCTTCAAAATCGAAGGGTTCTAAACTTGCCGGACGAATTCGTTCTACATTCCAGACATGAAAGAACTCATGAGAAATAGTTCCGATGCTGGTTTCTCCCAACGGACGATCTAATGGCTTAGAACTTACCACATAAGTAGAATTTCTGTGTTCCATGCCATCTTCACTGGCATTCGGCATGTAGCAAGAAAGGAACGTGTACTCGGCATAATCAAAAGCTGGAAGCTCGCCGTACACTTCTGCTTGTTTTTTCACGATCGCCATCACTTTGCCAAAATATTCATCTACTTCTTTATCGGAAGCCGGAGTATGTAATGCCAGTCGGATGTTCTGACCGTTTACTTTTTCTTCTCTAAAATGCAGATCGGCAATTTCGGTAGGGCTGTCCATAAAATATTGAAGGTCACGAGCATAATAAGTGTTTCCATTCAAATGGAGCAATTGAGTGGCAATTTCCCAATTCAGATCGTCTCTTTTATTGAAAGTGATCTCAATCGGGCGGTATTCGTAGTTTCTTGCCCACGCGAAAGTCGCCGGCATATTCATATGCGCATGCGTTTCATCAATTCCGGTATAGGTCCCTCCTCCTCGGTTTGCATACAAAGTGTAGCTAAACTTCACGGTTCCATCATGACCGCTTACATTCCACTGATGTGGATTTGGTCGGGTTATATCCAGTTCATTTCCACTTCCATCTATTGCGGTTACATTATATACGTTCTTGGCGAATTCGTGCAATGCGTACCGTCCCGGAGATGTTCTGCTCATTCGAACTTCCAGTACTTTATTCTCCAGATTCGGGAATGTAATATCAATTTCTGCTTCGTGATGAACAGCGTTCTCGAACGAAATTTCATACTTATTGTGACTTTGTGCGGTCGCTTCGTTAAATATTTGAATTAGGAATACGGGAATTAGGAATAGAAAATACTTCTTCATGGTATAATTTTTTGAATTAGATACTTAAGATGAGAAGCTTTATCGATTGGTGCAACTGATGTTACATCTCTTTGCTTTAGCAGTAAATAATGTTATAAATTGCATAGTATATTTTAAACTCTTTAGAAGAAAATAAGTACATTAAAAAATTAACTAATCTACATGGGTGTTCTCAAAAAAGAACCAATAATTAATTATTCTTCAAGTCACACCTTATTAGATGGTAAAATTCCTCATCTTAAGAATAAAGATACTGTAAGAATTAAAGGCAAATCTATAGGTGGCGATGCTCCCAAAGCAATTATTCGTAAATATGAATATGGATCTGCTTTAAGAGCTAATCATAAATCTTGGCCGACCTATATTGCTAAGGTTGGTCAAAAATGGTACCCGATTGAGTCTATTACTGAACAACTCTTCACTGATATTGGAAAGTTACTAAAACTAAATATTGCTGATTCGGAGCTTTGGCTTACATCCGGTCAACTTAGATTTTTAAGTAAATTTTTCCTACAAAAAGATGAACGACTTATTCATGGAGCAGAAATTTATGCTGCATATCTCAATCAAGATTTAGATTTTATTTTGGATTTAGAACAAAATAGACTTTCAAAAGAATTTCTCACGTTTACTTTTACGTTTGAAGTTATAGAAGCTTTATATGAAGAGTGTAAAGAAGAGATTGTAAGTTCATTAGTAAAAATGATCACATTTGATGCTATAACAGGAAACTCTGATAGACATTTTTATAACTGGGGTATTATAGAAGATATTCGAGGTAAAAAAAGTCCTAGATTCGCCCCAATTTATGATACTGCAAGAGGTCTTTTTTGGAATTACCCTGATAGTAAACTTTTTAATATTTATTCTAATTCAACAATCGAGGAGCAAATTGTAAAGTATTGTAATGATTCTAAGCCTAAAATAGGAGCCGAAGACAATCCTAATTTGAATCATTTTGATTTCATCCAATTCTTATGTGTTCATTATGAAGAGTATATCCCTGTAATTCAGACAATAATTGATAATTATGATAGTTCAGATTTTGAAGAACTATTATTCAAAAATTATAGTTATCTTTTAACCGATTTAAGGAAACAATTTATATTCGATTGCATAGAACATAGAGTAACAAAATTGTATTATATTTTAAATCACACATGACGAAAATTTTATCTAAAATAAAAACCTCTCTTTTTCCTTCTAATTTTAAGGCGACTAAAGCCCCTATTGATCAGAAGGTTGTTTTTCATGTTATGTATGATTCCCTTTTGGTTGGGAAATTATCACTAGAAGATGGAGAATGGACTTTTAAGTATTCAGATCAATTTAAATCTCAATCAGAGATAAATAAACTTACCGAATTTCCAGATTTAAATAAGGAATATAAATCAGCTGACTTGTGGCCTTTTTTCGTAGTACGTATCCCTAGTATACAACAACCCAAAGTTAAGAAGATAATTTCTACTGAAGGCATTGACGATTCAGACCAAGTTGCTTTACTAAAGCGTTTTGGAGAAAATACAATTGTTAACCCGTTTACACTAGTATTAGGTTAGCAGTATTTATTTTACTCACCCTCCAACCACGAATACGGATAGCTCGGATCGTCTAATCTCATGGCTTCTTCAGTCACGTACATCGGTTTGAAAGTGTCGATCATAACTGCATATTCGTCCGTTTCTTCAGCACCGATGCTGGCTTCTGCTTTTCCGGGATGCGGTCCATGTGGAATTCCACCGGGATGCAGTGTAATACTCGCATAGTCCATTCCCTTCCGACTCATGAAATCGCCTTCTACGTAATAGAGCATTTCATCTGAATCTACATTGGAGTGATTGTAAGGCGCCGGAATGGCATCAGGGTGATAATCGAATTTACGTGGACAAAAACTGCACACCACATAATTATGTGCAGCGAATGTTTGATGAACGGGAGGCGGTTGGTGAACCCGTCCGGTAATTGGCTCAAAATCTTTGATGTTGAAAATCCATGGATACAAATACCCATCCCATCCCACTACATCTAGCGGATGGTGATCAAAAGTATAGTGATGCATTCGTCCACCTTTTTTGATCCGAACTTCAAACACGCCTTTTTCTTCAAAAAATAATTGTTCTTGAGGCAAACGGAAATCCCGTTCACAAAATGGAGAATTCTCCATAAACTGTCCCATTTTTGATAGATATCGCCTTGGAAAGTCAATCGGTCCCGTTGAATCTACCGTAAGAACTCTGTTTTTGTCTGTATCAAAATTCATTTGGTAGGTCGTTCCACGAGGAATGTAAATATAATCTCCGTATCCGAAATCTAATCTTCCGAAGTTGGTTTGTACATGACCTGTTCCTTCATGGATAAACAACAATTCGTCATGTTCCCCATTGCGGTAGAAATAATTCATGGCATCGGTCGGTCGCATCACTCCGATCTGGAGATCATTATTGAACATCAAGGTCTTTCTTCCGGTGATAGCATCTCCACCTGCCGGAACGTCTTTCGTTTTTAAATGACGGTGACGAAGTGTTTGATCATCAGCCGCTTTAACTTCGATCTTTGCTCCCTGCTCAATCTTAGTAACTCTGGTCGGCATGTGGTAGTGATACAGTAGCGAACTGTTTCCGTGAAAACCTTCTGCACCGAAAAGTTCTTCTGTAAATAATTCTCCGTCCGGTCTGCGAAAAACCGTATGACGTTTATGCGGGATGGTTCCTAAAGCGTGGTAGTACATAGTTTTGAATTAAGAATGTAGAATTAAGAATGTAGAATTTCTTACAAGTTTCCTCGTAGATCTTGTTCACGTTCAATGGCTTCGAATAGCGCTTTGAAATTACCCTTTCCGAATCCACGAGCACCTTTTCGTTGAATGATCTCATAAAATAAAGTCGGGCGATCAACCACCGGTTTCGTAAATATCTGAAGTAAATAACCTTCATCATCACGATCCACTAAAATTCCCAGATCCGCTAATACATCAATCGGTTCATCGATCTCGCCTACTCTTTCTTCCAATTCTTCATAATAGGTTGTGGGCACTTTAAGAAAGTCAACTCCCCGATCTCTTAGTTGAGTTACCGTATCTATGATATTTGGAGTTAGCAACGCCACATGTTGCACGCCCGGACCTTCAAAGAAATCCAGATATTCTTCGATCTGTGATTTTTTTACACCATCAGCCGGCTCATTGATAGGGAATTTAATCATTCCCCTTCCGCCTGCCATAACACGGCTCATCAATGCTGAATATTCTGTAGAAATATCTTTGTCATCAAAACTTAAATACTGTGTAAATCCGAGTACATCTCTATAGAAAGCAACCCAAGTGTCCATTTCACCCAATTCTACATTTCCTACGCAATGATCTACAAACTGAACCCCAACAGAATCAGCTTTCACTAAGCTTTCTTTTGCCATGAATTTTGGGAAAAATATCCCGTTATATTCACTTCGGTTTATAAAAGAATGAATCACATCTCCGTATGTTTTGATCGCTGCTTTTCTAATGGTCCCGTTTTCATCCGAAATTGAATGCGGTTCTTCAACTGAAACTGCGCCTCGTTTCACACTTTCGTAGTAAGCGCGATCCACATCTTCCACATGCATGGCAATATCACGAATACCATCGCCGTGTTTATGTACAAACTCGGAGATCGGAGATTTACTGCTTAAAGGTGCTGTAATTACAAAACGAATGTTCCCTTGTTCCAAATAATAAGAAGAACGATCACGAACGCCTGTTTCTAATCCTGAATATGCTTTTAATTGAAACCCAAAAGTGGTTATATAATAATGAGCCGCTTGTTTGGCATTGCTCACATAATGCTCTACATAATCTACATCCTGTAATCCTAAATGATCATCAAATTCTTGTTCTACTGTTCTTTCTAATAAGTTGTTTTGCTTTTTCATTGTTACCTCTTTACAAACTGTTCGGGTTGGCATTCAACAGTACTGCAAAAATCTTAGTTGCCATAGCTCTTGAATGAAATTTTCGATCTACCCAACTACTATTATTACCTTATTTGAAAAATTAATGACTGCTTTCACAATTATTTATAGATAATTATACCACTTTGAGTAGAATTATTAATGTTGCCAAGCTCGTCATTTTTGATCCATTTTATCTCCGGATATCTAAACTTTGAATTGATCTTACTTTTAATATATCAAAATGTATAAAAGGAAATGAATAAACAAAAATCAATAGTCTGCTTTTATTATATTGTTTAGGAATGTAATTCTTTTGATGCATGTTATGCCAGTGAACAAAAAAGCGCTTACACTATGGAAACACAACAGCAATTAGACGACTTTCAAGCACGAATTGATGCGGGTGAAAAAATTGAACCCAAGGATTGGATGCCTGAACGTTATCGAGATCAGATCGTCCGAATGGGAAGTCAACATGCACACTCTGAAATTGTGGGTATGCTTCCGGAAGGAAACTGGGTTTCCAGAGCGCCATCTTTAAAAAGAAAATTAGTGCTGTTAGCCAAAGTTCAGGATGAAGCGGGACATGGTTTGTATTTATACAGCGCCATCGAAACATTAGGTGTAAGCAGAAGTGAACTTATTGATCAATATTTGTACGGCAAAGCTAAATACTCCAGTATTTTCAACTACCCTACGCTTAGTTATGCTGATGTTTGTGTAATCGGTTGGTTAGTGGATGGTGCCGCTATTGTAAATCAAACCAAATTGGCACAATCCAGTTATGGCCCTTATGCCAGAGCGAATCTGAGAATTTGTAAAGAAGAAAGCTTCCACAAAAAGCAGGGCTATGAAATGGTAGCTAAGCTTGCTGAAGGAACTCCTGCACAACGAAAAATGGTGCAAAATGCTGTAGACAGATTTTGGTGGCCTACTCTTATGATGTTTGGCCCAAATGATTCAAACTCACCAAACAGTGCTGAATTATTGAAATGGCAAGTGAAATTGAATACTAACGACGAATTGCGCCAGCATTTTGTGGACCGTGTTGTTATGGAAGCGGATGCCGTTGGAATTACTCTTCCTGATCCCGACCTGAAATTTAATAACGAAACGGGACATTGGGAGTTTGGAGAAATTCCTTGGGATGAATTCTGGGATGTGGTAAAAGGAAATGGTGTGATGAATCGTGAACGTATTAAAGCGCGCCGAAATGCCCATGAAAATGGCGCTTGGGTTCGTGAAGCGGCACAAGCATACGCCAGAAAGAAGAAATTAAGCCAAGAAAAGGCTTCTTAATCATATTTGTCATCCTGAGCACAGCGAAGGATCTCAAATGTAATATAAATTATGAGTTTCTTGGGGTTTGAGATTCCTCGACAAGCTCGGAATGACAGCAAAAAATGTCTGAAAACAACGAAAAAGATTGGCCTCTGTGGGAGGTCTTTTATCAGCCTAAAAATGGCAAACCCTACGAACACGCTGGTAGTTTACATGCTGCTGATGCCGAAAATGCTTTGCAAAATGCGCGAGACGTATATGCCCGAAGAAATGAAGGAATTGGAATCTGGGTAGTTCCATCAGATCAGATTACCGCTTCCACTCCGGAAGATATGGGTTCATTTTTTGATCCTGCTTCTGATAAGCCATATCGACATCCACAATTTTATAGTGTTCCAAGAGCCGTAAAGAAAAGAAGTTAATTTTGTTAATTGTTATTAGTGTAATTGAGAACTCAAATAACTAATAACCAATAACCATTAAATGAGTACAACAAAAAATTTATCTCTTAAAGAATCAAAAATTACTTATCTGCTTCGTTTAGCTGATGACCGATTGATTCTAGGGCAAAGAATGTCAGAATGGTGTGGACACGGTCCGGTTTTAGAAGAAGATCTGGCTCTTGCAAATATGGCACTGGATTTAATCGGTCACGCTTCTTCCCTGTACGCTTATGCAGCAGAAGTTGAAGATAATGGTCATAACGATGATTATTTTGCCTATTTCCGCGATGATTATGAGTTTACTAATCTCCAGCTTTGTGAGTTACCGAAAGGTGATTTTGCGTTTACTATTGCTCGGCAGTTCTTGTTTAGTTCTTTCAGTTACTTTCAATACGAACAATTGAAAAATGCTAAAGACGAACAATTTGCCGGAATGATTAATAAGCATCTAAAAGAGATCAAGTACCATTTAAGACATTCACGAGATTGGGTGTTAAAACTTGGTGACGGAACTGAAGAAAGCCATAAAAGAATGCAAGATGCTTTCGATGAGTTATGGATGTACACTGGAGAATTATTTTTTATTGATGGCGTTGACGAAATGATGTTAGCAGAAGGAAATGGAGCTGATCTTTTATCTTTCAAAAACGAATGGAAGAAATTGGTGGAAGACACTTTAACCGAAGCTACTTTAACTGTTCCTGATTGGGATCAATTTATGATGACAGGAAGCCGTAACGGAATGCATACTGAGTATTTAGGTCATATGTTAGCTCAAATGCAGTTTCTGAGACGTTCGCATCCTGATGCTGATTGGAAGTAGGATCACAGATTTTGATCACTGATTGCACTGATAATTGTGATTTTCGCTGATTTTGATCATTGATTTCTTTGATTACCAAAGAAAGTCCCCTCTTGAGAGGGGATTGAGCCCGCCTGCCAAAGTACTTGTACGGCGGACAGGGGGTGGGTCAGTACTTTTATATTTTTAACTAAGTTGAATGTCTCAAGCACAAACCTTACATACCGAAGAGGAAATTTGGGAATTTATCCGAGAGGTAACTGATCCCGAAATTCCGGTACTCAATATTATTGAGATGGGAATTGCCCGGAGTGTGAACATTGATAAATCAGGAAAAGTATTGGTTAAGATCACACCAACTTATTCCGGCTGTCCGGCTATGAATGCCATAGAAAAAATGGTGAAGGAAAAACTTGAAGAGAAGAATATAACTGACTTTGAGGTTAAACTAGATTTTTCTGAAGCTTGGACAACAGACTGGATGACCGATGAAGCAAAAGCCAAATTAAAAGATTATGGTATTGCTCCTCCTGAAAAGACTTCTAATAAAGATAATTTTCTTACAAGTTTGTCAAGTACTAAGATAGTGCCATGTCCCTACTGTGATTCTTTCGAGACAGAACTTCAAAGCCAATTCGGATCTACTGCTTGTAAAGCTCAATATTTTTGCAATTCTTGTCATCAACCTTTTGAACATTTTAAATGTATATGAAACAAAGAATATTCTTTTTATCCGGGTTATTTTGTTTGATAGCACTTTCGTCTTCAGCTCAAACCATTGAACATGAAGAAGAATTGCAATCAGCTTCTCAACTAAAATTTGAATACACTTCAACTACAAAGCTTAGTTTTGATATTAAATTTCAACCCCTTTCTTTAAAAACCAATCGCTTTCTTACTGGTACTGGCTACTTGCTTCAGGGGTTAAAATTCAACTCAGCAATTGACCAGTTTAATGCTATTAGCCCTTTCGATTTCAGAGCATATAAACCTTTGAGTTTTAGTTCTTATTCGCAAACCATTCAAAGAAATTATTTACTTGCACAACCAATTCAGCCTATAAAATGAGCCAACAGTTTATCGAAACCAATTTAGAAGAAGGTGTTTTAACAATTACGTTAAATCGCCCTGATGTATTGAACAGCTTCAATTATGGAATGGCTGAAGAAGTTCAAGAAGCACTTCATGAAGCTAAGTCTAACCATAAAGTACGATGTGTTTTGCTAACAGGAAATGGCAGAGCTTTTTGCGCCGGACAAGATCTTCAAGAAGTAACCGAAATTGCCAAAGATCCTGATCGTGAGTTAGGCGAGGTTGTTCATCACACTTATAATCCGATTATTCGGGCAATCAGAAATTTAGAAAAACCGGTAATTTGTGCTGTAAACGGAACCGCTGCCGGTGCCGGTGCTAATATTGCCTTAGCTTGCGACATGGTATTTGCTACTGAAGAAGCAAAATTCATTCAATCTTTTTCAAATATTGGATTGATACCGGACAGTGGAGGAACATACATTTTGCCTCGCTTGATTGGCTTGGCTAGAGCTACCGAGCTCACATTTACGGGTCGACCAGTAAAAGCTCCTGAAGCTGTGGAAATGGGCATGATTTACAAATCTGTTCCTTCTGAAGAATTAGTGAGCGAAGCAACCGCCCTTTGTGAAAAATTTGCAACCATGCCTACACGTGGATATGGCCTTACAAAAAAAGGATTTAATGCAGGTTTTAATAATAATCTTGAAACTCAGTTAAATCTGGAAGCTGATCTCCAA
This sequence comes from uncultured Balneola sp., assembly GCA_963975485.1. Lineage (GTDB taxonomy): Bacteria > Bacteroidota > Rhodothermia > Balneolales > Balneolaceae > Balneola. The sequence goes on along the minus strand of CAXBHO010000068.1, from coordinate 2,634 downwards.
GCCGAAGCCGGAAGTACCGAAGATTATAATGAAGGAGTTGCTGCTTTTTTAGAAAAGAGAAAGCCTGAGTTTAAAGGGAAGTAATGAAAAACACACTCCGACTAGAGCAGCTTACGGTTTTTATTCTTTCAATATATCTATTCTCATCCATCACTGAGTTGCCCTGGTATTTTTATGCGCTTCTCTTTTTTACTCCTGATGTTTCATTCATCGGGTATTCATTAAATACCAAGTTCGGAGCCTTGTTGTATAACTTTTTCCATCATCAGGGAATTTGGATTTTGTGTGGTTTGATTGGTTATTTTATACACCTTGAATGGTTGCTTGGGGTTGGAATTGTATATGTTGGACATTCTGCATTCGATCGGGTTTTTGGATATGGATTGAAATATGCCGATGATTTCAAGCATACTCATCTGGGGGAAATTGGTGAGTAACATCTACTCAGCAAAGTAATTACTATATATTGTATTCTTCATCCCATTGATAAGCCTTTTGTCGGCGGTGTGCAAAAGCCCATTATATTTAATGGCTAATGCCAAGTAACAAGCATCGTAAAGAGAAATTGAAAATCTTGTTGAAAGAAAAAAAGAATCTTCCTGAATTTTTTTATACGAAATTGAAATAAGACGAAGCGTTCTTATTTTTTTATAAATTTCTTCCCCTTCTTCAACTGAAAGTTGTTTTGATCTAACCTTTTTGGAAATAATGCTATCCATTTCGATCAGAAATAGATCCGGTACAAAAAAATAGTCCAATTTTTCAAATACATTACGAGCTTCCACACTTCCCTTTTCAGGCAAAAACCATTTTATTGCAAAACAAGCGTCAACTACTTGAATATTCATCGATTTCTGTCTTCACGAATATCATCAACACTATCTGAAAAAAATCTTCCCTCGGCTTTGTATCTCTCATAGATTTCCTTAACCATATTTAACGAATCTTCCTTGCTCTGACCCGCGTGTAATTCTATCAAAGATTTTAGCTCAGCTTGTAAAGAACGATTGTTGTTCTCTGCTCTTTTTTTAAGATTATTAAGTGTTTCTTCGTTAATATTTCTAATTAGTACATCCGGCATAATTCTCGTGGTTAATTTGATATCATAATGATATCAATAAAATTCTTGTTTTCAAACTTAATTTTACCCTGCATTCCCATTCATATTGTTTATCTTGAAAGCGATTTTTAACGCTAAAGAATGTACTTTTTTACATGATTAACCAAGACACAATAGTTGGAATTATTGGCGCCGGAACAATGGGTGCGGGAATTGCTCAAATAGCATCCACGAACGGACATCGGGTTTATTTGTATGATGCTTACGCCGAACAACTGCCTAAAGCCAAAGCCGGATTAGAAAAAATCCTGAACCGTCAGGTAGAAAAAGAAAGGATGTCTCAGGATGAAGTGGATGGTATTTTATCCAGAATTCATTTTGTAGAAGATATCACCAAGTTCGGTAAATGTGGTTTTGTAATAGAAGCTATTGTTGAAAATATCGACATCAAAAAAGATGCTTTTCAACGCCTAGAAGGAATTGTTTCTAAAGAATGCATATTGGCTTCCAATACCTCTTCCCTTTCCATTGCTTCAATTTCATCAGCATTAAAAAAACCGGAGCGTTTTTTAGGCGTTCACTTTTTCAATCCAGCTCCACTGATGAAATTAGTAGAGATCATTCCTAGTGTTGCAACCGATTCTGAGTTAGCGAAATCCACCAAGGATTTCATATCTAGTTGGGGGAAGATTACCGTCTTAGCAAAAGATACTCCTGGATTTATCGTAAATCGTGTGGCACGACCTTTTTATTCTGAAGCGCTTCGAATTTTGGAAGAAGGTGTTGCCGATGTTCCAACTATTGATTGGGCAATGAAAGAACTGGGCGGATTCAGAATGGGGCCTTTCGGGTTGATGGATTTGATCGGACATGATGTGAATTATGAAGTGACTTCAAGCGTATTTAAAGAATTTTATTATGACCCGAGATTTAAACCTTCGTTTACCCAAAAGCGATTAGTGGAAGCAGGTTGGCTGGGTAGAAAATCAGGCAAAGGTTTTTATAATTATGGTGAAGACGCTAAAAATCCCGATCCGAATAAAGACAAAGAACTTGGAGAAGAAATCCTTCACAGAATTTTGACAATGCTCATCAATGAAGCTTTTGATGCCGTATTCATGAATATTGGTTCAGCAGAAGATGTTGACTTGGCAATGCAGAATGGTGTTAATTATCCCAAAGGTTTGCTTGCCTGGGCGGAGGAAATTGGTTTAGAAAAAGTACTTGGCAGAATGGAAGCCTTGTATGAAGAATATCTGGAAGACCGATATCGACCGAATCCATTGTTGAAGAGAATGGTGAGGGGAAATAGCAGTGAGTAGTGAGGAAGAAGTAATCAGTAATCAGTAATCAGTAACCAGTTATCAGTTATCAGTAACCAGTTATCAGTAATCAGTTATCAGTAACCAGTTATCAGTAATCAGTAACCAGTAATCAGTAACCAGTTATCAGTAACCAGTTATCAGTAATCAGTAACCAGTTATCAGTAACCAGTTATCAGTTATCAGTAACCAGTTATCAGTTATCAGTAACCAGTTATCAGTAACCAGTTATCAGTAACCAGTTATCAGTAA
>CAXBHO010000067.1:0-21111 GCA_963975485.1 uncultured Balneola sp. | reverse complement strand
ATTTGGAGATTGCGGATCGTTCATCTGAATACGAATAGCGCAAAACCTTTCTCTTCAAAATAACCTAGCTGGATTGTTTGTTCTGTGTCCACGATGACAGGCCAAATTCACCCTAAACTCAGCTTTAACGAAAAAAAGAATATCAAAAGTTAGAACAAGAGATAGAAAAACCGGAAGTACAGAAAACAGAAATTGAACCCAAAATGAGTTCAGAGAAAGAGCACGAAAAACTTCAGGAGCTTTCTTTAGATTATGCTGAAATTAAACAAGAGATTGAAGAAAAAGAGTTTCGATGGTTAGAATTGGCTGAAAAGGTATAAATTAGCCGTTTTCATAGAATAATTTACTTAATCTAAATCTCATAAACCAGAATTGGAATTCGCTTCTCTAATTTCTCGGGCGCTATAAAAAGTACTTGGAAATCCCGTCTCTAGCTATGATATTGATGTGCTTTTTATTGTGTGCAATACATTCATACGCTTGGATATAATTATGATTAGGTTTAAATGAAATCGGATAAGAAAAAAAAAGGAGCTACGGGCATCTCAAAAACGATGGAGCAGCTCGAAGCCGAATTAGCTCTAATTACTAGAGTTCAAAAAGGAATCGCAGCTAAAATGGATATGAGTAGTATCTATGAACTAGCCGGTGATCAAATCAGGGAAGTTTTTGATGCTCAAGTAGTTGGTATTTATACGCTAGATTTAGAAAACAAAATTGAGCACTTCGAATACTTGTATGAAGATGGAAAAAGGATTTATCCGGAGCCAAGACCCTACGACAAAGTTAGAGAAAGGCTAATCAATTCTTCACATCATATTCTTATAAATGAAAACCTTGCAACAGAAGTAGAAAAAATTACCGGTGTTCCTGCTAAAGCCGTTCCAGGTACTATTCTCCCAAAATCTATTCTCTTTGTTCCGATGATCTTTGGCAATGAAGTTAGAGGGTATGTAAGCCTTCAAAATTTAGACAAAGAGCATGCATTTAGTGAATCTGATATTTCATTATTAAATACTCTGGCTAGTAGCATGGGCACCGCTCTTGAGAATGGCCGGCTTCTTAACGAAACCGAACTTCGAAATGCAGAACTGGCTGTAATAAACAGTGTTCAAGAAGGTTTAGTTGCAGAAATGGATCGCCAAGGGATTTACGATCTTGTGGGAGAGAAGATTAAAAACATGTTTAATGTGAAGTCTGTAACCATTGTCTCCTTCGATTACGAAACCAATCAAGAATACTTTGAATACAATTTCGAAAGCGATACACGAATTTATCCGGAGCCTAGAAAAATTGACGCCTTTCGACAGAAGTTGATTGATGATAAAAAGCTCATCCTACTTAATACCAACTTAAAGGAACAAGTAGCTGAAATTTTAGGGGTTGAGCCAAAAGCAATCCCCGGAACTGAATTACCTAAATCAGCTCTATTTGTTCCTTTAACGTTAGGCGACACCGTAAAGGGCTATGTAAGCCTTCAGAATATAGAAATTGAAAATGCCTTCATAAATTCTGATGTACGTCTCTTAAGTACACTTGCTAATAGTATGAGCGTGGCATTAGAAAATGCTCGTCTATTCAACGAAACCGAACAACGAAATGCCGAGCTTGCAGTAATTAACAGTGTGCAGCAAGGCCTTGTAGCTGAGATGAATTTGCAAGGTATTTACGATTTAGTTGGTGATCGTATTCGAGATTTGTTTGATGCTCAGGTAACTATTATTTCTACCTTTGACTATGATAAGGAAGTAGAAATTTTTCACTATTTATTTGAAGATGGACAACGAATTAAAGCAAATCCTCGGCCAATCGACAAAATTCGAAAAAGCCTAATTAAGACTCAAAAGCTCATTTTAATTAATGAAAACAGCAGAGAAGCTTATAAAGAAATTACTGGTGATGAGCCAATAGCTGTTCCGGGAACAACATTTGCGGAATCTATGATTTATGTTCCGTTAAGCATTGGGGATAAAGTTCGCGGTTATGTAAGCCTTCAAAATATTGATCGTGAGAATGCCTTTAGTGAATCGGATGTTAGACTACTTAGTACTTTAGCCAACAGTATGAGCGTGGCACTGGAAAATGCTCGTCTATTTAACGAAACCGAACAACGAAATGCCGAGCTTGCTGTAATTAACAGTGTGCAGCAAGGCCTTGTAGCAGAAATGGATATGCAAGGGATCTACGACCTTGTTGGTGAGCGAATACGAGAATTATTCGATGCACAGGTTACCGGTATTTATTCTTTCGACCAAGAGACTAATTTGGAAATCTTCAGATATTTATTTGAAGATGGAGAACGACTTTATCCGGAACCCAGACCATTAAATCATATTCGTGAATGGATTATAAAAAACAAGAAACTACTTCTTGTTAATGAAAATGCCGACGAAACGATATTTAATGTTACCGGAAAAGAACATATTGCAGTACCAGGAACCCGGCTCCCAAAATCCCTAATCTTTGTACCGCTCATAGTTGGTGATGAAGTAAAAGGGTGCGTTAGTTTACAAAACCTTGATAAGGAAAATGCTTTTAGTGATTCAGATGTAAGACTATTGAGTACGCTCTCTAATAGTATGAGCGTGGCATTAGAAAACGCTCGTCTATTTAACGAAACCGAACAACGAAATGCCGAGCTTGCTGTAATTAACAGTGTGCAGCAAGGCCTTGTAGCAGAAATGGATCTTCAAGGTATTTATGATTTAGTAGGAAATAAAATACGTGAGCTTTTTAATGCACAGGTAACGGCTATCAGTACCTTTGATCATGAAATGGAAACTGAATTTTTTCAATTTAGTCACGAGAAAGGAGAACGGCATTATCCTGAGCCACGTAAAATTGACTCCTTCCGTAAAAAACTCATTAACGAGAAAGATCTGATACTTATCAATGAACATTTTAAAGAACGATTGTCAGAGATAATGGGGGTTGAACCTCAGGCTATTCCCGGAACTGAACTTCCAAAGTCAGTACTTTTTGTTCCGCTTATGGTAGGTGATATAGTTCGTGGCTATGTAAGTCTACAGAATATTGATATGGAATTTGCCTTTAGCGATTCCGATGTACGACTACTTAGTACTCTTGCAAACAGTATGAGTGTGGCACTGGAAAACGCTCGACTGTTCAACGAAACGGAACAACGAAATGCTGAACTGGCTGTAATTAATAGTGTGCAGCAAGGTCTTGTTGCTGAAATGAATATGCAAGGGATCTATGATCTGGTTGGAGAGCGTATTCGAGATTTATTTGATTCGCAGGTTACCGCAATTTGTATTTTTGATCACGACAATAAAAAGGAGTCTTTTCAATACATTTTTGAAAACGGTAAAAGACTTTATGTTGATCCCCGCCCAATTGATAAAATTCGTCAGCGTTTAATCAATACAAATAAACTCATCGATATAAAAGAAAACGCAGGTGAAGCCTTCACTACTATTACCGGAGAGGCTCCAAAAGCCGTACCGGGAACTGAGTTTCCAAAATCCATGCTCTTTGTGCCATTAAGTATTGGGGATACAGTTCGGGGATATGTAAGTCTTCAAAATCTGGATAAAGAACATGCATTTGATGATTCTGATGTCCGCCTGCTAAGCACTTTGGCAAACAGTATGAGTGTAGCCTTGGAAAATGCACGCCTATTCAACGAAACTGAACAGCGCAATGCAGAACTGGCAGTTATTAATAGTGTACAAGAAGGCCTTGTAGCAGAAATGAATATGCAAGGCATTTATGATCTGGTTGGTGACCGGATCCGCGATTTATTTGATGCTCAGGTTACCGGTATTGTCACTTTTACGCACGATGACAAAATGGAACATTGGATGTATGTATATGAAGATGGTGGTCGTCTTTATCCAAGTAGCAGGCAATATGATAAAGTAAGAGAGAAAATTATTTCAGATCGAGAAACGCTACTGTTCAATGAAAATGCAGGTCAGGCAATGGCAGAAATTAACGAGAAAACTTTCAAGCCGCTTCCGGGAACCAGGTTAGCTAAATCAGCAGTTTACGTTCCTATGTTAGTAGGAGGTGAGGTACGTGGGTATGTAACTCTTCAGAACCTCGACAGGGATCATGCTTTTAGTGAATCGGATGTCAGACTGTTGAGCACCCTTGCAAATAGTATGAGCGTAGCTCTGGAAAATGCACGCCTTTTTAACGAAACAAACCGACTTCTTGCAGAAACAGAGCAAAGAAATGCCGAATTAGCCGTAATTAATAGCGTACAGGAAGGGTTGGTACGCGAGATGGATATGAGCGCTATTTATAGTCTTGTGGGTAACAGAATGTGCGAAGTATTGAATACTCAAACCATGATTATCCGCACATTTGACCAAAAGAATGAAATTGAAACTTGGGAATTTGCTATTGAAAATGGCGAACGCCTTTTTATTGAACCAAGGCCGTTCATTTGGGCTAATAAGAGATTAGTGGAAACGAAAGAAACCATTCTTATTAATGATGACTATATAGAAAACGCCAAAAAAATGGGCGATACTGAAAGCGGGATTAGTAAAGGCCTGCCTCCAAAATCAGCTATTTTTGTTCCGATGATTGTTGGTGATAAAGTAATCGGCTCAATAAGCCTGCAAAATGTTGAGAAAGAGCACGCATTTAGTGAATCCGATTTACGACTTGTAACTACTCTTACCAATAGTATGAGTGTGGCTTTGGAAAATGCACGACTCTTTAATGAAACTACCCGGCTACTTGGTGAAACAGAACAACGTGCAGCAGAACTTCAGACCGTAAATAATATTAGCCGTGCGATTGTTTCTCAATTAGAGTTTGATGCATTAATCAAATTGGTTGGTGAACAAATGTTTGAAACTTTCAAAGCTGATGTGGTTTATTTGGCATTGCATGACCGAAAAACCGACATGTTAAACTTCCCTTATATTCATGGAGAAGTAAGTGGTCCTAGAAAATTTGGAAATGGGATTACAGAAAGTATTATAACAAGTAAAAAGCCACTTTTAATTAATCAAAACCTAGATAAAGCTTATGATGAAATTCAGGCTGTACGCAAAGGGGTTGATGTTGCATCTTATTTAGGGGTTCCAATTATAGCAGGTAACACAGCATTTGGTGTTATTAGTGTTCAAAGCAAAGAGCAGGAAAATCGATTTAATGAAAACGATCAACGTTTATTAACAACTATTGCTTCTAATGTTGGTATAGCCATTCAAAATGCCGAGGCGTATCAGAAACTACAGGCAGCTTTAACAGATTTAAGAGCTGCGCAAGAACAACTTGTACAACAGGAAAAACTTGCTTCCTTAGGGCAGTTAACCGCAGGAATAGCCCACGAGATAAAAAATCCGCTCAATTTTGTAAATAATTTCTCTGATTTAAGTATTGAACTTATCGGGGAAGTTAAAGATGAGATGAATACGTTACAAATATCATCTGAAGACATTAATGATATTCTCGATGATATAGAGGCTAACCTTCGCAAGATACATCAACATGGAACTCGTGCTGATGGTATTGTAAAATCTATGCTTCAGCATTCACGTGGAGGAAATGGAGTTATGGAACCGGTTGAGCTAAATCATCTTGTTAAAGAATACGTTAATCTTGCTTTTCATGGTATGAGAGCCGGTAAAAAGCCTATTAACGTTGATATTGATGTTCAACTGGATGATACCATTGAAAAATTTCCTCTTATTGTTGAAGACTTTAGTCGAGTAATTTTAAACTTGTGTAATAACGCATTTGATGCCATGAGAGATAAACTCAATAGCTCTGAGGATACCTATAAAGCAAAACTTTCTGTTTCAACAGAAAAAAAAGAGGACAAAATAGTTATCAAAATTGAAGACAACGGGCCGGGAATACCGGAACACATTAAAGCCAACGTTTTTCAGCCTTTCTTTACCACAAAAAAAGGAACTGAAGGAACCGGTTTGGGCTTGTCTATCACCAATGATATCGTAAAAGCTCATGGTGGAGAACTAGAGCTCACTTCTGAAGAAAGTGAAGGAACATGTTTTATAATTCAACTTTCAAATATGCCGTAAGTCTATTAATTCTCATGTAGTTTATTTAACACCACCTTCTAATCTGAATAAATTTCCCCTCGTTCCGTAGCTCCGCTGCGGAACACCAACCAGAAGCTCTGCTTCCGCTGTTAATATATTTTGTAAAGAATACCTGCTAAAACTGTCTTACCAAATATGGGACGCTCCAGATACAAATTATACGAAGAATACTATCCATACTTTTTACCCTCGTACCGATTTCTAAGAGTAAAGCACTAGTGTCAAGTCAATATTCATTTCCCCTCGTTCCGTAGCTCCGCTGCGGAACACCAACCAGAAGCTCTGCTTCCGCTGTTAATATATTCCAGTGATTGGTATTCGCACAGGAAGCCCTCACCGTTTTTACGTTTCCATCAGAATTTTTACCCGAGGCAGACGGCACACAACGCAGGTTTGGTACTGCATCATGTTCAAATAATTCGGATATCTGACTCATCATCTTTTCGGTGAAAGGTAGGATCACATCGGGTTACCCACAAACTTTCCTGTACAACCAAAAAAAATAAGAAAGGGTCAACACATAAAGTAGAGTAGTATTAGCAAGATCAACCAGTAAAACCTCTGGAAAATGGGTTTGTTAAACGTTTGCTCAATTTCCATCTATAAATATACAACCTCTCCGCCTCCCCCACCTCAAAATAAAAACCTTCCTTTTTTCCTATAAAGAGCAAGTTTAAAACAATGACAGAAACCTTTAAAAATGGCAATCCATTTATCCCCGGATTACTCATGAGTCTGGCATTGACCTTATTCTAGGCTTGGAACGAGAGCTGATGGTATTTTGATCACGGAGAGTAGCGAGGATTTTAACTGGTTGTTGGAAAGAATACGCCATTATCACAACGAAGAGGCATTGATTGTGGTAGTGTCCTCGGGCACGGGTAGCCAATCCTTCTGCTTTGGATAGAATGTTGGGCATTAGGCTTGGAGTAGCATCCGTGGATGCACTTTTGTAAGGAAGATAAAACGTAATGGTTGGAATCGTAAATAATTCCTTGACAATGATGCCCTTTAAAGATGTAGTAAAACAACACCGGCACGATACTGGATTGCGAGAATTCTTGGCAGTATTCTATTTAAAGTGGGTACTGATGAAAATTCTCGGACAACATTCATCAATTTAATAAATCTGCTCTTAATTTAAGCTTGCTTTAAGCCCACTGTCTTTATCTTCTAAACAGCATGAGGCTGTAATTAGGTACGAATTATACAGCACGCATTAAATGTTAACAAAATATATTAGTGGTATCATGTTTTACAATCATCATTTTATAGGCATGCATTGGATTTGGTGGGTTATTATCACAGTACTCGCCCTATTGATTTTTTTTGATGTTATTCCCAACCGGCTAAATTATGGTTCTCAAGAAGACCCGTTAGACATCTTAAAAGAAAGGTTTGCTCATGGTGAGATTGAAAAGGAAGAATTTGAAGAAAGAAAAAAGATTTTAAAGAAAGAAAAATAAATAACAATAAAACTAGTTAGAATTATGAAAAAGATTAAGGTAGCAGTAAACGGTTATGGAGTAATAGGTAAAAGAGTGGTTGAGGCCGTTACTTTACAAGATGATATGGAATTAGTGGGAGTAGGAGACGTTGCCGCTGATTGGAGAATAAAAGTTGCTGATGCAAAAGGCTATCCTCTGTTTGCAAATACAGAAGAAGGCCGAAAAGCAATGAATGAACAAAATATTTCTGTAGCTGGTGATCTTGATGATATGTTAAGTAAAGCCGATTTGGTAGTGGATTGTGCTCCTGCAAAATTTGGGGCTAAAAACGCCGAAAAATACAAGCTCGCCGGAATTAAATATATCGTTCAAGGCGGCGAAAAACACGAAGCAACAGGGCATTCCTTTAGTGCAGAGAATAATTATAGTTCAGCTATTAATCGTGAGAGTACACGGGTGGTATCTTGTAATACAACCTCTATTGTTCGTACCTTAAGTGCGTTGAAACGTGCAGGACTTCTGGAAAAAGCACGCGGAACTCTGTTGCGGCGGGCTACCGATCCATGGGAAAGTCACAAAAATGGGATCATGAATACCTTGGTGCCCGAACAGAATATTCCCAGCCACCAAGGACCGGACGCACAAAGTGTAGACTCTGAACTGGATGTAGTTACGGCCGCTGTCAAAGTGCCGGAAACATTGAGCCATTTACACTATTGGACGGTTCAATTAACAAGAGAGGCTACTAAAGAAGAAGTACTAGTTGCTTTAGCTACTTCAACTCGAACTGCTTTTATTCGCATGAAGGATGAGCTTTCCGCTAATAATGCCGTAAAAGAATTGATGCTTGATCTCGGACGCCCACACGGCGATATGTACGAAGTAGCCATTTGGGAAGACATGCTAAAAGTAGTAGGTAGTGAACTTTATTACGCATATTTGGTAGACAATCAGGCGATTGTAATTCCTGAAACTATTGATGCTATCAGAGCTTTAACAGGAATAGAGTCTGATGCACAAAAATCGATTAAAAAAACTAATTTGTCGCTAGGTATAACCCATCGCTTCTTTTAGAGAAAACTATTTTCATCATAAACATATTTTAAACTAAACGGAATAATTATATGGAAAGAGGAGTTGAGCATTCAGGTGCTTGGATAATAGCGCTATTTGTTATCGTTATTGCCTCCTGGCTTTTGTACAAATATATGGCCCCCAAGACATGGCGAGAGTGGACCGGAGTCGGTTTGATTCAGGCTTTTATTATTGCATTATATGCAGAAATGTATGGTTTCCCGCTTACTATTTATCTAATGGTGCGGTTTTTGGGATTGGATAGCGGTAATATAAACGCCAACCTTTGGTCCACCTTAATAGGCGTCGGTGAAACGGGCATGATGATCTCGATGATCGTGGGTTATATTCTTCTTTTTGTTGGGTTTGGAATTTTTATTCAAGGCTGGCGCCAGCTCTATCGCGCTAAAAAAGAAGACCGGCTGGTAACAGATGGATTGTATAGTTTGGTGCGGCATCCACAATATACCGGCTTGTTCATCGGGCTTTTTGGAGAGGGCGTCATCCACTGGCCTACCGTATTTTCGGTCGGTTTATTTCCAATTATTGTATTCGCATACGTGCTTCTTGCACGGAGAGAAGAAAAGAAAGTAATTGAAGAGTTTGGAGAGGAATATCTGGAATATAAGCAGCGGGTTCCGGCATTCCTTCCGGTGAAGGGCAATTGGAGGCAGTTTATTCAACGGTCCAAAAAATCCAATAACTCAGAAGTTTAATAAATAAGTGGTTTAATTTCCCGACCCTCTGGGTCGGAAAGATTAATAAAATTTACGGAGCAAATCCGGGTTAATACCCCGATGGCTCTGCCAACAGATAGTTTATTTCTAAAATATCATAACAATTTAAGGTGGGTTTAAGGTAAAAGAGTTATACTTTAATAAAAGACAAAATACTCTTAAATATTTACTACTAACTCAAAATCAATTATACCATGAACTCGCTAACCAAAAATATAAAACGGATACTGTTGCCGGCTCTAGGGCTATTCATCGCCGTGGGACTCGCAGGGTGTCAGTCTTCTGATAAAAGTAGCAGTGAAAATAAAAACATAGCCGATAAAGCCTTTGTTGAGCCGGGTGAGTACGATGAATACTACGGATTCCTCTCCGGCGGATACAGTGGTCAACTTTCAGTCTATGGCATTCCTTCGGGGCGTCACCTTTATACCATCCCCGTATTTTCCGAGTCACCTACGAACGGATATGGTTATTCTGAAGAAACAAAAGCACTGCTAAATACCTCCTACGGAAAAGTACCCTGGGGCGACCTACACCATCCTGAACTTTCACAAACCGATGGTAAACCCGACGGACGATGGGTGTTTGTGAACGAAAACAATACGCCACGTATAGCCCGGATCGATCTGAAGACCTTCCGCACCGATGAAATTATTGAATTGCCCAATACCGGAGGGAACCACGCATCCCCATTTGTCACTTCCAACACGGAGTATGTATTCGGGCACTCTCGCTTTGCGATTCCGGTCGGCGACAATCAGGATGTGCCCATCGATTCTTATAGCGAGAATTTTAAAGGAGCGCTCTCTTTTATTAAAGTTCAGGATGACGGAGCTATGGATATCGATTTCCAGATTCTGGTCCCGGGTTACGACTATGATCTTAGCCGTGCCGGGAAAAAAGCATCTAGTGGCTGGGCTTTCTTCTCCACCTACAATACGGAAGAAGCCAATACTTTGCTAGAGATTAACGCCTCCAAAAAAGACAAAGACTATGTACTGGCCGTGAATTGGAAAAAGGCCGCTGAATATGTGAAACAAGGAAAAGCCGAAACAATGAACGTGGAATACCTGAGAAATTATGTGGATTCGGAAACCGGTATTGCCAAATCAGAAATAAAGAAGTCGGTTAGGGTTCTGGATACCAAAAAGGTAAAAGGTCTGGTCTATTATATTCCAACACCCAAATCGCCACACGGATTAAATGTGAGTCCCGATGGCGAATTGATCGTAGCCAGCAGCAAACTGGACGCCAATGTTCCGGTTCATTCGTTTGAAAAAATGTTGCAGGCTATTGAAAATGAGGAATTTGACGGGGAAGTATGGGGCAACCCTGTGCTTAAATACGAATCCGTTTTAGCCGGCAGGGTTGAGAACCCGGGTCTCGGACCTCTTCATACCGAATTTGACGGTAACGGATATGCTTATACCACCAACTTCATATCCTCCAACGTCATAAAATGGAGACTCGATGATTTTAAAGTGGTTGACCAAGTGGATGTCTTTTACTCACCCGGCCATCTTATGATTCCAGGTGGCGACAGCGGACAACCTTGGGGCAAATACATGCTGGTGATGAATAAAATTACTAAAGACCGTTACCTGCCTACCGGTCCCGAACTTTTTCATCCAGCCCAATTATTTGACATCAGTGGCGATAAAATGGAATTGATCAATGATTTTCCTACGGAAGCAGAGCCTCATTATGCACAGGCCATTCCGGCTGATATGGTCAAAGAAAATCAGGTTCGTTTCTTCAAGCTGGAGGATAACAACCATCCGTATGCAGCAAAAAGCGAAAGTGCAACAAAAGTGGAGCGCAACGGCAACGAAGTACATGTGTCCATGACTTCCATCCGCAGCCACTTTGCCCCTGATAATATCGAAGGTGTAAAAGTTGGCGATACCGTTTACTTTCACGTAACCAATCTCGAACAAAGCTGGGACGTTCCTCACGGTTTTGGTATCAAGGGGGCTACTAATGCTCAACTGTTGATTATGCCCGGCGAAACCCTAACCTTGACATGGCAGCCTACAAAAACAGGAATATACCCATTCTACTGCACCGACTTTTGTTCGGCGCTACATCAGGAAATGCAGGGATATGTTCGCGTATCTCCGCAGGGATCTGATGTGCCTATTTCTTTCGGAACCGGATCATAGGATTTGACCTTAACCGTACTTCATGGGTGGGAGCATAAAAGCTCCCACTTTTTTATATTGGGATATCTAAGAACACGAGATGAAAAATAAAAACAGATGGGGAATGGCATTTGCAGCACTGTTGCTGGTCGGCCTCTACTTTTTTCCGATATGGAGTATTGCTCTTGAAGCCCCTCAGTTTCCGGAAGGACTTGGACTAAACATCCGGATTAATTCCATTGAAGGAAAAGAGCGGCAGGATCTGCAAAATATCAATACACTAAATCACTATATCGGGATGAAGCCCATTAATCCCGAGTCTATTCCTGAATTAACTTATATGCCATTTATTGTTGGAATCCTGATAGTCTCGGGATTTCTAATAGCACTGTTTGGAAACAGAACTTGGGTGATCGGCTGGCTCGCAATATTTGTATTGCTGGCTATTGCAGGGCTGGTTGATTTTTACTTATGGGGGTATGATTACGGGCATAATCTGGATCCCGATGCACCCATTACGATCCCCGGCATGTCTTATCAACCTCCTTTGATTGGCAGTAAACAACTATTAAACATCAACGCTATTTCACTCCCGCATATAGGCTTTTACTTTGCCTTGATATCAATGGTTATAGCAGGCTGGGTCTGGTGGGTAGAACCCTCCAAGAAAGCTTTGTCCCGGAGAGAATGAGAAGGGAAGTTATGAACACTTTAAAATCGACAACGGTTATGAAATGACCCTGAGGCGATTGTTGGTAATGAGTGAATAATACTTTTCTCATACGTACTATTGCATGAACAACCTAAAATGGTGGTAGTGTTATGTAGAGGGTTAAAATCAGAATTTCAAGATGGTCAGAATTTCTGTAAATTCTAAAAAGATGAAACACCCTATTTTTAACTAATTTATTAAACAGAATTAAAATGGAGACACCTATTATGAATAAAATTATATTAATGGCTATTACGGCTTTTTTACTATTAGCCGGATGTGGCGGAGAAAAATCAAACAATAAAAAAACAACCGCTGCTGAGAATAAAAAAGAAAATACGGTGGGATTAACTGACTTCCAGTTGGAAAACGGAATAGGTCCGGTAGTGGAAACGGTCAACATCGGGGAGATTAATAAAGAACAGTCCCAAAAAGGAAAGCAAATTTTTGAAAACAAATGTTCGGCCTGCCACAAACTCAGTGAACGGTATGTGGGCCCTGCTCTGGGAGACATATTGGAAAAAAGAACCCCTGCCTATGTGATGAATATGATTCTGAATCCCGACCAAATGGTAAAAGAGCATCCTGAGGTCAAAAAGTTATTGGCTGAGTATCTGACACCCATGCCCAACCAAAATATTGCCCGTGAAGAAGCCCGTGCCATTGTTGAGTATCTGGCCTCGGTATCGGAAGAAGAAAAAACCGACCAAGCGGAAAACTAAAGAGGAGCTTTGCAAAACTGTGTTTCAGGGCAAACTCTGTATATTTTCAATTTCAAAACCTTCTTAAAGCAGTACCAACAACCTCTGTAAAACTTTCCTGGGTGAAGTGCACTCCCAAACCTGCCATAAATTGGTTCATGTCGGATAAGAGTCATTCTTTCTATCTAAGAAATTTAAGCTTCTCTTAAGCAGTCGGCTGTTACATTGTACTTATATTAGTTTTGTATTGAAACAACATATTATCAAACACAGAGCTATCTGGGCAGTCACAGTTTTCAACTTGTACTCTTTCAATCTTTAAATAGTCCATAACGATGGCAACTATCACTATCACTAAAGCATCCGGAGAGCAAGAGCCCTTTAACGAAAGTAAATTACGCCATTCGCTGTCAAGCTCAGGTGCTGATAAGCAGATAATTGATCACATCTTGAGATCTGTTAATGAAATGCTTTACGAAGGTATTTCTACACAAAAAATCTATAAAGAGGCGTTTCGCCAGCTCAAGAATCACTCTCATCGTTCGGCGGCTCATTACAAATTGAAAGAAGCCTTGTTGGAGCTGGGCCCAACGGGTTATCCTTTTGAAAAATTTGTAGGCGAACTGCTTAGCAGGCTGGGTTACAAAACGGAGATAGGTGTCATTGTGGAAGGCGATTGTGTTTCGCATGAAATTGATGTGATTGCTGAAAAAGATAATGAGCACTTTATGATCGAGTGTAAATTCCACAACCGGAAAGGGCATACCTGTAATGTTAAAATCCCTCTTTATATACAGTCTCGTTTTAAAGACGTGGAAAAAAAATGGAGCAAACAGCCCGATCATCAACACAAAGATCATCGGGGATGGGTGGTTACCAACACTCGCTTTACTGAAGATGCCTTGCAATACGGAATCTGTGTCGGACTAAAAATGCTGAGCTGGGATTATCCCCAAAAAGAAGGGCTTAAAGACCTAATTCATCGGGTAAATCTTCACCCTATCACCAGTATTTTAACATTGACTAAGCAGGAAAAACAACAGTTGCTCGAAAGAGATATCATATTTTGTATGCAGCTCTGCGAGGACGAAAAGATACTGGAACCTCTTGGATTGCACGCCCGAAAGAAAAAAAAGGTACTAAAAGAGGCACAAGAAATTTGCAGTATTAATTAAACCGAATAATAAAATGAATAGCTCAGCCAACATACACTTTCTAGGTGCGGCCGGAACTGTAACAGGCTCCAAATACCTTCTTGAACTGCCCGATAAAATTATTCTTGTGGACTGCGGTATGTTCCAGGGTGTCAAAAAACTACGACAGCTTAACTGGCAACAGCTGCCGATTGATGCCTCCAAGATTGATCTTGTATTGCTCACCCACGGGCATCTGGATCATACAGGATTTCTTCCGCTATTGGTTAAAATGGGTTTCATTGGTCAAATCTGTGGTACTGCACCCACGCTGGACATCGCCGAAATTATTCTCCGAGACAGCGCTAAGATCCAAGAGGAAGATGCCCTCAGAGCAAATAAGGAAAGTTTCACCAAGCACGATCCCGCCGAACCATTGTATAATACGGATGATGTAGAACGAACAATACCCATGTTTGAAGCACAGAAGGAGGGCGAATGGATAGCTATTGATAACAATATTCGCATTCGCTTTCAATATAACGGTCATATTTTAGGGGCAACCTTTATTGAAATTGAAACCAACGGCAAGCGTATGGTATTTTCAGGAGATGTGGGAAGAATACATGATCCGTTATTGAAAGCCCCCAAAAAACCAGACCGGGCAGATCTTCTGCTGATTGAAAGCACTTATGGCGACCGGTTCCATTCTGATGAAGATTTAGAAGTTAAACTTCAGCGCATCATACAGCAGACGACAGAAAAGGGTGGTGCCCTGATCATTCCAAGCTTTGCCGTAGAGCGTGCCCAATTGCTGATGTATCTGATTTGGCAACTTAGCCACCAAAAAAAGATTCCCCCTTCCTTACCAGTTATTTTGGACAGCCCTATGGGCGCCAATGTGCTTGAGTTATTCCATAAACACAGAGCGTGGCATAGACTCAGTAAGGATCAGTGCACTGAAATGTGCCAGAGAGTCCGGATAGTAAAATCCTTTAAAGAAACCTGGGATATTATTGACGATCCGCAGCCGAAAATAGTAATTGCAGGTAGTGGCATGGTGACCGGCGGACGGGTGCTCACTTATCTGCAGCAATATATAGAACGACCAGAAACAACCGTGATGCTTGCAGGTTATCAGGCTGAGGGCACCAGAGGAAGACAGTTACTAGATGGAGCCGAGGAAATAAAATTTTATGGAAAATACTACCCGGTTCATGCTCGTATCGAGTACTTGCAAGGATTATCCGGTCATGCCGATCAACGCGAACTTTTGAACTGGGTTGCTGATATCACCGAAGCCCCAAGCGAGGTGCATATTGTTCACGGCGAAGCCCAAGCATCTGATGCACTGCGGGTAAAATTGAGAGATCAGCTGGGTTGGAAGGCGAAAATACCGAACCTGTATGAAATAAAAGAAATTATATTTTAAGTCCAAGTGTTATAAAAATGGAGCCAGCTGGCTTTAACACAAGCCTTCAAATTTTTTTGATTAAAAAAACTAATATTGAAAACAAACAACGAGGAGTTAATCGTGAGAACTGATGATCTGAGTAAACAAGAACCAATGCTAATTATTTACTGTAAAGCGTGGTGTAACTATTTAAAGAAATTGATAGCTTTTTTGGAGGAAAAGCATTACTCATTCATGTTTATTGATATAAGCTTCGATGCTGAAAAAGGAAAGCAACTTGTTTCCGAATTAGGTGATTTTTTTCTTTTACCAGTTATCGAAATTGATGGTGCACTTTATGGAAAACCACCAATTTCTGAGTTGGAGAAAATTCTTTCTGACATTGAAAACCAGAGACTATCATATACAAGTATATGAAGAAATTTTTATTATAAACTAAATGATACATGAGTTATATCTTTTATTAGGCTCGCTAGTTACCTTAGTTATAGCATACGATTTTTTTTATACCACACTGTCTTTTAATGGAGCTGGTTATATATCTCGACTGCTAAGTAAACTATTATCTACTTTTTTTCTTTTCCTAAATTCATTTATTCTTAAACGAAAAGTGCTGCGCTATTCAGGTGTAGCACATTTACTTTCTTTAATGGGCCTTTGGATTGGTTTATTATGGTTTGGTTTTTTCCTTTTATTGATGAGCGATCCTGTTTCAGTTCTCGAAGCAAGTACAAAAAACCCAGCCAGCCCTCTTACAAAAGTTTACGTTAGTGGTTATACACTGTCCACGTTAGGCGTTGGAGATTATATACCCGGCACAAAAGGATGGCAGGTTATTATGGCGGCTTTTTCATTCGTTGGTTTTATATTTGTAACTACTACCATGACCTACCTAATGAACCTTGCAAATGCAGTTATTCATAAAAGAAATGTAAGTTTATTTATCTCAAATATGGGGGCTTCTGCAGAAGAGATAATAGCAAATAGTTATGATGGAAACAGTTTTACCGGGCTATCATCTACTGCTCCATTATTGCGAGAGATGATTAACAAGCATAATCAAAATCATCTTGCACATCCGGGAGTTCACTATTTTTATAGTTCTAAAAAAGCAGAATCTCTATCTATAAATATTGCCAATTTAGACGAAGCATTATCAACAATTTTCCATTTCTATAAAGAGGAGGAGAAATCATATTCCGAGTTATATGCTCTTAGAAAAGCTATTAATGCCTATTTGGATTCAATCAGACATCGATTTTACTCAGCTAAAGAGCATCAGCAGCCTCACATACCTGACTTTAAAAAGATACATGGTATGAATAATAATATTCAGATAATAGATCCGAAAAATTTAGACGAGTTTCAATCTTCAATATCAGATCGAAGAAATCAATTATTAGGGCTACTTAAAAGTGATGGTTGGAGTTGGCAAGATGTTGGGTAATCCATTTAACTTTGTTACGAGCTTAAATATTCAGAGCGTAATATTTTGAGATACTTTTTCGAGAAAATTATCTGCTTGTCTTCAATCAAACGCTATGTAACCAATAGTGATGTTCAATTCATTAGTCTGGTAGATGCTGCAACTAATCGCAGAGAGTTTGTCTATATGTAAGCTGATTCCGTGGGTGTTAATTCAGACATGTGCAAAGTTCAGCAATTACATCTTGTTTCAACTTATCTATTCGATCAAGAGAAGCTTGAATGGTTTCCGGCTTTATTTTTCCTTCCGATAATAGTTTTTGAATAGTTGCGATAGCCCTGGATGCAATTTCTTGATCGTAACTAAAATTATTTCCAAACACGAGAATATCTACTCCGGCATTAATCGACTGAAGGATACTTGTTTCAAGATCATATTTGGATGTTATAATAGGTTTTTGAAGATCGTCTGAGAATATCACACCATCAAATCCTAAAGAATCTCTAAGTAAACCTGAAATTGTAGCAGATGAAAACGTACCAAGCCAAACAGAATCTATGTTTGAATTCATGCTATGGGAAGTTTGAATGGCTCGTATAGTTCGATGCTTTAAGAGCTCTTTGTAAGGAGTTAAAAAATTATCAGACCAAGAATCAGTAACATCATCGGTAGAATCAGCGGGATGATAATGAGCGCTATAACCGGGGAAATACTTGGGTACGCTTAATAGCTTTTCGGTGTCATATTCATCCAAGATTATATTTGAAATATTTGTAACCTTTTTAGGATTTGAAGAAATCAAACCAGGAGCCGGAGCGTCATCGGTTTGTTTTTTTAGGCCTAACCGTGGATGTAAGTTTGTATTTAATCCAACTACCATAAACTCCTGAGCAAAATTTCGCGCATACAACCTTACTTTTGTTGTATCAGAAAATTGAGTAGTGGAGAAGATATTATTCAGATCAGAATACATAGTATAAAGAGGAGAATTAGTACTTCCGTCATTTTCAACGGCGATAATAGGAGGTGTAGAAGAATATGCTACCAAAGAACTGTTTAATTGTAAAAGCTGATCAGGATTATCAATATTTCTTCCATAAGTCTGGCTCAAATGATCAAAGTCATATAGAATTACACCGCCTAAATTTCTTTTTTTTATGTCTTTAACGATAGAGCTGTCGTTAGTTACTTCTGTACCTCGAAAGCCAAGAACCAACATTTGGCCAAGTTGTTTATCTGTGAAAGATTTTTCTTCTGTTTCAGGCTTCTTTTGATCGCAAGCAAAAAGAGCAATTATTATAAACAACGAAACGTAAAAAATACCGGGTGGAAATTTATTTCTCGAGGAGATCATTTAACACATTTCTTAAATTAAAAGTAGCTCTTATATCATTATAACGGAAAATATTACCTTCAGGATCTATCAGAATATAAAATGGAATGCCGCCCCCTTTATATGCTTTGAAGGTCTTTTGATCAAACCCATTTCCTCCATATAACTGTGGCCATGGATTCTTAAATCTTTTGATGTCATCTTGCCAAACAGATTTATCAATTTCAGTTGATATCCCTACAATTTCAAAATTTTCTCTACTGAAATCATTGTAGATATCACGCATTGCCGGAAATTCATCCAGACAAGGCTGACACCAGCCTGCCCAAAAATCTAATAGCACATATTTCCCCAGATAGTCAGCTTGAGTGTGAATATTTCCATTCTCATCAACTAAAGAAAAGGGGATTGCAGGTTCACCGGGAGATACGGACTTAATCTCATTATAGAAATAGGTTAAAAACCGAGTGTATTCAGGAAAATCAACATACTCATTTAAATAAGCTCTGTAACTTGGCGTTGCTTTTGTAAGCTCAATTTCTCCAATACGTTCCGCAACTAAAAATAATTTTGCGTAAGCACGAGCTTGTCTTTCATCAATAAAGTCTATCACTTCCAATCTTTTTTTATTTAACTCTTCGTAAGCTAGTTTTTTAATGTCGTATTCTGAGAGTTCTTTTCCTTGTGCGATATTTACACTGTCATAAATTCCAAAAGTTCTTGCATAATAATGGGTTACGTCCCGAATTCCGGCACGCTGAGCTTCTAAAGATTGCCGCATGAAAAAGCCATCATCTTTAGCCTCATTCAGTATTAATCTTCTTTCTGCATCAGCATCAAAATTTTTATTTGAAAGCCTGTATTCGATAGACTTGATCTTGTTGACGAGCAACTCTCCTTTGGCTTTTAGTATAAGATCTGCATAAGCAGTTCCTGAGAGGTGATCTTTTGCAAGATTTACTTTTTCTTCACTCAATGCAATTGCGGAATTTTCTAAGCCATCTCTGTATGTATTCATTTCTTTTTCGATCCGGCTATCAAGTCCATTTATACTATTGAGATATTCCTGATAAGCGACATAATCAGCACTGTTATTAGAATTGATTACTATCTTAAGTGGGAAGGAAGCTCGGTTTATGTTCATGTTCAGAGAATCGCTTTCATCAGCAATCAAGAGAAATGATTCATCATCGATCGAAAAAAGAAATTTAGAATCATCTTTAAGTGGAATATTTACGCTAAAGTTTCCACCGTCATCAGGTGTTACAATAAAATCCTCTTTAGGAGAATATTTATAGTGTAACGGTATTTTTGAGATAGATAGGCTTGCATCCCCTAAATAATCGATACTCCCTGATACATTAAACGCTTTTTCCGAAATTTTTGTACAAGCAGTTAATAACATAACTGTTGATAAAGTGATTAATAATAGTTTTTGTTGTTTCATTGTGTTTTTAATGATGCTTTTTAGCTTATTTTATGTTAAGGATAAAACAATTATTTGAAAAAGGATTTAAACAATATTTCTTTTATTAAGATTTTCTAATGTTTTATTTCTGCAATATCTGTAACAAATAGGGATTTGGATGCTCTTGTATATAAGGAGAAGAACAAATAATACAACTTCTAGCTCCAATTAGTACAAAATTATGCCAAAATGGTTAGATTTTGAAAGTAAACAAAGCATTGAAGTTTAAAAAAAAAGGTAATTAAAATGATTCAAAATAATCTAAACAAAGATCTTGAGAGACAAATAGATCTTTATTTAAACGGACGGCTAACCGAAGAGCAAACTGATGATTTATGGTTTGAGTTAATTCAAGATGGATATTACTTGGATTACATGAAAAGTGTAGCAAATCTAAAATCTATAATTATTGAAACTAGGGAAAATGATAAACCAACTGTTGCTAAACAGATTCGTAAGTATGCTACTTATGTAACTGTTGCAACTATAGTTATTTTTGTTGGTGTTCTTGGCGTTATGAATTACTCATCTAACAACGTTGCTTCAATCTCACCTATAGCTGAAATTGGATTAGATATTGTACGCAGCGAAGTAGGAGTTTCTGCGAATATCACTAATGAGACAATTAAAAAAGCAATTCAATTAGCGGCCACTGGAAATACGTTAGAAGCTAAAAAACTTTTAAGCGATGAATTGGAAAATGAACAAGATCCAACATTAATTGCGGAGTTTTCTATTACATTAGGCTCCATTCATTACAATTTAGGCGAGTACGACCAAGCCGTTTCTAGTTTTAAGAGGGTTGTTTCTCAGAAAAATATATCTGAAAGCATACTTGAGAAAGGATATTGGTTGTTAGCTAACTCTTATTTCCAATTAGACCGATTAGATGAAGCAAAAATTGCATTCCAAAATACATACGATTTAGATCGTCAATATAGCCGAATTGCAAAGAGGTATATAAACGCTCTTAATGCTATGGACAAATAAGTATAAACCGGAGCTCTATTAGGCTTCCTAACTTGCTTTACCGGGATTTTACTTGATGCACAGTAATGAATTAGGAATATGAGAATAGTGAATTAGGAATAGGTTTTATAAGAGGCAACCTATTCCTAATTCCTTTATTCGGAATTTATCATTCTTAAAAAATTTTCCTCCTCTAAGATCTCAACTCCCAAATCCTGTGTAATCCCGGTCAAAAACGGATTAAGAAATAGAATTTTACCCCGAATTATTTGCAGTAGAAAGTTCATATTCAATCCGCTTGATCTGTGTCATCTGCGTTCTGTTTTTTGGAACGCTGATAAGGCTGATGAAACAGATAGTCATTGATGCGTGCGTAATTCACCCTAGTTTCACACGCTCAGCCTTGGAATCAAAATCGGTTGGACGAACCGGAGTCGTCAAACCGAAGTGCCACCAAACTACGGAACGAGAACAATTGATCGGAATAAATTAGGAATATGAGAATAGT
>CAXBHO010000066.1:0-21207 GCA_963975485.1 uncultured Balneola sp. | reverse complement strand
TTTATCATTCTTAAAAAATTTTCCTCCTCTAAGATCTCAACTCCCAAATCCTTTGTAATCCTGGTCAAAAACGGATTAAGAAATAGAATTTTTAGCCCAAATTATTCGGAGCAGAGCTACAGAGCGAGAGTAATTTTTTTTTAAGCGTTCGTATAATTTACTGGCTAATCCTCCAAGGATTCCGAATCCTTGGAGGATTTTTCTTAAAAAATTAACCATCTTTTTATTCAAGCACTTTTCACACGAGCTGAGAGCTACGATACGAGAGTAAACTACTTAAGGTAGGTTACCAGTTCGATACTTGGAGCAGGAGCTTGGGAAAGAGCCAAAACCTCCATCACCTTTATCTCACGCTAACTCGTCATCTCGGTCTTGAGCCGAGATCTCCCAAACAGCGCTCCCCGACGTTGATCTGGAGATCGCGGATCAAGTGTGTCCGCGATGACAGGCCAAATGTTGAGGTTTTTTCTACAGGCTCAGTTTAGAAAACTTCCTGGATTGAACGAAGACCATGGGATTTATTCAGCAAACTTATTCCTCACGCCGACCAGTGTTCATAGCCAGGAGTTTCCCGCCAATTGGCGGATTGCCAAAGGCATTGTTACTTTTGTCGGCACAAAAGTAAGGCTAAGCGACTATAGACCGCAGAACATATATTAGATTTTTGTGTGTTCTGTACGCTTTCAGGACAGAGATACTAAATAAACGTTTCTAAATTGTTTATGAACCTTTTCTTAGGTCTGCAGAGGGCATCACTTTGTGGGAAATCAAATTAAAAGCACACTCCTCCATTCGTTGAAGCAGGATTTTCGGGATTATAGAATAAACAGGATGTAGTTCTCAGCCCATCTTTAATCCTGCTCATCCTGAACATCCTTTGTAATCTTGGTCAAAAGCGGATGGAGATATAGAATGTTATCTCGAATTATTCGGAGCCTGTCGGCAGACAGGCAGAGTTCTTGTTTGTCATTCCACAGCGGAGCTATGGAACGAGGTAAACATAGAATCTACTTGCAATGCAAGTTACAAATTTGCTGAATTATAGCTATTTTCCTTCGTAAATATCTCTTCGATGCCCAATACGAACGACCAAGATTAAAATGTTCTCGTCCTGAATTTGGCTGATAATCCGATAGTCTCCAACCCGATAACGCCATAAACCTTTCATGTGTCCTTTCATCGATTTTCCTGCTCGTCTCGGATTATTGTCTGTGACGAGGGTTTCCCTCAACCATTTCAGAATACGCTCTTGGGTTTGTTTGTCGAGTTTGCGCAGTTCTTTGCGAGCACGGTTGTCAAATTCAACGCTCCAGATCATCGCCACGCTCTAGCTGTTCCAAACTCCAGCGTTCCCCTTCGGGCTGTTCAAGTCGCTGTTCTGCCATGTATAAATCTTCCATCTCGTCCAGCTTTTCTTCCAAAGCCTGACGAATATAGTAGGTTTTAGTACGCCCGGTAAGCTTGGCTAGCTCATCGAGGCGTTTTTCTACGGAATCTCCTAAACGTACGGTAATAGGCATAAATCAAAGTATTGTGTTATGTGTCATACAAGTACGACAAAGATACGTTTTTCGTATTTAAGAAAGAATTAGAAAAATTTAGCAAAGCTACAGAACAAGGAGCAATTTAGTCATCTCGTAGCAAATGCCCGAGATCTGATTCTTTATAAAAACTGAATCCATAATAACAATCAAGATTCATCCATAGGAAAGTCTTTGGCTCTGCATCCGCAGGAATGACTATGAAATAACTCGTTTATATCGTAACTGTTTAAAAAGCCCTTCTCCTTGGATAAGGAGAAGACAGATTAGGTCGAAAACTACTAAAAAATAACTGGAAGCAGGAGCTTCCAAAAGGCATTCCGTAGCGGAGCTACGGAACGAGGTAAAAATCCTCCAAGGATTCTGAATCCTTGGAGGATTATCCACTAAATTATACGAATGCTTAAAAAATTAAGTAAACGAAATCTAAAAAAATACTTTTCACACAGAATGAGAGCTACGAAACGAGGTTAAAACTGAATGCATAATAACAATCCAGATTCCTGCATCCACAGGAATTACTTTTTGCGTTGAGCAAAAAAGTATCAGCGAAAATCAAATAATCACTGTAATCAATGATCAAAAACCAGTAATCAAATCCATCAATCCACCCATTGGTAAAATAGGCTCAATACCATAATACACAGTGAGTAGCGCAAGAATTACTAGTGCACCTTTGTAAAGAAGAGAAGCGTCGATCATTTCGGTTTCTTTTTGAGCTTCACGGAAGTATAAGTACACCATAACGCGTAAGTAATAATACACACTCGCTGCACTGGCAAGAACACCAACTATAGCAAGTGGAACCATATCCGCATTAATAGCTGCTGCAAATACATAATACTTACCAACAAATCCTACAAATGGTGGAATTCCTGCAAGAGAAAATAAGAACAGGGAAAGCATGATTCCCATCATCGGCTTTTTGAAACCAAGTCCTGCAAGATTGTTTACATCAGAAAAATCAAGACCTTTATTTCTTTCATAATATGCAACCACACCAAATGCTCCCACATTCATGATGGTGTAAGCAAACAAGTAGAAAGCTACTGCGCTATATCCCTCGGCAGTGCCTGCAGACAACCCAACCAGCACATATCCTGCGTGAGCAATACTAGAGTAAGCCAGCATCCGCTTGATGTTGTCTTGAACTAACGCAATGATGTTCCCAAAGATCATAGTAATAATAGCAACTATGGAAAGCACAAACTGCCAATCCAAGCCTTCAACAGATGGAAGTGCTCTGGACAGAACTAAAATCATCGCCATAAACGTTGCAGCTTTTGAAGCCGTTGCCATGTACGCGGTAAGTGTTGTTGGTGTAGCCTGATACACATCTGGCGTCCACATGTGGAATGGAACGGCCGATACTTTGAAAAGAAATCCGATTAGCAACAAAGCAGCACCGGCTAAAAATAAAAGATCGTCACTTGCAGCTGCTCCGATTCCCGGAATACTCGTTGTACCGGTCGCTCCGTATAATAAAGCAGCTCCGTAGAGTAAAAATCCTGTAGAAAAAGCGCCGAGTAAAAAATACTTTAACGCACCTTCAGCACCTTGCTTCTCATTTTTGATCAAGCCGGCCATCACATATAAACAGATGGACATGGTTTCTAATCCTAGAAAAAGAGAAATAAGATCATTCGCCCCGGCAAGCCCTAACATACCTGTAGTCGCAAATAATATCAGCGCATATACTTCATTATAGTTATGGTCGATTCCTTCCAAGTAATCATTGGATAAAAACACACAGAAAAGCGTACCAATTAAAATAATCACATTCCCGAAAGCGGCAATTCCTCCGTATACTAACATTCCTGAAAAGGCTTCCTGAAGTGGAGTTCCCAATGCTTGAATGCCAAAAAATAACGCTGCGATCAATGAAAAGGAAGTCACCCAATATGCCGACTTATGACCGCTTTTGAGCGCTTCAATAATAATAACGCCCAAACCGGCTAAAGCCGTGATAACGCCGGGTAAAAATGCTTGTAAATCGCCTAAATAATCCATTCTCGTAGTTTAAATAATGCCTTCTATAGCAGTTGCCAGATCAATATCATTTTGTGTGACTTTATCACCCGCATCGTGTGTTTGCAAACCAATAGTTACTGAGTTGTACACATTAAAAATTCTTGGATGGTGTGTTTGCAGTTCAGCTTCAATTCCTACTCTCACAATAAAAGCGAGTGATTCTTTAAAATCGCTGAATTCAAATTTCTTCCACAACTTGTCATCATTAAAACCCCATCCTTCTAAAGATTCTAATGCTGAATTAATTTCTTGTTCTGAAAGTGGCTTCATACTTATTTAGTTGAGACCATTAAAGATTCTGACTCCGTTTCATCGTTAACACCATAAAAAGAAATTGCCCATTCCGGAAGATTTTCAGTTTTAGATGTCTCAAGAACAGCAATGCTCTTTTCTTTGGAAGTGATGATCAATTCGGTTACCTGATTTTCAGAGTACTTCGTAAAATCTACCGGATGAATTCCAATCCAAAACATGAATATCACGAATGGAACTAATAATCCAATTTCGCGAGCATTCAGGTCTATTAGTTTTTTGTTCTCTTCATTTTCAAGCGGTCCAAACATTACACGTTGGAACATCCATAACATGTAAACTGCGGCAAGAATTACTCCTAATGCAGCTAAAATTGCAAAAACTTTATTGTCATATAGTTCTGAGAAGAACGAACCATTCAAAATCAAAAACTCACCGATAAATCCGTTCAAGCCCGGAAGACCAATTGAGGCTAATGTTGCGATCATAAACATGACGGTAAAGATCGGCATCTTTTTAGCAATACCGCCAAAGTCTTTGATCAATCTGGTATGACGGCGATCATAAATCATCCCAATAATAAGGAATAATGCGCCGGTTGAAAGTCCATGATTGATCATTTGTATGATAGCGCCCTGAACTGCAACCGTGTTCAATGCAAAAATTCCAAGTACCACAAAACCTAAGTGACTCACTGAAGAGTAAGCGATCATTTTCTTAACGTCTTTCTGTACCATCGCTACTAACGCACCATAGATAATTCCGATGACTGCAAGTGTTGCTATATAGGGAGCAAATTCCATAAATGCATTTGGGAAAAGTGGCATACAAAAACGAATCAATCCATAAGTTCCCACTTTAAGCATGATAGATGCAAGTACAACCGAACCTGCTGTTGGGGCCTCTGTGTGCGCATACGGCAACCAGGTATGGAAAGGAAATAACGGCACTTTGATAAAGAATGCCAGAGCGAAAGCAAGGAATAAATAGGTTTGCTCAACCAATCCGGCTTGGTATGCATCGCTTGAAAGGAATCTCCAATCCAAAGTAAAAGTAACTCCCTGCATCATTGATCCGGCATCGTAACCAACATAGATCAATCCAACCAACATAATCAACGAACCAGCTAAGGTGTAAATAAAAAATTTCAAAGTTGCTCGAATTCTGTCAGAACCACCCCAGATTCCAATTAAGAAGTACATTGGGATTAACGAGAGTTCAAAGAATACGTAGAATACCAGCAGGTCAAGAGACGCAAAAACACCTAGCGAAGCAGTTTGAAGTATCAGTAACATGGCTAAGTAACCACTCAAGTGCTTAGAAACAGAATTCCAAGAAGAAAGGATTACGATGGGCCCCATGAACGTAGTAAGCATAAACAGTAACAAGCTTAGTCCGTCAAGTCCAACCAAATATTTGATATCGAGTGTGGGACTGATTCTGTCGCCTTCGGTTAGATATTGAGTCATTCCGGAATTAACCACATCAAAGTTAAATATCAATGGAAGTGAGATCAGAAAAGTAGCTGATGTTATGAGTAGTGCGCTCCACTTTTTCATATTCTCATTCTTTGAAAGCAGAATAAGAGGAATTCCTAAAAGCGGAAGATAAATGGTGATATTTAGTAGTGTTTCCATCAAGTATTTGAAGAAATTACGAAATCATTAAATAAAGGATGACAATCACCCCAATTATATAAGCGAGAGCATAGCTTGAGACTACGCCGGTTTGAAGATATCTGAATAAGCTGCCGAACAATCGAACTGTGCCTGCAATAGCGTTTACAATACCATCTACCACTTTTATGTCGAAAACGGCTAAAACTTTGTCTGAGAATTTTACCGTTGGATTTGCTATCAAACCTTCGTACGCATCATCAAAACTGTATTTGTTTTTCCAAACGTTGTACAGTCTTCCAAATATGGCTGCGATCTTAGCATCTGATTCTTCTTGCCGATCGTTATTATACATTCTGAATGTCACCCAAGCTCCGAAAATTGCAACTATAATAGACACAGACATAAGCCCCCATTCCAGAGCATGGCTCATAACTATGCTATAGTCTGCATTAACTTTACCAAGCCAATCATGTAATAAATTTATTTCCGCAGGTTCGTGAGTAAAGGTTTCTATTATAAAATTCGGTACTCCTAAAAATCCACCAAAAATTGCCAGAATTGCCAATATCCAAAGTGGCATAGTCATTGTCCAAGTATTCTCATGCAAAAATTTCTCAGAACCAACTGCTTCTTTAATTTTCATTGGAAGTTTGAAAGATCCGTGGAAAGTTGTTGCCGTTAAACGGAATATGTAGAATGCGGTCAGGAATGCGGTGATAATACCCACTCCCCACAGCATCATGTATACCCAGCTGCCACCGTCAGCAAAACCTGCGTTCATAGCCATTGCCAATATTTCATCTTTAGAGAAGAAACCTGACAATGGTGGAATACCCGCAATAGCTATCCCTGCGATCAAAAATGTTTTGTAAGTAGATGGCATATATTTTTTAAGACCTCCCATAAATCTCATATCCTGAGTGTCGAAATGCACATCCTTGCCTTCTTTATGAAGCCCGTGTTCAACGTGTTCCATCGCATGAATTACCGATCCCGAACCAAGGAATAAACAAGCTTTAAAGAAGGCATGTGTCATAAGATGGAATATGGCTGCCGTAAAGCCACCGGCACCCAATGCTAAGAACATGTACCCTAATTGCGAAACGGTTGAGTACGCAAGCACACCTTTTATATCGTTTTGTGTGATGGCAATAGTTGCTGCAACGATTGCGGTTAACGCACCAATAATCGAAATAACAATCATCACTTCAGGGATCATCACATACATAGGCGACAATCTGGAGATGAGGTAAATACCTGAAGTTACCATCGTTGCCGCATGAATAAGTGCAGAAACCGGTGTCGGCCCTGCCATTGCATCCGGTAACCAAACAAATAATGGGATCTGAGCACTTTTCCCTGTAGCACCAATAAATATCAATAATCCAATGGCTACTTTATACCCATCTGAAATGCCTGCCAAGTTTCCTAGAATTACATCAAAATTTAAACTTCCAACACTTTGGAAGATCATAAACATTGCAATCAGGAATGCAAAATCTCCAATACGGTTATATATAAATGCTTTTTTAGCCGCATCTGATTTTCCCATATCGGTGTACCAAAAACCGATCAATAGATAAGAACTAACACCTACACCTTCCCATCCTAAGAACAAAAGAAGGAGGTTATTTCCTAACACCAGGTTTAACATCGCAAAGATGAACAGGTTCAGATAAGCAAAAAATTTCCAGTACCCTTCATCATGAGACATATATCCCATAGAGTAAACATGGATCAGAAAACCAACACCGGTTACTATCATGGTCATCATTACAGAAAGCTGATCTACTCTGTAAGCAACATCCGCACTAAAGGTGCCGGCTTCTATCCAAGTGAACAATTTATAAACCAGCGCATCAGAGTCCGCGTTCATGTTTATGAAGAAATAAACGGCAATCACGAACGGAATAAACACCGCCGTGTTAGCAATAATACCTATAAGTTGTTTTTTATTTCTATAGCTCTCTACAAATAAACCTGTTAATCCGTTTATCAGAAAGCCCACAAGGGGGAGAGCAATAATGAGAGAAAACAGCGCCGTAGCGGATTCCATTTAACTTATTTTAGAATTAAACCCAAAAATCTAAACTTTTCAGTTTAAATTGGTTGGCAAAGATACAAAAAAGTATAGGAAGGTAAAGACAATTTTCACCTAAATATTACCTATCTAAATAAACGCTTTACAATTTTTTTACAGGAAAATACCAAGAAAGGAATGGTTATCCTTTTGAAGTGTTTATGCATCTATTATTTTGTGCCAAAGAAATTTCAATAAAAATATCCTTACGTGGACTTAAAAAAAATACTTACCGGAGTTCGAATAATCGTTGCTCCCCTATTCGTTTTGTTACTTTCTACCGTTTCTTTTGCAGCTGAAGGCTCCGGTTATGGTATAGATGGAAGCAATTTGAGCCTCTATTGGGTATTACCTTTTGCAGGTATTTTACTCTCAATTGCGCTCTTTCCTCTCTTTGCAGAAGAGTTCTGGCATCATCATTTTGGGAAGATTTCTGCCGTTTGGGCTTTTTCTTTACTTATTCCAATGGTTATTACATTCGGGTTTAACGCTGCACTTTATGAAGTACTTCACGCCTATTTATCAGAATATTTTCCATTTATCATCCTTCTTTTAGCATTATTTACAGTTTCAGGTGGCGTTCGAATAAAAGGTTATTTAAAAGGAACCCCGGAAGTAAACACGGGATTATTACTCCTCGGTACTATTTTAGCAAGTTGGATGGGAACTACGGGTGCAGCCATGTTACTTATTCGACCAATGCTTCGAGCAAATGCATGGAGAGAAAAGAAAGTTCACATGGTGGTATTCTTCATTTTTTTAGTGGCAAACGTTGGTGGTTCACTAACTCCACTTGGTGATCCTCCGTTATTTCTTGGCTTCCTTCAAGGTGTAGATTTTTTCTGGACAACCACGAATTTGTTCTGGGAAATGGCTTTTGTAGCTGCAATTCTGTTAGTGCTCTACTATTTCTGGGATAGAGCTTTGTATAAAAAAGAAACCAATACCGCTCCACAAGATCCCGGCGATCAACCCTTGGGTATTGAAGGTGGATTTAATCTGTTACTTCTTATCGGAGTAGTAATTGCTGTTTTATTTTCGGGACTTGTTCACTTAGGTGAATTTGAGATCTATCATGTGCATGTAACTTATGAGAATCTCATTCGTGATCTTGCTTTGCTATTATTGGCATGGATGAGCTGGCACTTTACTTCTAAGGAAAGTAGAGCGGCTAACGGATTCAACTGGTTCCCAATTCAGGAAGTTGGAAAATTATTCGCCGGAATATTCATAACCATTATTGCTCCAATTGCTATGCTTAAAGCTGCTAACAATGGACAAGGAGCACTTCAGTTTGTGAACGATGCCGTTTTTACTGAAAGCGGAGACCCTGTAAATGAAATGTTTTTCTGGATTACAGGTTTGCTTTCTGCATTCCTGGATAATGCACCTACTTATCTTGTTTTCTTTAATGCGGCAGGTGGTGATGCTCAAGAACTTATGAATCAAATGACTCAAACTTTAGTAGCAATATCCAGTGGCGCCGTATTCTTTGGTGCGATAACCTATGTTGGTAACGCTCCTAACTTTATGGTAAAATCTATCGCTGAACAAAGCGGAGTTAAAATGCCAAGCTTCGGTGCTTACATGTTATGGTCATTTGGTATATTAGTACCGATCTATTTAATCGTTACCTTTTTATTCATTTAGGTGATCACGATTCTTTTTAAACATTTTAAAGGAGTGGTGTTACTACTCCTTTTTTTATCTACTTCAGTTTTTGGGCAATCCCAAGAAGTAGTAACCGATTCTATTGAAGTCGCTTTTTTGCCTGCGCTATCTTATAGCAGCGATTATGGGTTTTTACTTGGCGGTTTAGTACACAAATTTCATTATAAGAAAGAGGTAGAACCTTTTCATTCTTTTACACAAGTTGCTACCTTAATTTCCACCAAAGGATTAGCCTCCGGATTGATTGAGCATGACAAACCTTATGCTTTTAATACAAATAACAGATTCATAAATCGGTTTTATGTGTCTCGTTTTTTACAAGACACCTATTATGGAATTGGCTCTTATCAAAAAATAAGCGACTCCTTTAACGCAAACAATACACTTTATTCTTTTCAATCTTTTTCTGTAGGCTTAGATTCACGCCTGAGAATACCTCTTAACAAAGAAGGCAATACCTCGTTAAACCTGCTTGCCATCTTTAATTTTGGTTACAACACTCCGGTCGATAACGGCTCTGACCGGTTGATCACTCAGCAACAACCACTGGGCTTCGACGGTGGACGAACGCTGCATTTAGGTACGGGTTTTATTTGGGAAAACAGAAACAGCGAATTCCGGCCAACCAACGGCAACTACTTAGAAACTACCTTCGAAATTGGGCAAACTTGGTGGGGAAGTTCTTACAATACTTTTGTTTTTGAAGCTGATTTGAGGCAATATTTATCATTCTTTTTTATAAAAGAAATCACATGGGCTAATCGGCTTTATAGCCAAAACACCAGTGGTGAAGTTCCATACTGGAAATTAGCTTATGCTGGTGATGATGAATCTTTAAGAGGTTATCCATCTTCTCGTTTTCTGGATGATAACGTGCTTCTTTTTAATACAGAACTCAGAACCTGGTTGTTTAATATCGAAGCCGTTAAGGGCGAATTTGGGGGTACTCTCTTCTTTGATGTAGGAAGAACGTATCCAAATGGAGAATCTTTGGATACTATCTTCAATAAGTTGAAATACTCTTTTGGTTTAGGGGGGACCAGTTCTTTCTTTACTCCCGATTTTGTACTTCGTACGGATATTGGCTTTTCGGAAGAAGGCACTGGAATCTATTTTACAGCAGGATATATGTTTTAGCCGAATCTTCGATTCGGAATTAAGAATCAAGAATGTAGAATTAAGAATTAGCACTTTTCTTTACTCAAGTACTCTATTTGTGAGAGCAAACCTAGAAGAGTTAATCCTCTTTTCCAATACACTAATTCTTAATTCTCGAGAGAGTAATCAATCTGGTATTTACACAAAAGGTTAAACCACAGAAAGCGCTGAGAATATTTAGTTAACCAATTCTAAGAAAAAAAGCTTTCACTCAATGAAGAATGAAAGCTTTTAAAATTCACTGAGTAATTAACGTTTATTTAATTACTGTCATTCTTTTGGTTAATACTTTTTGATTTGTTTCTAGCCTATAAATATAAACTCCACTTGAAAGGGATGAAGCATCAAATCGTACACTATAACTTCCAGATTCTTTATTCTGGTTAACTAATGTATTTACTTCTCTACCTAACAAATCATATACCGTTAGTGTTACAAAGCTCTTTTCAGCTATACTAAAACTAATTACTGTTACAGGATTAAACGGATTTGGATAGTTTTGGAGACTAAATTCGTCTATGGTCTCTTTTTTTCCTTCTGTATCCTGTTTCTCTTTTAACGTAGTTTCTTCATCGCCTTCTAAACGTGCTACTATATCTTCCCTAATTGGTGCGTATCTCGACTGTACTTCTTCTAAATTTTCTCCTTTTGCTTGGTGTAAGCTATATAATTCATCTAAAGTGGATAAAGCAGTTTCGTACGATCCGTGGTACGCCTCGGTAACCATGCGCAAATGCAGGTAATTCCGTTGGTCTTTGCCTGCTAAACGGCTGAAATCTCCCTGCCGAAGCCATTCTTGTGCTTGGCCGTAGCGCTCATCTCGAATCAATGACTTAGTGTAGAGTACCTTGGCATAATCCTGAATACGCTTATTTCTATTGGTTGAAGCGTACATCATTCTATTTGCTTGCGCTACGTCTTGGATTAAGCTGTTGAAACGATTTTTGAGTTCAATATTTCCTGAGATGCCAGCAAGTTGATACAGCGCATACACCTCGTCTATGGCCTGTTGAGTGGTTTCTGCTTGCCCCAGAGCTTGCTCTGCTTTATCGTAGGCACTTATCATATCCTGCACCGTAGGGCGCTGAGCTCGAATTTTAGCCGGAACTTGTCCTCCCGCTCCCGGATTTTGCCCAATGGTGGGATCTGAAGGCAACATGTTCTGATCTAACTGAACCGGACCGTCCGTCATGTCTGGGTCTGCGGGATATTGCCCCCACCACACATATTCCGCTTGAACCGTAGATCCACTATTATTATCCACCAAATACCGGGAACCCGAATAATTCCCATAAATACTATTGTAGCCTCCAATCACTCCATTGTAATCCATTTCACCAATAAATAAATCTCCAGAGCTCGATATTTGGTCATCGCCATTGGTTTGAATTTCGTTGTACCCGGCCCCATAGCCTTGCCCATACATATACAATGTTCCACTGCTCAACACTTCAATCCCATCGCGTGTCGTCCCCCCATTCCCGGTAATCTTGTTATGATGGAAGGGTTTGACGCTATTGGATAAAACATAGAGCCCGGTCTGGACATTATTGCGAATAGTGGTATAGCTTAAGTCTAAATTTAGGTACTGGGAGACCAAGCCTACCGTAGCACTATTCTCAATTAACGAATAAGAAATAGTTGCACTTGCGTTTCCGCTGCCATCCTGATTATGCCATCCTTGCATGGTTCTAAAGCTTGCATTTCTAAAAGTACTGTGCTCAATCGTATTATTTTTAGATGCGATAGAAAGATTTATATACCCTCCATCAAATAATGTCCACTTAATACTATTTCCTGCACTACTAAATAATGAAATTCTATTCCAGTCATTATCAGCATCTCCTCTTATAAACCGGATAGGTTCTGTTTGTGTTCCTTCAGAAATTAATTTAGCACCAGGTCGGATTACTAAACTTACATTGTCATCCAATAATACGGTAGTACCAGGTAGTATGGTTAATACTGAATTATTCTCAATATTGGTGGTTTCATCTAAAAATATTTGACCATCCCACGTTGTGTTTTCGGTGATGGTATAGGGATCAAAAGCATCGTCATAAAATTTCAGTGCAAGCGTATTTACAAACTTTCCAGTAATTTTTAATCCAATACCAATTTGGGATTTACTTCTGGTTAAAAATGCTGGATTTGTATATGGAGTTATTAAGCTTCTTTCTATTTCCGTAAATCCTGATTTATCTTCAGAATCATAACCTAAAAAATAATTCTTGCATTGAGTAGGATTTGAAGCTTTTACAAATAAAGATTGTTTATACGACCCTAATGTGTCATTAGGATTGTCCACTTCCATAATTGGATCTTTGAATGACTCACCAAATCGATTCGGTTTACCCTTGTAAAAAGCAGGCTCTCCATTAACATGACAAACCCCAGATTGCCAACTGTTTGCGGTATCAATTTCCCAATCCCAATTTCCATTTGAGACTACAGACTCTAGACTGTTATCTGAGGAATATAAATAATTACCGTATATATTTTCCTTTACATGTAATACAAACAAACCCTTGTCATTGCCATTCCAGTTTGGTTGATCATACGTATTATCTATTCCGGTAGTGACTTGTATTTTTTGGCGATTCTCAAAATAGTAAAACTCGGTTGGGGAGATGGTATATTTGTAGGAAGATCCTGTCGATACAAAATCGCTCAATGTAAAAGATATAGTACTTGTTAATTCAGTGGGGGTTATCCAGCCCAATAGTTCTTGTTCATAGGCATTCACCGAGTTTGTAGCTTGGTTGCCTCCAAATATTCCCCAATACCCACTTCTACCTACCGAGGAAGTATAACCCCCATTCGTATAAGGATGATTCCCTCCCATTAAATAATGAGCCAATTCATGTATATAACTATCATCAAAACGTTTTTTTCTATTTTCGCCCAAGTGCATAGTTAATCCAGATCCATTTGAAAAGGGACCATAGTCGATTACTAAACCTGAAGGTAAAGCTTCTTGTCCTGAATATGATTTACCAAGTTGTGCAATCCCTCCAAAGCTGTCATATTCAAAACCTGGTGTATCTTTTCTTGCAAAATGTTGTAGCCCTGGAGTTCTATATACCATGTACACCATGTCTAAAATATTGTCTGAAACCTGATCATGATGATTGTTGGAGACATAATCAAAATTGTCGTAATCAGACAAATCTATCTGAATGTTATTGTCGAGATATTCTAACGCATATTTGTTAGTGGCCTTCATCAGGGCTAAGCCTTTTAAAGGTGTTCCCGTAGGTGTTCCGTCATCTGTGAACGTACTTTTTGACGGTAATTCAATATGGACGACATCACCAATTACTGTATACGCTCCGCGCGACATTTGATTAAAATAATTTGAGATGTTGAAATAATTATCAGACCCTACTAAAGAATTTTTCATCTAAGGATTCGTCCATCCAGCTTTCCACATCATAAATATTGGCCGGGTTAGGGGTGCTGTTCCAATAACTCATTGAGGTATTGTCATCAGCGAATCGAATGTATACCATTAGCATTGTCAGTGTACCCCTCCCTGGTTTATATTTGCCGGTACAAATATCCGTTGAAGGATTACAAGTTGACATCAATTTGGCAGATGTTTCCGGTTCCTCTATAGTATCCATAGGACAGTAAGATTCATCCATTACTTGTGCTTGAAGTGTGCTAATAACACACAGCATATTCACAATTAAAACTAAAAATATGTTGGTTATTTCTTTCATTTTATAAGCGTTATAGTTTTTGATTCTATGTTTTCTCCTAATCTCCCTCTAAGGATATACATACCGCTCGACAGATTGTCTCCGTTAAGTTGAAAGTGATAGGTTCCTGATGTGTTGTATTTATTCAAAAGTTCTTTTACCAACTGCCCCGTAATCGTATATAATCTGATGGTTACCTGCCCCGACCGATTCATTTGGTAAGATATGGTCGTAGTTGGATTAAACGGATTTGGATAGTTTTGGAGAAGCTTGTTTTGTTTTGGTATCTCGATTTGGTGTTCATTAGAAACCAGGATCGAAAATAATTCCACCGAATTCCCATTCTCAAGGCTATATAATGTACTGGTGGTTGTATAATATTCTTTGATATCGCCAATAGAAAATCCCGTAATATCTTCATCAGAATTCAACAGTACTTCAAAGTTTTCCCCATAATCTTCAGTTACCAATACTGAATCTGCATTCCAAACATATAGCATTCCTGATTCAGTAGGATGGGTGAAAATCTCAGGAAATGATGGTGTATTTACGCTACTTGGAAATATCTGTTTCAACTCCCAAAAATCAGCATTTTCACGATGTTTATTTGTAAATAACCCATAGTTACAAATATTAACCTCGCAATTAATCTTAGGAACG
This sequence comes from uncultured Balneola sp., assembly GCA_963975485.1. GTDB lineage: Bacteria > Bacteroidota > Rhodothermia > Balneolales > Balneolaceae > Balneola. The sequence goes on along the minus strand of CAXBHO010000066.1, from coordinate 6,491 downwards.
GGGGTACTTAGTACGTCAATCATATAAACAGCATTTGAATCGCTATCAAAGTAAATGTCGTTAGGGAGCAAAGTATCACTAATAAACTCTGATGTTAGACCTTTGTCAATACTTCTCAAAAAAGCGTTTTCCCCATCTGCATGAAAAAACTTCCTTCCAAACATTAACGAATCATTGTATGGGCTCAACGAAATAAGAGGAAAATCTAGTTTGGAGCTGTCGGGAATTTCAAAATCATTATCTTCATTAGGTGTTGGCCAATCTCTTCCTCCGTTTCTACCAATCACTACTTTTCCATAGGCTTCCACGTACACTCTGCCACTATCTGGACCTTCTACATTCAAATAATCCATCGTAACGAATAAACCACCCATCATATCTAGACTATCATTTCTGGATATAGTCACAAAACATTCATTGTCACAATAAGTAGTGATAAAAACAAAATTTTGAATGTCATTATTTAAAAACTCATAATCATTTATGGTTTGACTGTAAGGGAACCCAAATCTTGTATCATAAAAATCTTCTAAGAAAAGTTCTTCCTCTCCCGTTTCTGTGTTGTAGCGGTAAATATGATCTGTGGAATACTCAGTCCCCTCATATTCAGCATAAATACGATAAAATAGGTGTACAGTGCCGGAGCTGTCCGTAAGACTTTTCAGGTCGTGAATTTTTTGCGGAATTTGGGCAAAGGATAAAGGAATCAAATACAATGTTATAAGAAGTACTAGTAACAACCTTTTCATTTTCTGAGCGTTAGTTTATTGCCTTTTATTGTATTGTCTATTTCTCACTTATCACAGGATTCGGGGTGACTTCTACATCTGTAATTTCAAACTCGACTGCACTAGGTGGATTTGTCCCATTATCTTTGCAAGATAAGAAAACAAGTACAAGGCTAAGGGGTAGAGAAAACACTATTTTATTTAAGAACAGACTCATAACCTAATTAGCAAATAAAAATTTTAATCTGCAAGTACTTATTGTTTTTGCCGATTGGCTTTCTTATCCAGTTCTTTTCCAAGTACCTCTGTAATTCATTCTATGTAAAAAATATTTACTGCACTAAATAGGTAAAAAATTATTATCAGACTTAATCTTTTCATTTGAATTTCCCCTTTACTTTAAGTATAGTATGAATAACCTAAGTATATATATATATATATATAATATGCAAGTAAAATTATCTCTTTGTTTAATTCTTTTTCTACTAGCTCTTCTTTTCGGTTCTTATTCTGCCAATGCCCAAACATGGCAATCTTTGAACGGTCCTTTAGAATCAGATATTCGAGACATCATTATTAAAAATGACACTATTTATGTGGCTTCCTGGGATCTGGGAGGTTTTTTTAAAAAAGCACTGAATTCTGAACAATGGTTTTACTCAGAAATTGTTGAGGGTACTGGGGCTTTCAGGCAAGGTATTGAAGGGCTTTTAAGTATAGAAATCGTAGAAGATGGTATATATTATGCTGGTGGTGGTGGAATTGTTACACTAGGTGATGGACAGGCCTATAGTCAGTTTTACAAATCTAACGACTATGGAAAAACGTGGAACGAATTCAGAAATGGAATAGAATCTTGTCATACCGTAAGAGACATACTAATTGATCCTGAAAATAACCTTTTGATTGGATGCTCAAGAGGAGTTTTTAAATTTTCAGATTCAGAAAATTCATTCGAAAAGGTCGGTAATAAATATGGTACTAATATTTTTTATTCTTTCAATAATACGATTATAAGCGGGTCTACCATTGGAGCAGAATATTCTACAGATTCAGGAGATACGTGGAATGATTCCGGGCCTGATACCCTTAGAGTCAAAGCTGTTACTTTTGGTATGGATAGTTTTTTCTTTGGTACCGATCAGGGATTATATACATCAACCGGCATTGAACAGGATTGGAACTTAATTAGTAGTATAGGCTCTACCTCTATTCACTCTTTGTTTACTTACAACAATCAGGTGATTGTTGGTACCGATTCAGGTGCGTATTTACTGGATGAAAATCTTTCAACACAACCCGTATTTCCGGAGCTTGCTGGCCAAAAAGTGCAAGTTATAAACGCTCACAATGATGATATGTATGTTGGCACAGATAGCGGTTTCTATGAATGTACTGTAACAGAAGATACTTGTGAACTTACCGGAGTAGCTAATTCATGGGTGCGCACCATGAATTTTCAAAGCAATGATACCCTTTGGGCGGGAACCACAGAAAACATTCATCGTTACTTTTTAAACACTGACCAATGGGACACACTTAGTATGCCCATAGGGAGGGTAAGAAATATTATACCGGCAGGCAGGGATTCTTTTTATGTGGCAAATGATAGTTATTTCCAGCGATGTTCTTTTAGCTCTAACAGTTGCGACAGCCTGCAAATTGACCCAGGAAAGCCTTTGTTTGATTTAAAGCAAAATACTGCGGGAGATCTGTTTATAGCTTCAAGTGATCGAGTGTATAAATCTTCTGATGAAGGAGAAAACTGGGAAGTTATCTACACTAATCCCAACACTATTAATTTTAGTTTATTTACTTTTTCTGATTCTCTTTTATTTATTAATGGCGGAGACTTAATTAAATACTCATTGTATTCAGACACATATAAAACCTTAAACCATGGTGTAAGCTTTGTAACAAATGATGGCACCATATATGCAGCTGTAAACGGCATTCAAAAAAGCACGGATTTTGGTGAGACATGGACTACTATTTTACAAGGCTCAAAAACATCTAACAACAGATTAGGCGGAATAAAATTTATCTTGTTTGATGAAGAATCGGGAAAGATTTATGCTGTAACAACGGCGGGTGGAGTATATGTCACCGAAAACGGAGGCTTAGACTGGGGAGTTAATGAAGAAATGTATCCCGTTTATATTGAGTCTGCCGCTATTGGAACGGACGGTACTCTATACTTGGGAACAGGAAAAGCAGGTGTTTTTGCAAATACTCAACCTTTAAGTCCGCCTATTACCATTTCCAATGAGTTTGAACCCAATCAAATTCCAAACAGTTTTACCATTCTTCCTAATTATCCGAATCCTTTTAACCCCTCCACAACTATTTCCTATGAGTTGAATTCTGCTAATAAAGTGATTTTAGATGTATTTAATATTGTTGGACAAAAGATTGGCAGCTATAATCTAGGGTTAAAACAATCAGGGGTTCATAATTACAATTTGGATTTATCAAATCAGGCAAGCGGAGTTTATATTATTCGGATTGAAGCAGGGTCGGAAGTCAAATCAGGAAAAATAACTCTCATCAAATAAAAAAGCTTTCACCTCTTTTCGAAATGAAAGCTAGAAATTTAAAAACCACAGAGGACACAGAGTTGCGAAATTTGTTCTCTGTGCTCTCCGTGGTTAATTCTACCAGCGCAGTAAATTAATCTCCGTTACATCAACCGTAAGGTTATTTCTGAAAATAGCGATGATAATTGCAAGCCCAACCACCGCTTCTGCTGCTGCTACTGCAAGCGCAAAAAACACGAAAATCTGGCCGTCAATATTTCCGTGAAAACTACTGAATGATACCAATGATAAGTTTACTGCATTCAGCATCAATTCCACACACATAAAAATTACCACAGCATTACGGCGAATTAATACCCCAACAATGCCAATTGAAAACATGATAGCACTAAGTCCTAAAAACCAATCAATCTCTACCATTTCTTTACCCTTTTTTAATTTTGTATTGCGCTATCATCAAAGCACCCACAACCGCAGCCGTTAATAAGATTGCTGTCATTTCAAATGGTAATAAGTATTTTGTGTAGAGCACATCACCAGCCGCTTCCACCGTTCCTATTTCAGCCATGTTGGAAGAAATTTCCGGCAACACATCGGCTACGCCAGCAATACTGTATAAAATCTGCCCCACAACAGCTACTCCAAGAATAAATGCTAAAAAATATTTTACACGAAACTTATCGAAAAGCTTTTCTTCATCTTCTACATTAAGTAGCATAATCACAAACAGAAACAGAACCATTATAGCTCCTGCATACACCAGTATTTGAATTACAGCTAAAAACTGTGCGTTCAACAGCAGATAAATTCCGGCTAATGAAACCATGTTAATAACCAGAAAAAGTGCGCTGTTCACTACATTCTTATTAATAACCATGGCAAGCGCTGAACCAATGGCTAACACGGCTAAAAGTATAAATAGATAGACGATCATAATATCCTATAAATTTGGAATACAAATGTAGCACTATTTGATTCGGTCTTCAAGACTAAAACGCTGATTATTCGTTAAATCCAGAAATAAATGATCCCAGCTCCACCAACTAACCAAGTGTAGTAGGCAAAATAATGGAAGCCTTTCTTCTTCAAGATCACAATCAAGTATTTCAACGCATAATATCCTGAAATAAAAGCGGTAAAGAATCCAACCAGTAAACTTGTGACCTGAACGGCATCAATTCCCTTTTCCATCAAATCTAAAATCTGTAGTAACATCGCTCCGCCAATAACCGGGATCACCATCAAAAAGGAAAAATTAGCCGCATCTTCTCTTTTTACTCCAAAATATAAAGCTGTTGAGATTGTAGAACCTGATCTACTTATTCCGGGAATCATAGCAAAAGCCTGTGCCAGACCAATGATAAAACTGTTGCCAAGTGTGACTTCTCCTTCTTTTTCTTGTGCGAATTTGGTTAAGAAAAGAATGAATCCTGTCACTATTAACATGATGGAAACCAGAAAAGGACTATCGAATATCTCTTCTACGCTATCTTTTAAGGTGAATCCAACAATAAATGCCGGAATCATACTCACGAGTACAAATAAAATCATCTTCACATTTGGATCACTTTTTCTTTCTTTAGGTGCGGCTAAAAATCCAACTCCTGATTTAAGGATATCAGCAATCAAAGCTCGATAATAAATAAGGATGCTACAAAGTGTACCAAAGTGAACTACGATTTCAAAAGTTAGTCCAGCTTCGTTATTTTCCCCAAGAAAATATTTACCCAACGCAAGGTGACCGGAACTGCTTATTGGTAGAAATTCTGTGAGTCCTTGTAGGAGTCCTAATAAAAAAGATTGTAAAATGTCCATGTATTATATTTGATAGCTTTTTGGAAGGCGAGAAATTAACCATATCATCAGGAAAATTATAACGGAATATTTAGAAATATGAGCGAAATGGCTGTAGATATGAAAGCACTTGGCGAGAAAATTGAAAAAAGCAGTGCTTTTATCGAAGATATACGCAAAGAACTAGACAAAGTAATTATTGGTCAGCGATATATGATCGACCGATTGTTGGTTGGTTTACTCACCAATGGACATGTTTTGTTGGAAGGTGTCCCGGGGCTGGCAAAAACTTTAACGGTTTCTTCTCTTGCACAAGTTTTGAATACCGATTTTCAGAGAATTCAGTTTACACCCGATCTTTTACCTGCCGATTTAATTGGTACGTTGATCTATAATCAGAAAGAAGCGGAATTCTTGGTTAAAAAAGGACCGATTTTTGCGAATATTATTTTAGCGGATGAGATCAACCGTTCTCCGGCAAAAGTTCAGAGTGCACTTCTGGAAGCAATGCAGGAAAAACAAGTGACTATCGGCGAGACTACTTTTAAGCTGGAAGAACCATTTCTTGTACTGGCTACACAAAACCCGGTGGAACAGGAAGGAACATATCCGCTACCTGAAGCACAGGTCGATCGTTTTATGCTGAAGCTGAAGATCGGTTACCCAACGGAAGTTGAAGAGATGGAGATCATGCGGAGAATGGCTCGTACAGGCGCAAAACCCACTCTTGACACCGTTGTTACCACCGAGAAAATCATGACTGCCAGAGCGGTGATTAACGACATCTACATGGATGAAAAAGTTGAGAAATATATTGTTGATCTTGTTTTTGCTACCAGAAAACCTGCTAATTATGGCTTAAAGGAATTAGAAGATTTAATTAGTTTTGGCGGATCACCTCGAGCAACGATAAATCTGAATTTAGCTTCCAGAGCGCAGGCATTTATGGAACACAGAGCGTATGTTACTCCGGAAGATGTTCGCACCATAGCGATGGATGTACTTCGCCACAGAATCATTCCAACTTTTGAAGCGGAAGCCGAAGACATCAGCCCCGAAGATATTGTAGAGAAAATCATGGGAACCGTTCAGGTGCCTTAGGGAGGGATTTTGGAATAAGGTGACAAATGGTGGAAAAAATTTTCGACTATAAATTGAAGACTCAGCATCTTTTCCCCAAATTTTGTTTGAAAAAACCATTCGGATTATCTCAAGTTACAAATGCATTTCCCCGTGCGTTAGAGTTTTGTGGCTAAAAAAGCAATTTAGCCTTTATGCCAAGGGTTGTGCCAAAGGCATCCGCTGGCTAGCGGAAAACCCTTTCTTGTTTATTGCAGAAATAGTTTTGTTACTTCTTTCCTCCCAAATAATCCTTACTTAGTGTCTGTAAGAAAACTAAAAAACAGGAGTTTTGATACTGTTAAGCGGGATT
>CAXBHO010000065.1:0-21626 GCA_963975485.1 uncultured Balneola sp. | reverse complement strand
TACCCTTTAGGCAGCACCTTTTCTATTTTTACACAAGTATAGGGACATTACCACCCTTAAAAAGACGACTATATAGATGAGAATTACATAATACTTGTTTATAACTATAATACGGTTTAGCTTTTTAGGAGCAGATCTAATCGGTGCGTAAATCAGGATTACTAAATGTTTAAAAATTACTTTAAAATTGCTTTAAGGAATCTCCTTAAAAATAAGGTGTACTCTATAATTAATATTTTAGGCTTAGCGATTGGTTTAGCTACCAGTTTGTTGATCATGCTTTACGTATTCAATGAGTGGAATTATGATAAATTTCATTCAAAATCTGAGCGACTGTTCCGAGTAGTACAAACCATGGAATCCGAAGATAAAATAGAGGAACAAGCCAGTACTCCATTTTTGTTGGGTCCTACTTTAGATGACGAATTCCCCGATTTAATTGATAGATCGGTTCGTTTTTATAATCTTCAGGAAACTTCCCATACTATTAGAAATAAAGAAAAAGGAACATCCTTTAAAGAGGAAAACTTCTATTTCGTTGACTCTACCTTTTTTAATGTTTTTTCAGCCGAATTACTTCAAGGAAGTCCCAACGAAGTACTTAAAAACCCCGCTTCATTAGTGATAAGTAAAGATCTAGCTGTAAAATATTTTGGAAATGAAAATCCTATCGGTAAAGTATTAAACTATAAAGGAATTATTGATCTTACCGTAACAGGAGTGATGGCTACTTGGCCTAAACAATCTCATATGCAGATTGATTTACTGGCATCATTTTCAAGTCTTAATCAAATATACAGTAGTGATCAGGAACACGATCAAAGTTGGTTATGGAATCCTATTTGGACGTACATTCTACTCAAAGAAAATGCAACTGTAGAAACCCTTAATTCTCAGTTTTATACAATTATAGATAAGTACTACTATGCGTATTCCGGGTGGCCTGCTGATGAATCTCTTTCCCTTAGTACTCAACCCATCACAGATATACATCTACATTCTAAAAGAGATCAAGAGATGCATGTCAACAGCTCTGTCACTTTCCTTTATATCTTATTGGTAGTTGCCGGTTTTATTTTGCTCATAGCTTGTATCAATTTCATGAATCTCTCTACAGCCAGATCTCTGGAAAGAAGTCGAGAAGTAGGTATGAGAAAAGTTCTGGGAGGCTATAGAAAACAATTATTCTATCAGTTTATAGGAGAGTCTTTTCTTATTTGTTTAATTGCAATAACAATTGGTGTACTACTGGTATTTGCTTCCTTGCCTTTCTTTAATGAAATGGTAGGTAATGAACTTTCTTTTAATTTAATCCAACATCCCGGTATAATTCCCGGTCTCTTACTCCTTACCATCTTTGTAGGTTTATTTTCAGGATCGTACCCAGCTTTATATTTATCCTCATTTGAACCTGTTAGGGTCTTAAAAGGTTCTTCTGTTCAAGGAAGAAAAAGCACATTATTTAGAAAGTGCTTGGTCACATTTCAGTTTACTCTTTCTATTATTTTGATTATTGGAACAGCAATCATCTACCTGCAAATTCAGTTTATCCAAGAAAAAGATCTCGGTTTTGACGAGAGTTCCGTAGTGCTGATACCTACTAAACAAAACTTAATAGCATGGGAATTTGAAAATTTTACTGAACAAATCTTGTCACATACTCAAATCGAATCCATTACCGGGTTAAGCAAGATTATAGGTTCTGAAACACAAGATTATTCGCGCATCGTACCTAAAGGAAATGGAGAAAGTCAGGATGACTTAAATTTATCGTTATCCGTTACTCATGATTTTGTAGAAACCTTTGATTTAACACTATTAGCGGGGCGTTCTTTTTCCAGAGATTTTAAAACAGACGCTGATGAAGCTGTTTTAATAAACCGTAAAATGCTAACAAAGCTAGGCATTGAAAATCCTGACGATGCTTTGGGGGAAGTATTTTATTTCTATCCAAAAAACGAAGATCGTGAAAGTTATAGTGTGATTGGCGTTGTGGAAGATTTTAACTATTCCTCTTTAAAAAAAGAGATAGAACCTCTGGTCATTTCATTAGTTGAAGGTACCATCCCTTTTTTGGGTGCTATTGAATATACTGCTTTAGAGATCGCTTCGGGAAATCCCAAGGCTGCATTAGATCATATAGAGCAAGTATGGAAAAAAATAAATCCAATTGACCCTTTTGAATATCAATTTTTAGATGATCGTTTGGCAGAGATTTATGAAGCCGAAAGTACCATGAGTTCTCTGTCTATTTCATTCTCAATTTTAAGCATTTTAATTGCTTGCTTGGGATTGCTCGGTCTCGCTTCCTATTCAGCTCAGCTCAAAAAACAAGAAATCGGTATAAGAAAAAGTTTGGGAGCATCTATTACTAATATTGTAACATTGCTTTCAAAAGAATTCTTAATATTAGTTGTTACAGCAAATGTAATAGCATGGCCATTAACCTATTTTGTTGCCATAAGCTGGCTAGATAATTTCCCTTACCGATTTAATATAGCCACCACTCTTCCACTAATTTTTGTTGGGGCTGCTTTATTCATGTTGATAATTGCGATGTTGACGGTTGGCTATCATGCCATTAAAGCTGCGTTAATAAATCCGGTAACTGCTATTCGTAACGACTAGTGTAGTGGCCGTTATGAATTGTCGCAGCTCTGTTAACCTGAGTTCGAAAAGCTGTGTCAAATCTATTGGAAGGAGGAACAGATCGATGAATTTAATGCTTGGCTGAAAGCGAGAAATTTAATTCCCCTTGAATCAAACTGCAAGATTGATCGAGGCGTAAGAAATAAAAACGTCCATAAGCCAGACAAGGGGTTGCAACCCCTTGTCTGGCTTGAGAAGGTGGCGTTATTTTTAGCCTAAGTTAGAAGCTGCCGAGGGCATCATTTTGTAGGAACTCAGGGTGTTAGGTTTTTTCTCCTATTTTTACAAGGTAAGCTTTTGACTCTATATTTATTGATAGTCAAACATAGCAGGTGTTTTACGACATTTGAATATTAACTTTACACTAGTTTATTCTATAAAGTAGTTCTTTTTTATAGTTAAATTTAGTGATGCCAAACAAGCTTTCTTACACCGCCTCGTATATCGCTGTTAAGTTTTACGGGCTCACTCTAAACCCTAAGATTGCCGAGCACTTTGATGAGTTTACACTGGAATTCTATAAAAATGTTGTTAGCTATCTCCCTAAACATTTAAGCTGGAATCAGAAGTCGTTACAGTCTCGTTTATGGAGAGATTTTTTTACCTGGTGGGAGGAATTACTTTTACCCGGTGATCTGATGCATATAATTTGTCGGAAATATTACATTCAAAAGATGTTGGAGAAAAATCTATTATCTGAAGATTATGAACAAATAGTTATCCTTGGTTCAGGCTTTGATCATAGCGGAGCTCTATATAGCTCTAAAGGTTTCTCTGTGTTTGAGATCGACACTCCATTTATGATTTCTAATAAACAAAAAATGCTGGGCCAATTCTGCTTTTCATTAGCTGGGTTACACTTGTGTTCTATAGATCCAACCAACCAGAATATCAAAGAAGTTTTGACACAAACTCATGTTTTCGATTTTGATAAGAAAACTCTATTCCTAGCCGAAGGATTTTTCGATTATCTATCTTTAAATAGTGTTAGATCTATTTTAGAAAGTATTAAAAGCTTCAGCAGTAATTTTAAAATTGTTAGCACCTTTTTTGATCTTGGTGAGCTAAACTCCTTCCATCGTTTTATGTTTACAAGCGGAGTAGCCATGGTTGGTGAAACACTAAAATTTCCGCTAAACAGAAAAAAGTTTCTGGAATTGATGAGTGAATATGAAATTGAAACTAAAAGCCAGTTGAGTTATGCAGAAATGAGATCTGATCTTGTTGAAAAAATGAATTTAGAAACTGATTTATCCGTACTAAAAGGATTTTACATCCTTGAAAGCGAACTCAATTAAGCTCCAAGTTCTTAGTTGAAGAGGTATCCGATTTGGTACTATCCTTCTCAGTTTCAATATCATCGTTGTAGATATCCAGAGATATCCCAACTCTGGAAATATCCTTTTTTTCGATATAAGGAATATCAAATAAGAATGTAGAATCATTTTGTAGCGAGTCCTGAGCTACTTTAGGTTTTGGAGCTTCGTAGTAAGCAATACCACTCAAATTCATCATATTTTTTAAGATCCAATCTTTTCTTTTTTCCACAAAAGGTGATGCCGGTTCCACTCTCATTCGTTTCGGGTTTGGAAGAACCGCCGCCATTCGCGCCGATTCATCATCCGTTAAAAACATTGCCTCTTTATCAAAAAAGTGATTAGAAGCTTTTCCAATTCCGTACACTCCGATACCAAATTCGGCTATATTCAAATACATTTCCAAAACCCGTTCTTTTCCCCATAATGCGTCTATGGTTACAGCGATTCCTGCCTCCACACCTTTTCTGAATAAATTCTTATCGCTACTCAAAAATAAATTCTTAGCAACTTGTTGAGTGATCGTACTTGCTCCACGAACTCTTTCTCCATTTTCCATTTCCTGATAAGCTTCCGCAATTGCCACCAAATCAATTCCCGGGTGATTCCAGAATTTCTGATCCTCTGAAGCAACAACAGCCCACTTAATATTCTGCGGAATATCTTCATAGCTCACCCAATTTTCGGTAAGGCTATATCTTTCCTTACCAAGTTCTTCCCAATCTTCCTGAAGAGTAAAAGCCGTGAAAGATGGATTGATCCACTTGAGAGACCAAATAGTTACAAAAGCGATCAGGATAAATACTAAAAAGCTAATAGAAGCCCATTTCGTAGTCTTTTTTGCATAGAACCAGATTTTACTCCCGACCTTCTTGTAATCTACTTCTGAGACTCTGTTTTTAATAAATTCAAAATCGATGTTTTTCATACTCTCTTATAGCAAACAAAAACAATTTTGTTCTGAGATTTAATGGTTCTACGGGAAACCTTGTGGGTAAATGTACGAGATTCTAACACGGGACTAAACAAGGAAGGACTTTAGTCTTGACTTTCTGGTTCCAAAACCTAAATCTGTGAGTATCCGCACAATCTGCTGCATCAACGTTCCAACAATAGGACACAGATAACGCAGATCTTGCAGATGTGATTGATTAATAGCAGGGATAAATCCCATGCTTGCTTATGTACGAGATTCTAACACGGGACTAAACAAGGAAGGACTTTAGTCTTGACTTTCTGGTTCCACATTCTAAATCTGTTTCATCAGCACTAGCAGCGTTCTTAAACTACCGCTTATCAAAAGCCAGAACTGCATTCAATATTAGTTGAACGGAAGCTTTGTAGAAACCCTGTGGGATAGTTTCAAACTCATCACTTGCTTTATGGTAATTTTTGTGGTCTTCAACTCCGAAATACACGAATGGAACCCCTTTGGCATGAAACGGTGCGTGATCAGATGAGTTCGTCCAGTCATCATAACCAAGATCCGGTGTATCATGACCAAATAATAACTTTAATGAACCTGTATCTATTGATTCTAAAATACGTTTTGTAGCAGGATAATGATAAGTCCCTGTAGCATAAATTTCGCTGCTATCATTTTGGCTGATCATATCCATGTTGATATTCAGTTTTACTTTGCTCAAAAGAACCGAATCTTCAACAAAAGCTCTGGCTCCCTGAAGTCCCATTTCTTCCGCATCAAAAGCTACGAAAACCAAGGTATGATTTGGTTGTTCTTTTGCAAAGTAATCAGCCAAAGCAAGTAGCGCCGCTGTACCGGATGCATCATCGTCTGCACCATTAAAAATTAGAGCATCTCTTTTTCCAAGATGGTCATAATGTGCTGAGATCACGATGATCGAATCTGATTTTCCATCAACCTGAGCAATTACATTTATACCCTTTACCTCTTCCTCAGTTCGTCTATTTTTGAAAGTGAACTCATGCGTAAAAGATCCCTGAAAAGGCTTCGCTCCTTCTTCCTGAAATCGTGTTATTATATACTCTCTGGCAATCCTATTTCCTTCTGTTCCGGTTCTTCTTCCTTCTGTTTTATCGGATGAAATGAACCAGAGATCTTCAATGAGTTGTTCAGTTTCAAGTGTAGCTTTTTGGGGTTGTGTGCATGCCAAGAGTGGTAAAAAAAGAAGAAGAGAAAGTTTTTTCATATTTGTGGTATGTGATGAAGTGATGAAGTGATGAAGTGATGAAGTGATGAAGTGAAAGATTAACTTTATTGAAACTGAATGCAATTGTAAAAAACTAGTTTTACAAATAAAGAATGCAAGCTTGTTCTTTATTTTTCTAACCCACTCTTGTTCTCTCCCTAAGATCAGGGAGAGAGACTCACATAATTCAATCAAAACAAATTTTTGAAGATTTTAGCTGGCAATATCCCTTTCTCAACTAAAACCCATCAGCCGTTCAAAGTATGTCCGCCGAACCCTGACATTTCAGAAGAAGACGGAGTGGCAGATATTTCTTAATTCACTTAACCATCATTTCGCCAAGGGCGGGGTGATGGAGCTTTGTTAGTTAGCAAGATTTCTTTCCCTATCAAAACCTCCAAGGTCTTGAGTTAGCCGTGTATTATTTTTGGTTCATTCACAGACCTTGGAGGTTTGAGAGAACCCATCAGCGAAAATCAAACCAATCAATGAAATCGTGATGGAGTTTTAAGGAAAGGTTTGCTTATGTACGCAGAACCATCAACCGTGCAAAGCCCGACAGATGGCAGGGCAAGCCTGATACTTTCTAAACATGCTGTTAGAGAGAAATTACTTGGAGCAGGAGCTCCTTCAACGTATCCCACGCAAAAGCTTGGGATAGAGAGTAAAATCCAACCAACTTACTGATCGGGGTTAGAATCTTGCTCCGATGGTCTGCATCCAAGCAATGCAGGAGCGTTGTAACAAGGCCATACCGACGGAGACCATCGGTATGAGTTTAAAGTGATGCCATCGGCACGAGGCATTTATTGAAATGATTTACATCATTCCAGCTCATCTTCCTTCTTTTTACCCCGAAGTTTTTTGTATGCATACGCTCCGCCAGCAGCAGCTAGAAGTCCAAGGCCGCCATCGATGGGAGCTGGATCAGGTGAATCCGGAAATCCTGGTGGGCCGGGGGCACCTTGTGCATATAGCAACGGTGATGTGATTATGACCAAAATGCCCAGAACAAATAGCATCTTTTTAAGTGTATTGATAAGTTTCATTTTCATATTTGATTCGTTAGAATTTTCTTTTTCCAAACTTTTTCTATAGTTCAAATAACAGCTTTGGCAAACCAGTTCAGTTTTATCTGAAGTTTCAATTTCCTTTAGTTCTACCACATAGTTGCCAATTGGCCGAAGCTTTCCTTCTTCTGATTTACAAAAAGAACATTGCCTTATACGCGCTGATTTTTGAAGTTTCATTTTTACAACTAAATTTCTATAACTAATTGTTATTTAATAAGGGTCATCTTTTTAACTATCACTTTATTACCAACAGATAGTCGATACAAATATATGCCGGAAGCTAAATTGTCTCCAAAGAAGGTTAAATTATACCTGCCTGCGGGCTTCACTTCATTGTTAAGAAGTGTGGCTACTTTACGGCCCAGTATATCGAAAACCTCGAGCTTCACTTTACTTTGTTCAGGGACGCCAAAACGTATGATTGAAGTTGGGTTGAATGGATTTGGGTAGTTCTGATAAAGCTCAACTTCATTCGGGATACCTAACTCATTCTCTGTTCCTACCGATAAACTTGACACTAATTTCAGCGTAAGTACAGAGTTATTTTTCATTTTCTTATTCTTGTCAAAATCAAAAGTGTAGAAATGAGTAGGTGAATTCAGTACGGCTTTTCGTTTCGACTCTAAATCCAGTGAATAACTACTTGCATCATTCATAGAGATTGATTCACCAGTAGAATTATTTACCAGTGTGACCGTCCATTCTGAGGGTAAGAGTTCGGGATTCCAATCAAGTTCGAATTCACCGGAAATGGTAGCATCTAAATGGAGTGGAATTTCGATTTCACCATTAAAACCCAGTGGAATGTTATTAATACTAAGCGGTTGATCCCCAACTAAGCTGTACAAATTAGCAAACTTATTTGCGTAAGATCCCAAATAGTATCCATCGTAAGGATCAATATCTTCAGATGCAGAACTACCATTTCTTAAATACAATTTTGAACTAATACCGCTTTCCGTGTGAACAAGATTAAGTTCAAACATTTTAGGAGTTTGAGTTTTTGCAAGAACACCAACCCCATCGTCGTAATCAAAGCTTAAATCAGCTGTTGTTCCTGAAGTTATAACTCGGACAAATACAGATTCATAAGGATTTATAGATCCTGTTGAAAGAATTTGGTAGGTTTTTTCTACCGCATTCCATCTGTACACGTAACTATTTGCAAGAGGATCTTCCCTTTTCAGTGTCGAAATCACAGAATCTGCTGATAATGACCAACCATAAGGATTACCCAACAATGCAAATCCTTCACTTCCGGAGGTTCCCTCTACCCCATCGTGATTCACATTCTTTGTGGTAATACTTATGTCGGTGCCAAATGGAGAGCCGTAGTTAGTTAACGTTTTAGGCCATCCACCATCAATATCACTTTGTCCGTCACCAAGGTCATCATCTTCATACAGATACACAAGCAATCCTTGCCCTGCAGAAAGCTTGGTCGTATCCACATCTGTTGTTGTTGCAACATATTTAGAGCTGTCTTGGCTGAAAGTATATAAAGTTGCATCTCCACTTGGAGCATTAGAATTCACTGCTCCCTGAGTCCACACATTACTCAATAATTCACCAATTGTAGTTGTAAACGGATTGGATAATAAATACCATCCATTTTCATCAGCGTTGCCTGAAAGGATAGGATCACCTTCAACGGTAAAGAAATCAAGAGAAACTGAATCTGCTTCACTGTCAAACTGGAGTTTTATAACTGCTGTTTCCAGACCTGAAGTTGAAGAGTTGTATCTCAACTTAATACTGCCAGAAGGTGTGTACTGCAATTCTTTATTAGCAGTAAGTAAGGAATCGGTGCCGGAATCATAAGCATCATTAGAGTTTTGATCGAGATACAACGTTCCGGTTAAAGTAGATTTGGAGTTTATTGTTAATACCGAATCTGCAAATCCATCTTCCAAATCAAATAGAGAATCTGCAAACGTATAGGTACTATCGTTGTAAGAAACAATCTCAGTTCCATCTGCAATTTGAATATTAAAAGTAGGTTCGTCTGCAACCGCCATAAACTGGCTGAAAGAAGTAATTCCATTCCAGGTTACAACTCCGGTTGCCGAATTTGCTGAACTTGCGGATGCAACTTCTATCCACGCACCGGTAGAATTAGAACCTCGCTTGTACAACTTGAGCTGTCCCGGATTAGATTGTTGTGTAGCTGTAACAACTCCGGCACCATATTCAAGAGTTAAAGAAGCACTGAATGTACCGGGCGTACCAAATAAATTGATTACGAAGTACTTACCGCCAAGACCTGATGTAAAGCCTGTTGGGAATTGATTCGGATTTCCTGAAACTTCCGTTACCTGAATATCTACAGGGTTGTCAAATCCATCTACCATACTTAGAGATGCGTTACCAATAGTTGCCGTGCCCGTTTGGAAATTTGTGGTGATTTGTGGCGTTCCTCCTCCTATTGGAACATATGAAGTTACCCAAGCAGGTTGAAAAGACGCTCCATCCTGATCCAATGTTAGATCCTGCCCGTTGGCAAGGTCTTCTACTGTATTTCCTGAACCTTCATTCATTTGCCAGTAAGATTCAATCTCAAGTTTAGTGGCATTTAAATTACTTGTAAACATTCCTGCTCTGATAGCAGAATCGGTTCTAGCTTCACTCCAGATGCGAACTTCATCCATCTTTCCGTCAAAATAGTAATAACTACCGTTGTCAAGATACCTTGAAGAACCAAACTGATATCTATCAGAACCAGCCCTGTATAGCGAATAGGCAACCGTGTCTTCACGAGTACCATTAACATACATTTTGGCAACAACTTCACTGGATTCTCCATCTGCAACTGTACCTACCGAAATTGCTAAATGATTCCATTGCCCTGCAGTAAGTGAAGTTGTTGAGTATAAACTGTCTCGTGACAAGTCATCTGCATCACGGAACCATGCATAGAAATTATTGTCGCTGTTAATTCCGATTTGATAAGCTGTACCATAAGATGCTGCAAGAACCATCTGGTTCCCTAAAGTATCAGGGTTCACCCACATTTCAATGGTCATAGGATCTGGTAAATCATCAGATTCTTCCGTGTTAGGATCTACCCTATCGTAATACATGTAATCATCAGTACCATCAAAATCTAAAGCATAACCAGCAGTAGAATCAAACGTGATAGGAGATGGATCTGGGATATTTACAACACTACGTATATATGAGAATCCGCCTCCATTTCCATTACTAGTCCATGCCAGGAATTTTATGTCTACATATTCCTCATGATCTGGAAGGTACATAACCATATCTTTGCCTAACGAAGCAGGGGGGTTACTGTTTATCGCATCTTTCCAATTATCAAAGGATAGCGACCCAACATCCTCAGTAGTACCAAAAGCCCAAAATGTTCCATCAGGAGATGTGTTGCGACTAAAACTTGTTTCTGTGCTGGCATTATAGATTCCCTGATCATCTCCTCTAGTAATCCAAACATCATAGGCAATACGATCCTGATTAGCTTCAAGTGACCCATCGGCATAATTTGTCTTAGTGAATGTTACGCCA
The DNA here is from genome assembly GCA_963975485.1 of uncultured Balneola sp. GTDB lineage: Bacteria > Bacteroidota > Rhodothermia > Balneolales > Balneolaceae > Balneola. The sequence continues at coordinate 10,895 of CAXBHO010000065.1, read as the reverse complement.
ACGTTACCCGTATCTACCGCAGCAAACTGGCTGAAAGATGTAATTCCATTCCATGTAGCCGTACCAGCAGTTGAAGAAACAGCATCGGCACCTCCCAGTGAGGTCCAGTTCAGATTTCCACCAGATCCCTGCGAGAGTAATTTAAGGCTGTCCGGAGTACTGTCATAACTTGGAGGAATATTTCCCGAACCATAGTCAAGGGTCAGGTTAGCAGAAAATGTACCCGGATCTCCAAATACACTGATGATAAAGTACTTATTACCAAAGGTTGATAAATATCCTGAAGGTGGATAGGTAAGAGCTTCAAGTTCGTAGGCATACACATCTACGGTATTATCGAAACCATTGGTAAGGTTTATAGAAACGTTCCCAAGTGATAATGTACCTGATTGTACTCCATTGGCTTGGTTTAGAGTTCCTGCAGCTACCGGAGCGGTTGACAATACCCAACCATACTCATCATAGAAATCAGCGGTGTAGCTATTCAATTCATCATCAGAATCGCCGGTTCCTTCATTAAACTGCCAGTATGCTGCTAAATCATTTGTAAGACCTGCATAGGTTCTATGCATAAAGGATCTAATTTCTGATTCTGTACGAACTGCTGACCAAATTCTTAGTTCATCAACCGTTCCATAGAAGTAGTTGTTTTCTGCGTATTCAGATCCCAGATACCAATAATCATCGTAATCGTCATCACCTGAGACATCTGTAATGGCACTGGAAGCTTCTTCTACCCCATTTACAAACAGGGTTAAGTTTCCACCAGATTCCCCGGTTAAAGCCACATGATACCATTCACCTTTTGTCAATGTTGTCGTACCTGTAACAGTAACCTGACTACCACCCGAACCTTGTTGACTGTGGAATCCGAATAGTTGATTAGAACTGTTAACTCCAAGAACAAGCTGTTCTTCGTACCATGAAAGGAAATATTGTTGTATACCTAATGAATCCGGTTTTATCCAGATTTCAGTGGTAAATGCATCATCGATTAAAACATTCCCATCTGTATATAACTCTGCATAAGAATCGAGGATATCTCCGCCGTCAAATCGGTAGGCGAAGCCAGCCTCAGAATCAAAAGCTACTCCTTCAAAGCTTTGTGTTGTGGTACTTGCTGTCCCTGTTTGACTTGTCAAATAAGTCTCGAAGCCAGCATCGCCGTTATATTCGAATACCGTGATGTAGTAAGTCATTGATAAACTTAAATCTGTAACTGTTACAGAACCGCTATTATCATTGCTTACTACTTTAGTACCATCACCGAGATCAGCAGCTGATGTAAAGCTTGAATTAGCGGAATACGTTGTACTATCTGAAGGTTCCCAGGTAATTGCAGAACCTTCTCTGATTGCTACCAATTGTTTAGCACCGTCCCCACCACTCCATGAAAGTTCGAGTAGAGTACCCTGATCATCATCAATAGATACTGTTGATGCCGTTGTTGGATATAGTTTTGTTGTCGTATTTCCGGTAGCCGGTCCAGAGGTTAAATACTTAATCGCCGTACTTCCTTTGTTGTATTCATATACTGCAAAATGATAGGTGCTGTCGGGAGTCAAACCTGTAATGTCGGCGGAGCTTCCCGTGCCTGCATACACCACGTAATTTCCTGTTCCCAGCTCAGTTCCTGATCCGAAATCGCCGGCGGTATAGAATTCGTCATCGGTAGGAGTTGCATCTACTGCACTTCCTTCTTTAGCAACCACCAATCTACCGGTTCCATCACCATTGCTCCAATTCGTTGTTACTTCAGTACCAAAGACATTGCTGAAAGATAAACTCGTAACTGCACTGGAAGGTGTTGTAGGTGATGTGTTGGTTAAGTAAGAAACATTAGGAAAATTTGGATTAAGGATATCCAGATCACCGTCTCCATCATAATCAAACACGGCTGCTCCTGAATTTGAACCACTGATAGAATAGCTGATAATTTCGTCAATAGTTCCACTACCATCATTGTACCCAATTATTAAGGCATTTGATCTTCCGAGAATTACATCCAGATCGTCATCTCCATCCATATCCGCAGCTTTTACCCAAAAACCATCAAATGACATTAAAGTATTTGAGCTGCTTGTAAAAGTCCCATTACCCTGGTTTAAATAGATAGAGAAACTGCTTCCGTCATCAGCATAAGCATTTGATACAATAATATCTTGATACCCATCGCCATTTAAATCAGCAGCGATAGCGCGGGTATTTGATCCAGAAGGTGCTGAAATAGTGGTTTCTGAACCTAACGTTCCATCTCCGTTATTTAAAATAGTAGCAAATGATTCATAGCGATCACTCAATACAAAATCAAGATGTCCATCATTATTTAAATCTGTGATATCTACATAAGAGTTTTCTGCAAGATCACTGCTTTGATAGTAAGAAGTAAAGTTCATGGCACCATCATTGGTATAGATGTATATTGCATAAGCTGACCCTGTATAATCAACCATAGCAACATCAATAATGCCATCGTTATTAAAGTCGCCAATTCCCCATCGTCCTCCAACTACTACCTGATTGGTTGCAATACTATCATTTCGGGAAAATGCCCCACTTCCATTATTTTCCATAAATACGAGGTATTTAGAGTTTGCTCTCATTGCAAGAACATCAATATCACCGTCGTTATCTAAATCTGCTGGTATAATATGTCCTCCCCCACCAGACATGGAGTAATCCGTGGCAGTACCAAAGCCATAGGTACCGGAACCATCATTAAATCGAACAGAGAAATAATTATTATAAACACCAACTTGATCTTGATCACCATCACCATCAAGGTCGGCTCCATACAATGAACTCACTTGATTTGGGAATACACTCGATTCTAGTGCATAAGAGAAATAACCTGAACCTGAAGCTTCTGCAATAAAGCTAAATGTCTCAGGCATAGTTAATGAATTACCATTTGAGTTCTCAACCCCAGAAGTAACTGTAACAGTTATTTCTTCGCCGGGTTTAAATGAGTTATCAGGATTGAATGTCATTGTTTTGGATGGACCATCATAGGAGAAAACCCCGGGTATTAATCCGGTAAATGAACCATGTACGAGTACAGTAGAACTGGTAAATGTACCTGAGTCCATATCTGTATTGAACGTTGCTGTAATATTTGCTGTAGCTGAAATACCCTGTGAATTTGTAGCAGGTGAGACTGCAGTAACCTCAACAAATTCTAACCCATAGTTTATTGAAATATTATCGCCTCCACGGTTAGGAGTTACAAAATCGAGTTGCCCGTCTTCGTCAAGATCTGCAATAGCTACTTGCTCTGGCCATGTTCCAACATCATAGGTCTGTCCTGTTGAAAGGCTTCCAGTACCATCATTCAGCAGAATTTGAACCTCTTGATCCGTAAATTTTACAACAGCAAAGTCCATATCTCCATCATTATCGTAATCAAATGCAGAAACATCTTCCGGATCTGTCATTGCGTAATCGGTTGCAGCCCCGAAACCACCTGTACCATCATTTATACGTACAGATACTTGATCATTGATTCTACTGGTTAGTACGGCGTCAACAAACCCATCACCATCAATATCTATAAATTCTACACCTCTATATTGTCCTGCTATTGCTGAACCACTGGTAAAAGTGCCATCACCATCATTTAATACGATATGGACTGCTGCATCACTTCCTGTAATTACCAAATCTATATCTTTATCGTTATCAAGATCAGCAGCATAAATCCGATCAACATTCGAACCAATCGAACCAATGTTACCTGAGGAGGTAAAAGTTCCATCCTGATCGTTGATAAAAACCGTTGCATTAAGTCCATTTCTGTTCACTGCTGCAATGTCTAAATACCCGTCCCCATCGAAATCTCCTACAGCAGCATCTATAGTTCCTGTACTTGCAGCGTAATCAGCTGTACTGAAAGTTCCACTTCCGTTATTCAGATATACTCTGATATCGTTATCAGTAAAATTGGTAACTACGAAGTCCATTCCATTAGCGTTATCAAAATCTCCTGAAGTTACACTTGTAGGGAATGTACCTGTGGCTAAAGTACTTGCAGTTGAATACCCACCGGTTCCATCATTCAATAAGATGCTCACAGTATTATCAGTAGCATCGTTTGTAACCAGATCAAGATTACCATCCAGATCAACATCTATAATTAGTACATCATAGGGGTCTTGTCCTACAGATTTAAGCGTATCGTCTTTTGTTATGTACTCTCCAGAGCCATCCACGTTAAAATCAAATACTCTAGGTCCTTCAATCGCAACATTACTACTATTTTCCACATTAGTTGTTACTACTACAGAAACTTCTTCCCCGTCCAGAAAATCAGCTGTGGGATCGAAAGTTGCTGTATTTCCAGATATTGAAATAGAGCCCGCAACTTTACCCGATAGAGACCCAAATACCAGAATATTACTCGTAGTAAGAGTTGTGTTATCCATATTATCATTAAATGTAATATCAATATCACTATTTGCAGCTACTTCAACAGCATTAGCGGAAGGTGATGTACTTTGAATGTTTACACCTTCAACTGTAAATGTAGAAGCAGCGCTTGAAGCAATCGGCTGATCGCCTTCATTGGTTACGTTAGTGGTAACGGTAACTGTAATTTCATCTCCAAGAATAAAATCAGAAGAAGGATCTATACTTAGCGTACTGTCACCGGAATTGTAAGTATAGGTAGCTGAGATTGTACCTGCTGTATTTCCCACCACCGTTACATTTGTGGAGTTCAGGGTAGACTCCTTCATTGCATCATTAAATTTAACTGTAATGTTTCCATTAGATGCAATGTCCGTGGAGCTGTTCGCTGGAGTGATTGATGTAACCTGAGTGCCTTCAAAGTTATCTGCAACACTTAGAGTACCATCCTGATTTGCCATTACAATATCAAGATCACCATCATTATCAACATCAGCCAGAGAGATGAAGTTTGCATAGGTTGAACCCGTTGAATACTCACTCACTGTAAATGAAGGAGTTCCATCATTCATAATTATAGATAAATTCATATCTACTGCATTAGAAACAACCACATCAATATGCCCGTCTCCATCAAGGTCACCGGAAGCAATTCCCACCGGCGTGTCACCAACCATAATGGTTGATGGTGTAGCACCAAATGCCCAGGGAATGCCATCCCCCAAGTAAGTAACTTCATCGTCAGCCTGGTCTGCAGTCATTGCTTCAATATCAGCTGAAGATGACTTGAAATTGGCCAAAGTGAACTGATAGGATGAGGATGTAACGGTACTCGTTGTATGGATAGAAAATGATCCTGTTCCATCATTCCTGTAGGTAACTAATTGACCCAATCCCGGACTTAGCCCAACAAAATCAAGATCTTCATCGCCGTCAATATCCCATAACTTTATTTGCTCATACCCATCTGTTGTGGATATTCCATCAGCAACAGTGTAAGTACCATCCCCATCATTTAAGAAAACCTGAATACTATCTACAGCTCCACCTATTATGATATCAATTAATACATCCTCATCCCCATCGTTATCAATATCCCCGGTAGTTAGCGCTTTTCCATTCCAACTTGATCCGTTAGCATAATCAACTTTAGAAGCAAAAGTTCCTGAACCGCTCCCGTTGTTAATAAATACCGACATCATGAAGGCATTATTATTTGACGTTACCAAATCAACTGCTCCATCCTGGTTTACGTCTTTAGCTTCAACCTGGAAAGAATTAGCTGTAGTATAGTTAGTAGGACCAGAAAAACTTCCATTACCGTCATTTGTAAATACAGACATTTGATTTTGTGAAGGAACCAGAGTAATAATATCAACATAGCCATCTTCATTGATATCAGCTGTAATCGACCAATCTGCAAAACTTGAACCGTGAACTGTATATTCATCACTTGAAGAAAATTCACCATCCCCAGAAGCCTGAGCTGTAAACATGGTGCGATACGGAGAAGTAATAGGTGTATTGGATGCATTTTCAACGCCGTCGGTAACAATAACCGTAATTATTTCACCTGCAAAAAATGACTCATCGGGGTTAAAGGTTGCGGAATTAGATCCATAAGAAAATGTACCACTATATATACCTCTCTGTGATCCACTCACGATAACAGTGGATGAGGTAATAGTTCCATTATCCATAGCTTCGCTGAAGTTTATGGTAATGTTTGAAGTGACTGAGACATCATCCGAATTTAGAGATGGAGATATTGAAGTCACAGTTTGTGCCAATGCTACACCTCCGATGAATGTAAAAATCGAAACTAATAGTAACAGCTTTTTCATAATTGTACCTCTTATAGTTGTGTAATAACTTTGTTAAGTAATTTGTTTATGTCTGATAAATTTTCTTTAGAGATAAACCCTTTGGCTCGAAGTTGTTTTGCTTTTTTCCTAAATGTGAATGAGTCGTAGCTTGTTACGAATATCACTTTTGCATTTATGTCCTGCTTTAATATCTCTTCTGTTGTCTCAAAACCGTTCATATTTTTTAACTCAATGTCCATCAACACACAATCGGGTTGATGAATTAAATAACATTCTAGTGCCTCTTCTCCACTTTCACATTCAATAGTTTCTATCGGAAGTTCAGTGGAAAAGGAAATCATGTTTCTCAACATGCGCCGCATGTCTGCGTGGTCCTCTACAATCATTATTTTCATTATTTGATTTTGAGTTCTTTGTAACAAATAAGGATGTACCCTCAAAAGCCAATAGAAAATCTATGCATGACGTAAGAATTTCAATAGGGAGGACTGCTCAATCGTATAGGTTGAAGTACCTACAAACTAATAGGTAGAAGTACCTATGGATTTACTTTTAAAACCTGAGTTCTGCCAAAGGCATCACTTTGTGGGAACTCAGGTTTAAAGCTCTTTTGAGTGATCTACGGCAAATTTAAGAAGTGCATGAGCTCCGCTTAACTCTAGTTTATTACAAATGTTATTGCGATGGTTTTGGACTGTTTTAATACTGATGCTTAATTCTTCGGCAATCTCTTGGTTCGTTTTCATCATTGCCAACAGCTTCAATAGATTAGTTTCGGAAGGTGTAAGTAGCCCTAATCCGGATTTATCTGTAGCCGGCGCTACTAACTTATTATTTCTTCGAATTAAAAAATCTGAAATAGCCGGGCTCAAGTAATAATTTCCCTTCAATACAGCTCGGATACACTTCACAATCTCAGAAACAGTATTTTCCTTCAATACATATCCTTTTACTCCAATATCCATTGCATTATTGAATATGGATTCATCTTTGAACATGGTAAGAAAGATGATATCCAATCTGAGCGATTCTTTTTGCACACGTTTTGCGACATCAAAGCCCGTCATTTTTGGCATTTCTATATCGAGAACTGCAATATCTGGTTTATGCTCACGAATACATGTCATAGCTTCTTTACCGTTCCCAGCTTCAATAACCTGATAATCAGGTTCCAATTCCAGTACTTGACGTAATCCTTTACGAATAAGGGCGTGATCATCTGCAATAACTATCGATGTTTTATTGGGCATTTTCTTCAATGGGTATATTAATTTTAATGGTGGTTCCCTTACCTTTCAGTGATTGAATAACAATAGTTCCACCAAGGGTTTGAACACGCTCCCGCATTCCAAGAAATCCTAATCCTTCTGGTTTTTTATCCATTCTTAAACTAAAACCTCTACCGTCATCCCATAAAGTAGCATAAATATTATTGGTATTTCTTTGTATCAAAACAGATGCTTCACTTGCTAAGGAATGCTTTAGAATATTATTTATCCCCTCCTGTATAACACGATAAAAATTAATTTCTTTGTTAGCAGGGATTATCCCATCAATATTATCTATATGGTAACTCCACTCAATTATGGAGGTATCCTGAAGTTCGTTGCACAGGTTTGTGATTGCTTCCGATAATCCAAACTTTTCTAAATGAACAGGGCGGAGCCCATGAGAAATATTTCTAACATCTTCAATTGAGCGAGTAGCACTATGTTGGATTTCATTTAACTGTTCCTCCATTTCAGCATTATCCCGAATATGTAATTTTGCAAGTTCTACACGGTTTTTTATAACCAGGATTTGCTGCCCAAGCCCATCATGAAGTTCCGACGCAATACGCCTTCTTTCTTGTTCCTGAGAATCAATAAGCTGTTCAGAAAATCTTTTCTGCTTTTCATTTTCCTTTTTAAGCTGTTGAACTCTGTAATAGTACACCGCAGGGCCAGAACTAAGAAAAAAGAATCCAATTATTCCATAAAACCAGTATGTTTGCCAAAAAGGAGGGGTTATTGTAACTCTTAGCGATGCTCCTTCGGTATTCCATAGCCCATCATTATTACTGGCAATTACTTTAAAAGTATAATCACCCGGTGGAATTTTTGAATAAAGTGCAATTCTACGATTTTGCACATCAATCCAAGAGTCGTCAAAGCCTACAAGCTTATACCTGAATTTTACTTTTTTAGGTGCTGTAAAACTGAGTGCTGTATATCTTATTTCCAGAAAAGCGTTATCATAAGGCAGGGTAATTGCACTAGAAAAAGGTATTTCGTCTTCACTCGATCTTAGATTCTCAATATAAACAGTTGGAGGTATGTTATTGTCTTGCACTTTATGTGTTGAAACAACCGCGACCCCTTCTACCGTAGGAAAATAGATGTTTCCTGAAGAATCAGAAATTACATTCGGTTGAAACCCTCCATTGGTTTCGGATGAATTCATCCCATCTCCAACACCATATGAGTAGGAATTAATACTTTCTCTACCACCATCGCTTAGGTCGTTTAACTCTTTTTTGCTTGCTCTGAAAATTCCTCTATTGCTACCCATCCAAAAATTCCCCTGGTCATCTTCAGCGATATGAGAAACTATATCATCAAAAAGGCCCTGTTTGGTAGTAATATTTGTGATCTGTCCATCTTTCCATCGAAAAAGACCATTACCATAAGAGCCGAACCACATTGTTCCTTCCTTATCTTTATAGATTGCTCGAATATAGGGCTCTTGAACTTGCTTACTAGCTGCTACAGTTTCCAGTAACTTAACTTTCCTAACGGTGTTATTATGAATGGTGTTTAAGCCTTCTGAAGTACCAATCCACAATATTCCCTTTTCATCTTCAAAAATCGCTCGTGTATCGTTGTATGAAAGCCCATCAGCCGTTGTATATCGATAAAATTCTTTCCCATCAAATACAAATAACCCGTTAAAAGCGCCGATCCAAATATTTCCCCGAGAATCTTCTGTAATAGCAAAAATATCAACGCCGCTAAATCCTTTAGTTGAATCAAAAACTACCCCGGGTTCTTCTAATGAATTACTTTGGTATAATACTCTGGAACCAAACCAAATACGATTTTTTGAATCTTGAAAAATAGACCACACACATTGGTTAGGCATTAGTTTGTTTACAGGAGAAGGAGTTGCAACCTTCCCATTCCATTCATATATACCACCGCAATTAGTCGCAAAAAGAAAGGTTCCATCTTTTAATTTTGTAAGTGAAAGCATGCTTTCATTTAACAAGCCTTCCTCTTTGCTAATTGTTGAAATTATGGATGGACGTATTTTTAAAAATCCCTCACTCCGTGTTCCAATCCAGTAGTTCCCTTCATTATCTTGAAGGATATTCGAGAGTTGAATGTCTTTCGTTTCAGCTATTGCTGTAAAACGAACAAATACTGAGTCATCCCATATACTTAGTCCATTATAGCTGGTAACCCATAAGTTATTCTTGCGATCAATATTAAAATGCCAAAAGTCGTTAGAGGGTAGGCCATTGTTTTCAGTAAAAAAAGTTAGCTTTCCATCTTTATAACGTGCAACACCATCACCGCTCGTTCCAATAAAATAAGTTCCTGAAGCTTCCGGAAACTCAATCATATCTATGATATAATTACTCAACTCAGAACTTAAGTCCAAAATTTGTACTACAGAGTCGCCCAGCGTTCGTAATACTTTCTTTTCGTGCCCAATCAATACTCCTCCAGGATTCAGTATAGCCTTTTCAGCTGCGTATTTGTCTTTTATCACAGGAACTTCAACAAAAGAGCCCTCTTCGAACTTGTACGGTTTTTCATTTATAGAAAGCCAAAGAACATTATTTGCATCTTCTAATATCTTGGATTTGGTAAAAATCTGTGATTCTTGTGAAATAACAAATGATGAGTATTCTCCATTAAGTAAACGAATTATACCATTTTCTGTACTTAACCAGATGGCACCTTCATGATCTTCATAAAGGCTCAGAATACGATCGGAACGCATTCCTTTTGTATTAGAACGGTCGAACGTTGTGAATGTGTTTCCGTCAAATCTTACTAACCCTCCAAATGTTGCCAGCCATATATACCCATCTCTTGTTTGGATAATATCGTTAACAGAACTTTGCGGTAAGCCTTCTTCCATTCCGAATTGAGTAACTACATAATTTTTAAAATCTATATCTTGCCCATCAATTGAAGAGAAATGTGTCTGTATAACCAAAAATAGACAGAAAAATGTTATTCGATAAAAATACCCCATGCAATAATGTACCTTTTTTATTGGAATTCGGAAATATTAATATAAAAACCCAATCAAATTAATGATCGAGTTAGTTTCTTGCTCAGATGGCCTGCGTTGGTATACAAGTTACGCTGCAGAAGACAAGAACATGCCGGCGGAGACCATCGGCACGAGGCGAATTAGATAAAAAGCCTAAAGGCTAGTGTCAAGTCAATGTTCATTTGTCGGTTAAAAGCTATCGGATAGCCTGTTCATTGACTATTTGAAAAGGTGAATAAGAAAAAACACCATCCATCACCCCGTTTCTCACCCACATTACAACGTTTCCAAATTTGAAGGAAACGAAATGATGGATTCCTGCCCACATCATTCATCAGACGAAATCAAGTCGCCGGAAGAAGAGTAGAATTCGTCTGACCACTGAACCTGATTTATTGG
>CAXBHO010000064.1:0-21756 GCA_963975485.1 uncultured Balneola sp. | reverse complement strand
GATAGAAAAAATTTGGATTTATCTGAAAAATGAGGTGTTTTCTTAGAGACACTAGCTAAGAACCTAACTGCTCATCTAAGAACTGATCTCTGGTTTATGGAGATTGATTGGGAACAAAAGGGATTGATTATTTGTGATCCTACGGCTTGCCCAAATGCAGTAGCTACCGGAACTACGGAAATTATTGTCCTTCAAACTACGCTTGGTCTTGAATATAATCTTGGTATTTCTGAGACTTTGTTTCTGAAACCAAGCCCAGAGGAACCAAGTAAATGAGCTCAGAGCTTCTGCTGGGCTAAATTTACTTCTCTTTCGCTAAATAATACAACTGCATTACTCTAAGCTCATCGTAACCAATCTTTTTATTTAGATCATCATAAACCGGTCTCAACATTAATGGATTCTTTCTATCAAAAGATTTAATTACCTGGTCTCGTTGCCTTAAAGACAATTCAGAAGCTTCCAATAAACCTTCTAATCTTAGATTATTCCCATCATCTAAAAAATCTTTTAAATGCTTGATAATAGTCATGTCTTTTACCCCATGCTCCTCTGCAAGTAATTCTATGGATTGACCTGAATTAAAGGCTTTTCCAATGATCTTAAATTTCTGGCCACCTGTTTTCTTTTTGAACTGTTTTGCCATAGATCTTTTCTTCTCTTCCTTTCCATGCTCTGACGCATAATTCTTGATCACTCCAACAAAACTATCGCCATATTTTTCCTTCTTCACAGAACCAATGCCATACAGCGACTCTAAGCTTTCTTTGCTTTGTGGATAGAAATAAGCCATCTCAACTAAAGTAGTATCAGGGAAAACTGCGTATGGCGGGATATCCTGCTCGTCTGCTAATTCTTTTCTTTTCAATCTTAACAGATCAAACAATGCTTCGTCATATTCATTTTCAATTTCTGATGAAGTACGGACTATCGCCTCGCCTTCTAACGAGGTTTTACTTCTGTCCATCGTCCCAAATACATTTTCAGTACCACTCAGTACAGCTAAAGATGGTTTTTCGAGCTTCAATCCGCCAAACTCGCCTTTACTGATATAATTTTGTCTCAATAACATCTTGGAAATCTGCATCCACTGATCTTTTGAAAACTCCAGTCCGATACCATAAGTAGAGAGGTTTTCATGCTCGTTTTCAAGGACTTTCTTAGCCTTTGATCCTCTAAGGATATCGGCAATATGAGTAGCTCCGAATTTCTCCCCGCTTCTTACAATGGTTGATAAGAATTGCTGTGCCTGAATAGTCAAATCTTCCACATCGTCATCTATGGACAGGCAATTATCACACATTCCGCACTCATCTTTTGGATAGGTTTCCCCAAAATAATTCATCAATGGCTTACGGCGGCATTCCAGAGATTCCAGATACTTCAATAATTGTTTCAGATGATTTTCAGCAACTTCCCGTTCCTGCCCTTTTTTCTTGTTGATGAAATACTGAATCTTTTGTGTATCTGATGAACCGAATAACAACAAACAATCAGCTCGTAATCCATCCCGACCGGCACGGCCAATTTGCTGGTAATACGATTCTATGTTTTGTGGCATATCATAATGAACCACAAAACGCACGTTCGATTTATTGATTCCCATCCCGAATGCGATTGTAGCCACAATAATCTGGATATCATCTTTGATGAATGCCCGTTGATTTCCCGCGCGCATTCCATCACTCAATCCGGCATGATATGGTTTTACAGAATATCCTTCGTCTTCCAAAGCTTCGGAAAGCTCGTCCACTTGTCTACGAGAAAAACAGTAAATAATTCCGGATTGCTTCTTTCTGGTGAAAAGAAAATCCAGCAACTGATTCAACGGATCTTTTTTGTCCACCACTTTTAGAAACAGATTATCCCGATCAAAGCTGGAAATAAATTCTTCAGAATCATCAAATTTCAGAATGGTCTTGATGTCTTCCTGAACCCGTGGAGTTGCCGTAGCCGTTAATGCCATGCAAACGGCATCAGGGAAGACCTCTCTTAATGAGGCAATCTGTCTATATTCCGGACGGAAATCGTGTCCCCATTCAGAAATACAGTGCGCTTCATCAATAGTAAAGCAATCCACTGTCAGGTTAGAAAGCATCTCCCGGGTTTTATCCATCATTAAGGTCTCAGGCGCTACATACAGCATCTTAACTTTTCCGGAAGCCACTTTGCGAACATTGAAATTATATACTTCATGCTTTAGCGAACTGTTCAAATACACCGCATCAATTCCATATTCTTTAAGCTGCTCCACTTGATCTTTCATCAAAGATATCAGAGGAGAAACAACGATCGTCAACCCTTCGAACATAAGCGCCGGGATTTGGTAACACAAAGACTTACCACCACCGGTCGGCATAATTACCAACGCATCTTTCTTTTGTAAAACCTGAGTTATTGCTTGCTCTTGCTGAAGTCGGAAATCCTCATATCCAAAGGTTTCCTTAAGAATACTTTTTGCCCTACTGATCATTGATTTCGTTGATTTCTCTGATTAACATTTCTTTTATTTATGAATCGTCTGAATTTAAGGCTTTCTTCACCGAAATTTATAAGAAGTCCAATTTCTTTTTTATAAGCCTTCAAATAATTCAATACTTGATTGAAGTGAGCATTATTAATTTCGCCAACTGCCTTTAGTTCTACAACTATCTTCTTATCTATTATAAAATCAGCTCTTCTGTAACCAATTTCTAATCCATCATAGTAAATAGGCATTTCAACTTCCCGCTCATACTCCATATTGCATTTTTCAAGTTCACGAGCCAATGCTCTTTGATAAATAACTTCCGGGTATCCGCACCCGAGCTGAGTATGAACTTTCATTGCGCAACCAATTACGGTTCCTGTAAGTTCACTATGCTTGTATTTTCTGTTTACTCTTGATTTCTCGACATGACTCATTTTAAAATACCTCAAAATTTGATTATATAATTCTTACATATACTAGTAAGACAGTTTCAATGGAATTCCTTACAAAAATATTTTTGCGTCAGTGAAAATCATACTAAATCAGTAAAATCAGCGATATTCTTAATCAGCGAAAATCATAGTTCAATCAACAAAATCAGTGATCCCAATCAGCGATCATTACTTAGACAGATACAAACTCTTAAACTCAAATGGTTTTCTGAAATGTTCATCATTGAAGTCTTTAGCAAAGTAAATGCTTTCACCTGTGGATTTCATCTCCGGACCCAGTTCTTTCTTAACACCCGGAAATTTATCGAATGGGAAAACCGGTTCTTTAATCGCCCAACATGTTAATTTCGATTTCAGATCAAAGTCTTTGAGTTTTGCCCCAAGCATCACTTTTGTACCGATTGCTGCTTCAGGAATTTGATTCGCTTTTGCTAAAAACGGTACCGTTCTGGTTGTTCTGGGATTAGCTTCCAGCACATATACTTTCTCATCTTTAACGGCATATTGCACATTCAGAAATCCCAGAATTTCCATGGCTTCCGCAATTTTTTTCTGATGATCTCTGATTGTTTGCATCACTTCTTCGCTGAGCGAATATGGAGGAAGAACCGCTGTTGAATCGCCCGAGTGAACTCCCGCCGGCTCAATATGTTGCATCATTCCGGAAATGTGAAGTTGATCTCCATCATACACAGAATCTACATCCACCTCGATAGCGTGCTCTAAGTATTTATCAATCAGGAAGGCATTTTCAGGATGTGTTTTCAGAATTCGGGTTACATATCGTTTCAGCTCTTCTTCTTTTACAGCGATACGCATTCCTTGTCCGCCCAGTACATAACTTGGTCTGATCAACACCGGATAACCGATTCGTCTTGCAATTTTAAGAGCTTCTTCTTCATCAAAAGCCATTCCGTATTCCGGGAATGGAATCTTCAATCGGGTAAGTAAATCTGAAAACTGACCTCGATCTTCCGCAAAGTCGATCATTTCAAAAGCAGTTCCGAAGATCTTGATTCCTGCCTTAACAAATCGTTTTCCAAGTTTCAGCGCTGTTTGGCCTCCAACCTGAATAATCACTCCTTCCGGTTTTTCATGTTCAATGATATCCAACACGCGTTCCCAATACACCGGCTCAAAATAAAGCTTATCAGCGATGTCAAAATCAGTAGAAACTGTTTCTGGATTACAATTTATCATAATGGCTTCGTAGCCCATCTCTTTGGTTGCAAGAACCGCATGAACACAGGAGTAATCAAATTCAATTCCCTGTCCAATTCGATTCGGTCCGCTTCCCAGAATAATCACCTTTTTGCGATCTGTAACTTCGCTTTCATTTTCTCCTTCATAACAAGAATAGTAGTACGGAGTTTGTGCCGGAAACTCCGCAGCACAGGTGTCCACCATTTTAAAACTTGGTTTTAATCCAAGGCTCAGTCTTCTTTCCCTCACTTTCTCATCCGAAACTTCTTCCCCACTTTTGCTCAGCAGCCAAGCAATTTGAGTGTCCGAAAACCCGGCTTGCTTCAATTCAAAAAAGTCGTCCTTTTCTATGCTTCCTAATGACTGCCCTTCGGTTCTGTTTTCGAGCGAAACCATGTATCGAATCTGCTGCAAGAACCACGGATCAACTTTAGTGATGTCTGCTATTTCTTCAACCGATGCTCCCAGTTTGAACGCATTTCTAATCTGCAACGAGCGATCCCAATAAGGTTTCATTAAACGTTCACTCACATGCTTTCTGTCTAATTCTTCGTAGCCGTCAGCACCCAAGCCTTCTCTTCCAACTTCCATTGATTGCCAGGCTTTGTTCAGGGCTTCGGGGAAATTTCTACCAATGCTCATCACTTCACCTACTGCCTTCATTTGTGTTGAAAGCTCTTCATCGACACCTACAAACTTATCGAAATTGAAACGGGGAACTTTACAAACCACATAATCTATACTTGGCTCAAAACACGCTGATGTGTTTCCTGTAATCTGATTTTTGAGTTCATCTAAATTATAACCCACAGCCAATTTTGTGGCTACTTTCGCAATCGGATATCCCGTTGCTTTAGAAGCAAGCGCAGAAGAACGACTTACTCTGGGATTGATCTCAATCGCTACAAAACGATCACTCCCGGGTTCCATCGCAAATTGCACATTACATCCTCCGGCAAATGTCCCGATTGAACGCATCATTTTGATGGCCGCATTTCTCAGAATTTGAAGCTGTTTATCCGTTAATGTCTGTGTAGGTGCAACTGTTACAGAATCTCCTGTATGAACTCCCATCGGATCCATATTCTCAATAGAACAAATGATCACTACATTGTCGTTGGAGTCACGAAGCAGTTCAAGCTCATATTCCTTCCAACCAAAAATACACTCTTCAATTAATACAGAGTGAACCGGACTCATTTCTAGTCCACGCAGAACTTTCTGATCGAATTCTTCTTCTTTCCAAACAATCCCACCGCCTGCTCCGCCCATGGTGAATGACGGACGAATTACAATCGGCAATCCGCCAAGCTCTTCTTTGATCTCCTTCGCATCAAGTAACGATTCTGCCTGACGGCTTTTGCACTGTTCAATTCCGATCTCTTCCATTTTATCGCGAAAAAGCTGGCGATCTTCGGTCAGCTCAACCGCATCAATATCCACTCCAATGATCTGAACTCCGTTCTCTTTCCAAAATCCTTCTTTCTCCAGATCACGAGCCAGATTCAATCCGGTTTGCCCGCCCATTGTCGGAAGTACCGCATCCGGTTTTTCTTTGGCTACAATTTCACGAATAGAATCCGTGGTCATCGGCAACATATAAATTGCATCCGCCATAATCGGATCAGTCATTATAGTTGCGGGATTCGAATTGATAAGTACAATCTCGTACCCTTCTTCTTGGAGTGATCTGCAAGCTTGGGTTCCTGAATAATCAAACTCACAAGCCTGCCCAATTACAATGGGTCCGGAGCCGATGATAAGAATTTTATGAATGTCGTCGCGTCTTGGCATTTTTTCTTCTTAGTTGTTTTGTGAAGGCTGAGCCTTCATTCGTTTCTAAATATTTTCCTGCAAATTCTCCCCTTGAGGGGAGATGATCGAATCGGCTGTTCCCGATTTGATCCGAGGGGTGTTGCCAATTTATAAATATGGGAACATCCCCCGCACCAACTTCTAAACAAAGTTGATGAGCCCCCTTAAAAGGGGGACTTTTTGTTCTATGCTTTCACTCCTTTTCCAGCTTTCATCATATCAATAAACTGATCAAATAGATACGCAGAATCATGCGGCCCGGGTGATGCTTCCGGATGATATTGCACCGAAAATCCCGGGAAGTTTTTGAATTTCAATCCTTCCACCGTTCCATCGTTCAAGTTGATATGCGTTACTTCTGCGACCTCATCTTTTACACTTCCTTCAGTTACTGCAAATCCGTGATTTTGGGTTGAAATCTCAACTAATCCGGTTTTTAAATTTTTTACCGGATGATTTGCCCCACGATGTCCTACAAACATTTTTCCTACTTCGATGCCTTCGCTTAATGCCATCAACTGATGTCCCAGACAAATTCCGAATAAAGGTTTTCCGGTGGATTTTGCATATTCAACCGTTTCAAGTGCGTATTCTGCTGTTGCATTCGGATCGCCCGGACCGTTACTGAAAAAGAATCCATCTGCATCCCATTCCTTTATTTCTTCAAGGGATGTTTTCGCCGGAAAAACTCTGAGGGTACAACCTCTCGCATTTAAACTGTTGATGATATTTTGTTTAATTCCATAATCAAAGGCGGCTATTTTAAAATCACTTTCGCCGTTTACAGTTTGAGCTTCTTCTCTGGAAACTTTCGAAGCTAATTCCAATCCGGTCATATCTTCCCAGTCTTTCGCCATCTGAACAAGCTTCTTTTCATCCAATTCTGTGGAGGATATCACCGCATTCATCACGCCTTTTTCACGAATGTGTCGAACCAGTTTTCTTGTATCTACTCCCGAAATCCCAACCACTTCATGATCTTCTAAATATTCCTGCAAGCTTCCATCGGCCATCGGATTACTGAACTCATGAGAAAAGGCTCTGGTGATAATTCCTGCAACCATTACGTTTCTGGCTTCGTCATCACGCGACATGGTTCCGTAGTTTCCAATATGTGGATAGGTCATCATCATTAGCTGACCGTGATAACTTGGATCAGTAAAAATTTCCTGATAACCGGTCATGGAAGTATTGAAACATAATTCTCCGCCGGTGATTCCTTCATGACCTACTGCCCATCCATGAGCTATAGTTCCATCACTGAGTGCGAGAATTGCTTTTTTTCTTTTAGGAAGCGACATACTTTTGTTTAGTTATGGTTTGTAAACAATTAATTTGGATCGGTTTAACCCACCCCTTTATCCCCTCCGAGGAGGGGAAACTCGTTGTTTCAGAAAGAAATAAAGTAATAGAGTCTTCCTCTCCTGGGAGAGGAAACAAAGGTGAGGGTATTTGAGAATATTTAATGTCTTGAGCTCTATCACCAAAATAAAAACTCAAAAAAAATCCGACTACGAATGCCGCGCCGGATTGGAAAATGATATGAAAAAGAGGGAATGGCATCAAATGCACGTCCTTAATTTAATGGCGTGCTTTGCCGGGTTTTCAAAGCTGTAAATTGCTAACACTTTAATTTTCTTTGTAGCTTTGTTTAGAGTTCGATGAAGATACGAAAGGCGAAGATTGGATTCAATTAAAACACCATCCAGTTCACTGAATAATTATTCCTTTTTACGATTTGCTAAACGTACTACTAAATAAATCCCACCAATCAGAACGGTTAAGATTATTGCTATCATTATTAATTCTGTACTTCCTAATGAACCCATGATTATGTTGATAATATTAAAATTTATGAAGCTTTATTTAAACCAATTCTCATCTGTTTCTATATAGTATATCCCTTCTCTCCCAATCCTAGAAAACAAATATTTATCTGAAATCGAAAAATCTAAGATCGGGGATATTTCAGCTTCTTTATTATTTAGTAACTTAATCTTTTTCTTTAAGCTGAAGGATGGATACTCCATAATCCAAATAATATTATCTAGCAGAACCAATAAATGCTTATTATAGAATTCCATTTTTGTTATATAAGGTATCGCTCCAGGAGACTCATGAGGATTGTTTATTTTATAAGGTTTTGGGATTTCATCACTTTCTCCAAGAATAATTTCTTTTTTAACTCGCCCATTAAAATTTAAAATATATACTTTTTTATCTCCTAGAAAAGAGATAGCAAACCCGTCAGGCATTGGAGTTTCGCCAAGAATCTCATTTCTTATGGATGGCTCAAAGCCATAAGGAACTCTGGGAGTAAAGAAATTGTAGCTAGAATCCTCTTCAATATCATATATCGTAAATAAATAACTTTCCTGACTTGGATTAAAACTAGGAATTAGTAATTTTTTTTCCCCATAAGAAAATGAGTAGCCGAAGTTGATGATTCCTCTTGTATCAAATTCCCATTGGCTCAAAGAACCATTTTGGTTAACTATAAATGTTTTATTACCTGGAGAACTAAACATTAAAGTATCACCATTAATTGTTTTAGAGCTTAGAAAAATTGACTCCATTTCTTCAGGACCTCGTCCCTTTTTCATCACAGCAGTGACTCTCGCGGTATCACCGCTATTGATTAGGTCATATTTATACAATACAACTCCTCCTACTGGAGTAGGAGGAGTTATGTATAGGCCACTATTATTAGATTGCATAAAACTATAGTTGGAATAGTACAACTCATCTTCAGAAAATTTAATTTTTTTCGAAATCAGAGTGTCTTCTTTAATCGAACTATTTCTAAGATCAATTATTTCATTACCATACTCAAACTGGCTACAACTTAATAGCAAAAAACATATTGTAGGAATGTAAACTTTAATAGAAAACATGCAGAATTAATAGCATTTAAGTATTACAATAACTACCAGGGTTAATGCCTTGATAAGCCCATCTGCTCCAAGACCCGAAGTTGCCACCTGAATCCATACACCTAATTGCAATAGTGTACCGTGTTGTTAAACCGGTGTATTGTCTTGTAACTACTTCACAATCCCCGGTTGTACAAGAACCAGTATCAACATTGACAAGGATATCTCCTATTTGTGCTTCAACATTTTCCGTAGATGGAAATACACTTATAGCAAAAGCTACAAGTAATATAAAACTTACTTTCTTCATCTTTACTCCATTTATTAATAATGAATTTATAAATAAGCAAAAAAAAAACTAAAGCAAGTTATTTCTTAAATATTATTTTCCTGTCATTTACAGATAACAAACTCCCACTCACAACCGCCAATCTAGTGTCGTTAATGGTTAATTGGTATAGTCGTTATTTAGACCAGAACCAAAAGGGGAGGAATTTAACTCATCTTACCAATTAACAAATAACTTAAGCCAAATTATATGCAAAGCTTGTAATTAAATTATTGCCATATTTTCTTTATGGTAGCAACACTAGTTACCAAGCCTCCCACTAATCCGGTAATTAATACTACCAGAACAGGCGAGCCCATACCGAGCATTTCAGCAAGTTTAGTAGATTGCATTTTACTAAAAAGTCATGAAAGCTACGCTAAATCCTATATATGGTTCATTGATCTTAAAAATATATCCAAAATTTAAAGAACCAGTGAAACCCTTCTCGCTTGGGCGACTCGTTACTGAGTTAATTTCAGTTAGTAAAACCCACCCCTTTATCCTCTCCCGTGGAGGGGAAACTCTCAAATAGTCTGTTTTTTCAAACCCTCTTTCAATTTCACCAACTCCTGAGAATAATCCTCCTACTGTATACATGCCTTAAGTTTTTAAAAAATTAGTTATAATTTATTTTTAACTATGCCACATAAATATCCAAATAATATGACTAAAAAGTAGCTTTAATCCTTTTTTCTAATATAGAATGAAGGTATGACACCATAGTGTCACTTAAAAAGAAGATATCATATCCCAAAATTTTACCACAAGTAATGATATTCAAATAGCGTAAAAGTTGTTGAAAGGAGTTGTGCTAAGTAAAAGTAAGCTGTAAAATCCATCTATGGAAAAATTTCACTGCAAAAAACTATTATTTCTCTGCGGCATGCTACTTTTTACAAACGCTTGTTCAACATCAGAAGAAGAAAAAACAAAGTATAAAGCGGATGTTCAAGCGGTGATGAATGATTGGCATAACGCAGCAGCTGAAGCAGACTTTGAGCGATATTTTGGGCATTTTGCAGATTCAACCTCGATATTTATGGGTACAGATGCTACCGAGCGCTGGAATGTTTCCGAGTTTAAAAGTTACAGTAAGCCTTATTTTGACAGAGGGCGGGCATGGAATTTCACTCCTTTAAACCGATATGTGTATATTTCTGAAAATGGAAAAACGGCTTGGTTTGATGAAGAACTTTCCACTCCGAATTTAGGTCCCAGTAGAGGGACTGGAGTTTTGGTATTAAAGGAAAATGAATGGAAAATTGCTCACTATAATTTAACAGTACCGATCCCTAATGCTATTATGGATGCTGTAAAAAATCAAATTGAAAAAGAATTAGAAAAGAATTAAGAATTATAAATGTAGAATTATGAATGAAAGTATCAATCATAATTCTAAAACTTAGACTCATAATGAAAAAAAGCATACAATTTATTTTATTACTACTGGCACTTTCAACGGCAACTTACGCTCAACTTAAATCACCGGCGGAGTTTTTAGGCTATGAATTGGGTGAGCAGTGGACTCCTCACTATAAAGTACACGACTATTTTAAGCATGTGGCTGATAATTCCGACATGGTTGCATTAAATCAATATGGCAATACATACGAAGGGCGAGAATTAGTATATGCTACAGTCTCATCAGTGGCTAACCAAAACAGATCGGAGGAAATACGAACTAATAATTTAAAGAGAGTTGGTTTCATAAATGGCGCACCAACGGCAGATAAAACACCGATAGTTTGGCTAAGCTATAATGTTCATGGCAATGAAACGTCCTCTAGTGAAGCAGCTATTAACACAATCTATAAGTTAGTTACTGAAAAAAGTGATTGGCTGAATGATGTGATGGTAATTATGGACCCAATGATTAATCCTGATGGCAGAGATCGTTATGTGTATTGGAACAAATCAGTTACAGGATCAGAAGCTAATGTTAATCCTGAATCGCGTGAACATAGCGAGCCATGGCCGGGTGGACGTACCAATCATTATTATTTCGATTTAAACAGAGATTGGGCATGGCAAACTCAGATTGAAACACAAAATAGAATTAAAGCCTATTTATCATGGATGCCGCAGGTGCATGTAGATTTTCACGAGCAAGGAATTAACAGCCCGTATTATTTTGCGCCTGCGGCAGAACCCTTTCATACAGCGATCACAGACTGGCAACGCGAATATCAAACTATGATCGGGAAAAATCACACAAAGTATTTTGATGAAGAGAACTGGTTGTACTTTACTCGTGAGATATTCGATCTTTTTTATCCAAGTTATGGCGATACATGGCCAACATTTAACGGCGCTATTGGAATGACTTACGAACAAGCAGGTCACAGTCGTGGAGGATTAGCCGTAAGAACCGCTGAAGGTGATACATTGACTTTATTGGATCGATTAACCCATCATTCCACAACCGGGCTTTCTACGGTGGAAATAACAGCTAAGAAAAAAGAAAAAGTTGTTGATGAATTTGCCAAATACTTTAAGCAAACCAGAGAAAATGGAGCCGGTGAATACAAAACGTTTGTAGTAAAAAAATCGAGCAATCCGGATAAAGTAGCTGGTTTATTACAATACCTGATTAAGCAGAACATCGAGTTTGGACAAGCAAGCAGTAATGGCAGAATGGAAGGCTATGATTTCTCTTCCGGAGAAACAGGCAGAGTAAACATTGAAGAAGGTGACTATGTAATCAGCACTTATCAGCCACAAGGAACATTAGTGAGGGTTTTATTTGAGCCAAAGCCTGAATTGGTAGATTCGCTTACTTATGATATAACAGCTTGGGAAGCTCACTATGCATTCGGATTGGAAGGCTATGCCGTAAAAGGCAACATTTCTCAAAGTCCGGTTTCAAGTTCTACGACTGCGACCGTTTCTGCAAGTATAAACAAGCCATATGCTTACTTGGCAAAATGGAATTCTTTAAACGATCTGAAATATCTTGCGGCATTACTAAAGAAAGGGGTGAACGCTCGTTATGCTGAAAAGCCATTTACAATGAATGGGAACAAATATGAAGCCGGCACATTAATTATTACCAGAAATGGAAATGAGAAATTGGGTGATGAGTTTGATGAGATTGTAAAAACTACGGCTGATGAATTTGGGCGTTTTATTACTCCCGTAGCAACCGGATTTGTAACATCAGGTAACGACTTTGGGTCTTCATCTGTTCGTTTTGTTACGGCTCCCAAAGTAGGTTTGATTGCAGGAGAAGGAACCAGTTCAAATATGGTAGGACATATTTGGCATTATTTTGATCAGCAGATCAATTATCCTGTGAACCTAATAAACAGAGATGATATTGGGCGTATAGACTGGACAGAATATGACGTAATGATTATGCCGTCCGGTTCTTATGGGAGAACATTTGATGATAGCTTGACTGGTTTGAAGGAATGGATCAGAAATGGCGGAACCTTAATTGCAGTTGAAGGGGCAAACGGCTTTTTAGCAGGCAAGGATGGCTTTAATCTGAAAAGAAAATCTGCTGACGATGAGGATGACGATAAGAAAGAAGAAGATCCAAATGATAAGCTGAAAAAGTATGGAGAATCCGACAGGGCGTCTGCATCAAGGCTGAATGCGGGTTCGGTTTTTGAATTGACAATGGATAATACTCACCCATTAGCATTTGGCTATGATGAAAAATATATGTCTTTGAAGCTGGGTTCTTCAGGTTACGAATATTTAGATAAAGGCTGGAATGTAGGCGCTGCAAAAGAAGGAGCTCATCGAAGCGGTTTTGTAGGATCTGAAGCGAAAGAAACTTTAGAAAATACACTTTCTTTCGGAGTTCAGAATATGGGTTCCGGTAAAGTAGTGTACATGATTGACAACCCACTTTACCGTGGATTCTGGCACAACGGTAAGTTGCTGTTTGGAAATGCTGTTTTCTTGGTTGGGAATTAGGAGATTATGAAATCAGTAAAAAAATATTAGAAATTGATTAGTTAATGCAACGTACTTTGATTCATTCAAAAAATCAAAACGAAGAAATTATTCCTAAAGCCCACGTATCATTTTTCTTTTTGAGATTTCTGAGGGCATGGTTTACGATCCATTTTCTTTCAGATGTTGGATTAACGGTCCAATTGGTAATAATAGCTTTTGCGATATCAGGATTATCCTTAAAATATCATTCAGGCAATTAGCCACCGATTTTTGAAGCCAGAACTCAGCGAGTTCTTTATCGAACCAAAGTTTAAGTTGTTTGTAGGGCATAAACGTAGTTTGAATCAGAATTTACTGGATGACAGAATTTCTAAATAACCGGAATAATTACAATCTACTTTGAGTGATATTTTGGATTAAACAGTAATTTATATTCCATGCTTTTACCTCCAAAATTAATAAGAAGCCCAAGAGGAAAATCATAGGCAACTGTATAATTTTTTGCTTGAGCCAAATGAACATCTTCGAGCTTAGTGACGGCTTTTATTTCGACAATTACTTTTTCTTCTACAACGAAATCTGCTCTTCTGTTTCCTACTTGAACATCTTTATAAAAAATTGCTTGATTTTTTTCTCTTTCAAAGTTCAAACCGATTTCTTCAAATTCCATTTTGAGGCAGCGTTGGTAAATAACCTCTTGAAAGCCCGGACCGATTAAGTTGTGAACATTCATTGCACAACCAATAATTGAAGAAGTAAGCTCATCTTTAATCATAAAAACTTGAAACAGAATTTACAGGATTTTGAAATTTCCATAATTAAGCAAAGTAAATTTAGTAAATCCAGTATTTTTAATAAATCATAACCACTTTGGATCAGAATTTACAGAATGAATGAATTATCTGAATTAAAAAATTCTGAGAATTCTAAAATCTTGATAATTCTGTTTCAAATTGTTGGTTGAGAGTGGGAATTCATGATAGAATTAATTTCTGAACTTTAAAATAATGATGCCAAGTACAAAAAAGCGTTCATTATTTATTACGATATCGACATTTTGAACTATCAGAGTCAGTTCTTTTCTGATTGATGAAGAAGCATTGAACGCTCCAATAAAACAACTCATTGAGCCAACTCCACCTCACTGGCGATAAATCCAAACGAAGCCCAGTTTCCGGCTTCATAAACTTCTCTCCATATTTCTAACGCTCTTTCAGTTCTTCCGTTAATGAAATGCCAGTTTCCAATTCCATAACCAATGGTGGCATTACTCAGCGCGTCTCCTTCTGAATCAAGAATCATATCGGGATTAAATTCACCTTTAAAAACAAGAAGTAGTTTATGGTAACTGTCGTTTTCTATGATATCCATCTCCGTTTTAATGGGCTGGATAATTTTACCAGCAAATTCATCCTGCCCGTCACGCCGTAAACTCATATAGTACCAATACAAAGCAGCAACAAGCATATCGTCATTTGTACTGGCATTAATACATTCTACATAAGCTTGCTGAGCTTTTTCATATTGCTGAGTTAAATAATAAGCCAAGCCCAAATGATACCAAATATTGGTGTGTAAGCTACCGGTTGGTTTATTAAGCTCATTGGGCAGTCCATCTTGCTCAACTGCATCATCAGTTCCTTTAATGAGCTCAGAAGCTTTTTTAAGGTCGTTAATTGCTAAATCAAATTCTCGAAGAGAAATAAACCGATGTCCCCGATGGCGATATAACTCAGGATTTTCGGGATTAGCTTTTAATCCTTCCGTTAACAAGTTAATAGCTTGCCGATATTCTCCATTGTAGCCTAAAAGACGAGCCCGCCAGATTAACGCTTCAGTATCTGAGTTCGTTAATTCAGCAACCGTGATAAGGGAATCAATACGATTTGTTAAGGCATTCGATAAAGTTCCTGAATTGGTTCTTAAAGTATCACCCAAAAGAGAAATAGTTTGGACACCGTTCGGTAAGGAATTAATCGGTTGTTTTGGAGAGGAACAATTAATGAACAGCGCTACTGAAAGACCTAAAAGAAATATTCTCATGACAAAAAATTGAATTCTTAATTCATGGAATGTAAGGAATTAGAGAAACGGACTGAAATACGATTCGGCCTTTAACCTATAAATCTACTTCGTAATAAATAGGCCTGTCCTGTTCAAAATCATATAAAGTTAAACGGCGCAAGTTGTAGTAACCCGTCCAATAATTTCGCAAGGCTTGAATATAACTTCTTCGAGCGCTGTCCTTTTCATTTTGAGCAATGAATAAGTTTGTAATATCAATTTTGCCAATTAGATATCTGTTTTTAGACACATCATAACGGCGCTCAGCAATATTATCTGAGATTTCAGCCAGTTCAACTTGTCCTTTAAGTAATTCAAATTCCCGAACGGTACTACGAACGCTAAGCTCAAATTGGAGCCTTTGGTATTCAATACTATTTGCTGTGGCAAGCTGCTGATTGCGGGCTGCTCTAATTTCAGAAATCTGCTTTCCCCAATTAAAAATAGGAATTTGAAATCCTAGCGTAAAAAATTGTCGATTGTCAGGATTTGTGTATAGCTCATCGAACTCTGTTGAAGTCTGATTTAAGCCATAGTCAGCACGCAGGGTTGCCGAAAAACCGGCATTTTTTTTTGCTTGGTCATAGGACTGATTCGCTTGAATTTCATTCAATCTAAATTCAAGAGATTGGCTGTTGTTCTCCAAAGCCAGAGCTAGTGCTTTATCAAAATCTAAGTTTACTTGAGGAGCGGTTTCCGGGGCTTCAATTTCTAAAACTACTTTATCGTTAATGCCCAACAATGCTTTAAAGTTTTCTTCTACACGTTGATAATTTAGTCGCGCATTGGTTAAGGAAGTTTCAGCGTTTCTATATTGAAGTTCAGTCTGTAGAAGGTCATTCTCAGCCAAATTACCAACCTCATAACGGCCTTTAGAAATATTGTAAATAGAGTCGTTTACCGTAACGTTAAACTCTGCAATTTCTACGTTGATTTTGGCGATCAATACATCAAAAAAGTTTTGAGCCACAGTAAAAGACAGATCTTCGAGATCTTCCACAAACCGTTTTTCAGCAATCTTAAACCGAAGAGGTTCAATTTTATTTCTCCATTTTAAACTATTGTATTGGAAAAGAGGCTGGGTATAACTGGCGATCAACGGCGTACTTTGCCATGCGTACGTATTCTCGCCATCAAAAATACCCAATCGAGTTATGCCTGTAGAAAGTGAAAGATTACCTCCTGTTGGTAAAATATTTTGGTTGGCAGAAAAACTTACAGAAGCTTCTGATTGTGTTCTTCTGGAGAATACTACTCTTCCGTTGTCTTGGACATTAGCAAAAATTTGATTGCTATAATTTGGAGCATCACCCGTAAGATTGAAACTTGGAAGCAGATCTGCTCGAAAAGATTTATATCGCCATTTAGAAGCAATCAGGTTATAGGTTGCGGCGCGTGAAATCGGACTATTGTCTTTGGCGATTTCAATGCTTTCTTCCAGAGATAAACTCTGTGTAACTTGTGCCCGGGCGTGAAAACTTCCAATACTTAGAAGAATAAATGTGGTTATTAAAAGAAGTTTATTCATGTCGTAATGCGTGTACAGGATCTTGTTGAGCGGCGCGTTTAGCCGGGAAGAATCCGAAGACTACTCCGATTAAAAGAGCCACACCAAATGAGATGAAAATTGAAATTGGTGTAACGATAGTTGCAATATCAGCGGTAGCTTCAATGGCAAAGCTGAATACCATACCAAGGATAATGCCGAGTATTCCCCCTGTAATACTGATAGTGAGTGCTTCCGTTAAAAACTGAAGTTCAATATCTTTCTTTTGCGCTCCCACTGCCATTCTAATGCCGATTTCTCTGTAACGCTCAACTACAGAAGCAAGCATGATATTCATGATTCCAATACCGCCAACAATCAAGGAAATAGAAGCAATAGAAGAGAGTACAATATTGAATATTCGTTTGGTGCGCTGTTCTTGCTGTAGTAATTGTTCCGGCACAATAATCTCAAAATCAACTACATCATTATGGCGGCGTTTTAGCATTCTGGAAAGAACTTCAGCAACCGGTACGCTAAATTTTGTATCACTTACTCGAACAATAAGCTTATCAAGCTGGTTATAATTTCCATCACCGCCTTTGCTGGAACTATTTGATGTAACCATCATGCCTCCACCAAAAATAACGGCTGAGCTGCTTCCTCCTAAATCCTGTTTGGTAACCAAAGCTCTATTCTTAAATCGTAATAAAACAGTGGTAGCAGGAGCAAAAATATCAAGGTTGTAATTCCGAATTCCAAGGTTTTCGATATTTTCCGTACTAAGCTCTCTTTTCTTTAAAACTCCTATTACGGTTAACCAAAGATGTCCTGCTTTTATCTTTTTACCGATGGGGTCCTGTCCGGCAAAAAATTTAGAACGTACATCGTATCCAATGATGCAAACTGGTGAAGAATTTTCAATCTGAGTGTCCGAAAAATTAGCTCCGTCTATGATCTCAAAGTTGTTGATGTTGAAGTAGTCATCATTTACGCCAACAAGTTTACCAGTTCGCATTCTGGCATTGCGGATAAAATTTGTTTCGTACAGAATTTCAGGGCTTACAAATTCAATTTCAGGGATAACCTCTTGAATGCTTCTTAAGTCTTCAAGCGTTAGCCCCGGAGAAAAACGTTTACTTTCTTGCCCCGCTGATTCCTCGTCAACATTCCCTTCTTCTTGTTCAATAACAGGTTGAATAATCACATTATTGGTTCCCAACAACTGCATTTGTGCCAGAACTTCTTGCTGTGCGCCGGTACCAATAGCGAGCATTGCTATTACAGAGCCAACTCCAAAAATAATACCAAGAGAAGTTAGAAAAGCGCGCAATTTGTTTCTGCGAATAGCCTCAAGGGCAATATCAAAATTGTAAAGTATTTTTTGGAACACAGTGGGAGATTATTTTTTGGAGGTGATAACGTCTTTCAGATAGCTTTTTGTTATTCCCGAAGTATCTTCAGGCATAGAAAGGTAAAGGCGATCATTCATCGAAATTCCCCGATGTATCACCGCTTCATTCTCATTAATTAATCCCAGCTCAACTTGTTGCATTCTGGAGCCTAAACCATCTTTAAGAAAAACAAAGCTTAAAGAATCTTGGGCATGAATGGTTTCCAGGGGGATAGATATAGCGTTATTTAATTTATCTACCTGTATCTCATTACTTGTAGTCATTGCCGGACGAAGCAAACTATCTGTTCCTGCAATCTCTATAATAACTTCATATACTTTTGAATCTGAATTAGGTCTTTGCTCCCCAATATTAGCAACACTGGTAACGGTGCCATCGAGTATTTTGCCTTGAACGGCGTCCAGACCTACAATCACTTTTTGCCCTTGTTTTACTTTCTGAATATCGATTTCATTCACATAAGTAAGAGATTCCATCACAGTGAAATCCGGGAGTTCTGCAACAATAGGGTTCCAAGCGCTTATATCTTCACCAACGGTTGTTTTTTGTCCATTCCAACTTCGTTTATAAATAATCATACCTTTATCAGGGGCGTACACTGTAAATTGGCTCATTAACGCCTGAATTTTATTGAGCTCGTTCTTTTTCTTGGAAAGTTCAGCTTCAATTTCGCTTATCTTAGCAACGGATTGTTTTACTTTAGTTTGATAATTTTTCTTTTCTTGCGTGAGTGTACGTCTTGCCTTATCAAGTTCAATCTCAGCCTGCCGTTGTACAGCAGGAGATTCATACTTAGACTGATCAACAGCAATTTGCCGCTCTTCTAGCGCATATTCTAAGTTTATCAGATTATCGCGAGCTTGTGAGAGCGTAAGAGTACTATCCAGTTGAGCTTGAGTAACCTGAGATTGTGCTTGTTGAACCTCCAACTGAGCATCCTGCATTTTTGCCATAATTGGCGACCGATCAAGCTCGGCTACAAAATCACCCTTTTTAACAATGGTTCCTTCAGGAATAAGCCGTTGAATTTTCATGTTATTAATTCTGAAGTCTCTAACTCCTTGAGGGCCTTTTATTTCGGTAGAGTTCTTAGCGCGCAATTCTCCGGTGCTAATAACTTCAACAACAAATTCACCTTGTCGAGGAGAAGCATAAAGTTCAGTAGCGTCATCCTTGTTTCCTCCAAAAATTATCCATAAAACAACTACAGAAAGTACCAGTGCGATAGGCGCAATAAATTTTTTTTGCATAATAGAATAAGTATTAAAATTCCCCTAATAGTACGGATTTGCCTTTAGACGAACCTACTAACAAAATAGTTTTACAAACAAGTGTTTTTTACACTAATTATCAATCTTCCTGAAATTCATCTTGTTGGTAAAGCACTTCGCCATAAGAAATTTCTTCGCCAGCTAGAACCAGAATAGTTGTTGGTAAACCTTTTAGGCGTTCTTGAATGGTTCCATAATAATTGATAAAGTCTTCGTTGGGTTCTGCCATCCCCATAAAAATAAGATCTGTTTCTTGTGAGGACTCGTGTAGAATTTCATCGAATGATCTACCTTTCGAAACAATAACTTCTGCTTTGGAACCTGTTCGAAGTTTTTTGCTTATCTGAGTTAGATTTTTCTGAGCATCTTCAGCCCCTTTCTCGGATCCAACAACCATCTTTAAATAAACCTCAGCATTATACCAGCTTCTGCTTGTTTTAAGCAGATATCCCAGTATCATCATTAACCCTCCATTGCCTTTTAATCCACCCCACCAGATATCAATTCTTTTCTTTTCACCAAAACCTTTCTCTTTATCATCGTGAACAATAAGAACATTTCTTTGCAAGCGATGGAATGTGGCAATCATCTGGCAGTAATCCTTCCTGATATCCTCATTTTCACTATCTCCAAGAATGATGGTATTTGGAACCAGTGCTCCAAGCCCGTATGCTTCTACGAGATGCTCTCCTCCTTCAAAAGGGTCGACAGCAGTTAAAACTTTTACCAACCCTTGAATCCCTCTTTTTGCAAGAAACTCGCGAATGTTATCCTCAATTACATTCTGATGTTCTACCGAGAACTTGTCGTTAGTTATAACAGTTGAAACCGTAAGTAATCCGCGGTTATGTGTAATTGAAGACGCTAAATCAATCAAATGCCATCTTTTAGTAGGTGCACCAGAAAGTACCAAAGGGTTAGGCCGCCATGTTTTTGATTCTTTTTCTATTCCAATTCTTAACAATCCGGCCCGGGTAATTGCCATCCATATTCCTCTACTAACATCTCCCCAGGTAGTTTTTAATTGCCTGTGCTCCAACCAAAAATAAATAGCGATTACAAATAGAAATGCTAAAATAGTTGCAGGAGTGTTAATCAGAAACATTACCCATATACAACCAACTGCTCCTGTTAATGAAAATACCCAATGCACTTTAAAATTTGGACGAAATGACGGGCTTCCAAGAATACGCTCTATTCCTGCGGTAATATTCAGCACACCATAAGTGGTAAGAAAAAACATCGTTAGAACCGGGGCAATCAGGTTCAGGTTCCCAAAATAAACAGCGACTAATGCTACACCTAAAGTTACCACAGTTCCCATTCTTGGGGCATCATCGTCACCGGAGCCTTCTCCTAAGAAACTCATCCACTTTGGTAAAACTCTATCTCTGGCAAGCGCCTGAAGAACTCTTGGAGCACCTAAAATACTTCCTAATGCGCTCGATAATGTAGCGCCCCAAACACCAATTAGAATTGCATCGCCCCAGTATGACATTTTGCGCATTATCAATGGATCTTCAATTAGAGTAAGTGCATCTGCACGATTGGCTAGAATTATTGGCAAACCCATATAGATGAGATAGCCAACTCCAATAGCTGCAAAAGTACCATAAGGGATAGATTTACTAGGCTCTTTAAGATCGCCACTCATGTTTACTCCGGCCATGATTCCTGTAACTGCCGGGAAGAACACAGCAAAAACTACCCAAAACGGTTCTGAATTTCGATCAGATGCCCCCCACATTTCTATTTCTGTTGGTTCTATGGGTTTTCCAAAAAGTAACGAGATCAAAGAAATAACAATGCCAAACATGATAAAATATTGAGCTCGAATAGCAGTTTTTGCTGAAACCAGAGCTAATGCAGTTACCAAAATAGTAGTTGCCAGACCTACTATCTTGAAATTTAAAGCTGGAAAAACCTGAACCACACTTTCAGCAAACCCGACTGTATAAAGCGCAACGGATAACGCTTGAGCTATGTATAAAGGAATCCCAATAGCACCCCCGGATTCAATTCCTAAAGAACGGCTTATCATGTAGTAAGCTCCGCCGCCCCGAACTCGTTGATCAGTAGCAATAGATGCAATGGATAGAGCTGTTAAGAAAGTAATACTCGTAGAAAGGGTTACAATAATAAGCGTACCAATGAGCCCTACATTACCAACAACCCAACCAAAACGCAGGTACATGATAACGCCCAAAATGGTAAGAATAGAAGGAGTAAATACACCTCCAAAAGTCCCAAGTCCATCTTTGGAACTGGCTAATACACTTTCAGCTTTTGGAGGAGTGTTGAAAAATGGAATTTTCATAGATAAGAATTGAACATGTTACAAAGACTTCATTTTTAAAGCTTACCGGCACTAATACAATGGTTTTAGAAATGTGAACAAAGGTATAATCTTTTAGCTAGCTCAACTTCCGCAAAAGTATAAATAGTGCTTGTATATGGCGCATGTAGTTGC